>CAJCIM010000130.1 GCA_903970395.1 Acidobacteriaceae bacterium
CCCAGGCCACCGATCTCGCCGATCGCCACAAAGCCGCCGGGAAGCTCCGGCTCCTTCAGGATCTCCTTGCGATACAGCTTGGCCATGCGGGCGTTCTCGGCTTCCTGCTTCAGCTTCGCGTCGCGCGCACGAATCTTCTCTTCGCGCGCATTCTTCGCGATACCGCTCTTGTCGAACGTATCGTTCGCAGCCGAGTCAACGTGCGCCTGGTTCAGTACGAGATCATACTTCTCCTGCTTCTCGATACCGACCTTCTTGCCACCGGCGAAGATCTCGTGACGACCGTGCTCTTCATACCACTTCGTGAGCGAGCTCGTCATGTGCATCTTCTCGATGATGTTGCGCCAGCCCACACCCGTGTTGTACGCGCAGAAGCTGATCTCGCCCTCCTGTGTCGCGTACGGGATGATGCACTGCTCGGTGCGGCGGAAGTCGTAGTTGAACAGGTCCTGGAACCACATACCCGCGATGAACAGGAAGTTCCAACGATCGCCGCGGCGCTTCTCGATATCTTCCATCGTGCGGTCGGCGGTCACCTTGCCGTAGTTGCGGCCCGTCGCGCCAAAGCACTTATCGAACTTCTCCAGCAGCGAGAAGATGCTGAAGTGGGTCGGTGCATTCTTCGGCTCGTAGTTGCGAATCAGCGCCAGCGCCGCACCGGTGATGGTGAGGAACTTGCCGCGCGCCGCGTCGTTCACCTTCGCGATGTCCTTCGCCAGCTGCGTCGCATTCAGGAACGCCGTCACTGGCGCCGCTTCCTTCGTTTCCTTGTCGATCATCAGCGCCATGCCGATGCCGCAGTTCGGGTGGCAGCCACAGCTCAGCTGGCCCCAGTCGTGTTGCGGTCCATGCACCAGGTCGGCCCAGTCGCTGAACGTCGACATGAAGCTGATCGGGAACCAGTCGCGCGTGCTCTCGCCAAGGCCTGTCTGATTGCGGATGTCGTGCGCAAGATGCGACAGAGTGTAACGCTGCGCCGCGCGACGCTCGTCCGAAACCGCCTCGTCGCGGCCCGTGAAGCTCACCGGCTGGAACGAGAGGAAGTTGATCTTCTTCGGGTTGTCCAGCGCGAACTGGATGATGCGGCCAACCTGCTCGTTGTTGATGCCGTTGACGATCGTGGTCACCGGAACGATATCCACACCGGCCTCGTGCAGGTTGTGGATCGCCTGCAGCTTCACGTCGAACGCGTTGCCAACCTTGCGGTGCGAGTTAGCCGCGTTACCGATGCCGTCGAACTGCAGGTACGCGTAGCGCAGACCGGCCTCAGCCGAAGCCTTCGCAAACTCCTTCGACTTCGCGAACTCGATGCCGTTCGTCGCAGCCTGCACAGAGTTGTAGCCAACCTTGCGCGCGTAAGCCACAGCATCCAGGAAGTACGGGCTCAGCGTCGGTTCACCACCGGAGAACTGCACCGACATCTGGCGCTTCGGCTTGATGGTGATAGCGTTGTCCAGCATGGTCTTGATCTCGTCCCACGTCAGCTCGTGGACGAAGCCTACCTGGTTCGCATCCATGAAGCACGGGTCGCACATCATGTTGCAGCGGTTGGTCAGATCGATCGTCAGAACCGAACCACGGCCATGGGTCACGGTTGAAGTTCCGTGGTTGTGCAAGCCCTCGTCGTTGTGCGCGCGGATGTCGCGGCCTGGGAACACGTCCTCAAGGTGCTTCATCATGGCGGGATCGATCGACATCACGTCTTCGAAGTGACCGTGGATCGGGCAGTCCTTGATCATCAGGATCTGGCCATCGCGCTCAATGATCTGCGCCTTGATCTCGCCAACCTTCTCGTTCAGCAGGATTTCGTGGGGCAGCTTGCCGTCCACGATCTGCTGGCGAATCTCAGGTACGCACTTCGGACAAAGCGAGTCGGTCGTACGCGGCCAGCCGAGAGGCGGCTTCTCCTTCTGGTAGCTCTTCAACAGCGGCTTGTTCGACCACTTCGGCGTAAAGCTCTTGTTCGGGCTGATCGAGTTCAGCTTGTCGAAGACAGCCCAGCTCGCCTTAGCCGTCATCACAATTCCTTTTTCGAGGACCTTCGTCGCTTTTCCCATCATCCGTCTCCTGAACTAAGGTCGCCGCCGATTGGGACGAACGATCCTCTTGAAATCAAACTGGTTTGAAACCGAAGTCTCGCCTTGGGGGAATCCACCACAATACGAGACATTTCCCTTACAAAGCTATTCAACTCGCGATGGGAAGTCGTGAAAGAAACAGCGAACAGCGATATGCAGCAGCGAACGGCAACAATACGAGGTTCAACGGAGTGAGGATAAGGACTCGTCAGGTGTCCCTATGTCCTTGCGAAGAAAGATAGTTGCCTGCGGGTTATCGTTATAACGTTCGCAGGAAACGTACTCTCGCCTTCTATAAAGAGCGATGGCAGCCTTCAGGTCGTCGTAACTGTCCAGGTAGATCCAGCGTAGGCCCTGGCTCCGCGCAAACTCCTCCTGCGCATCCAGCAGTTTGTCCGCAATGCGCCGCCCGCGCGCCGTCGGCTGCACATATAGCCGCTTACACTCTGCAGCAAACGGAATCGACTCCATCCTGCGCAGCACAACGCACCCCACAGCTCTGCCGTCCAGATACGCCAGCCAGACACCCGACCCAGGATCATCCACGATCATCTGGATAGTCTCCGGCGTGTCCCGCAGCACCACGTTCACCGCCTCGTAGTACTCCTGCAGCAGCCGCAACGCATCGTCGCTGGACTCGGTCAACCGAATAATCCTGAAATCCACAATGCCACGCCTCCGGAGCCCAGCATCCGCTTTGTACAAGAACTCTAGCTTCCCCGATATATGCGGCATTTCTACGGGAGCAGAGAAGCGGGGTGCAGATACCCTTCATTTGCTGTTGTCTGTTTTCCTCTGCGGCCTTTGCGGCCTTTCCTCTGCGACCTCTGCGTTAAAGTTGTTGCCGCAGCGAGGGCCAAAGGCGCGAGCGTACCCAGCCGATCTATGGCAATCCCTTTACTCCCACTAAAATAGGCGTGTGGTCCAACTCAAGCAACGGAATAGCAATGGGACAAGGACGTCAGCACACGTTCTCCAGCAGATGCGCGTCTGGCTGCTCTGCGGTCTGCTCCTGTGCGTAACTACCTGCCTCGCGGAGCCGCTGCCTCCGCAGCTACAGGGCTCCTGGCACATCACGCGCCTGCTCCCCACCACAAACCAAGGCTGTTGGACCGCCGACCGCGCACAGTTCCTTGTGGGCACCACCCTCACCTACACACCGAAGTCGATGCACTGGCAGGGCGGTGACGTTCCTCTCACCGGAGTCGTCACCCGGCTCGTCGAAGACAGCGACCTTAAGGCAGAGTTCTCCGGCGACCCCCACCCCGCCGACTTCACCCAGCTGCAGATCAAGCCATCCGGCGTGGTTGAGGTCAATCTGCAGCACGAAGACGCCGACATCACCGGCGGCAGCACAGAGGTTCCCGGGGACTCAATCCTGCTCGCCGCCCCGAACCGCATCGTCGGCAGCGCCTGCGGCGTCTACTTCGAAGCGATCCGCATCCCCGCACCGCACCATCCTGCTCACCGCTGAAGGGGCATCCCTTACAGCAGCTTCGCAGCATCCTTGGCGAAGTAGGTCACAATGAAGTCTGCGCCTGCGCGACGAATGCTCAACAGGCTCTCCAGCATCGTGCGTTCAGGCTCCAGCCAACCGCGCTGGAACGCAGCATGGAGCATAGAGTATTCACCCGAAACCTGGTACGCGCCTAGCGGCAGATCGTAACGGTTCCGCGCCTCGCGCACCACGTCGAGATAAGGCATCGCAGGCTTCATCAGCAGCATATCCGCGCCTTCCGCGAGGTCCTGCTCGATCTCGCGCATGGCCTCGCGCAGGTTCGCACCGTCCATCTGATACGTTCTGCGGTCGCCGAACTGCGGTGTCGAGCCCGCTGCCTCGCGGAACGGCCCATAGAACGCCGAGGCGAACTTCGACGCGTAGCTCATGATCGGCGTGTTCTGCTGACCAGCGTCGTCGAGCGCGATGCGCATCGCCGCGATGCGGCCGTCCATCATGTCGCTTGGCGCCACGATGTCCGCGCCGGCCACAGCCAGCGAAGCCGCAGTCTTGGCCAGCAGCGCAACGCTGGAGTCGTTCTCGACCGCGTAGTGCTCTCCATCGCGTGCCACAACGCCGCAGTGGCCATGCGAGGTGTACTCGCACAAGCAGACATCGGCGATGGTCACCAGCGACTCGGAAGCTTTGGTCGCCTTAATAGCGCGGATAGCCCGCTGCACAATGCCATCGTCGGCATACGCTCCGCTGCCTAGCTCGTCCTTATGGTCTGGAACGCCGAAGAGCAGCACACCGCCAACACCAAGCGCAGCGCAGGCTTCGACCTCCTTCAACGCCTCGTCAATGGAGAGGTTGAAGACACCAGGCATCGAGTCGATCTCGCGCCGCACGCCGTTGCCCTCACAGATGAACAGCGGATAGATCAGCGCGCTGGGACGCAGATGCGTCTCGCGCACCAGTGAGCGCATCGCTGCGGTCGAGCGCAGCCGTCGCAGACGTGTTGCCGGAAACTCCATGCTCTCTATCTTACGTCGCTGCGAGACTCCGTAAGATAGAGAGATGCAGCTGTTGCCCGAGATACCGAACGTCCTCACCGAACGCGGCGGCACCGCGCTACAGTGGGAGACGCTGCGCGACCGGCTCGCCGCCGCGACGCACTCAGCACTTGGCCGCTCATGGTTAACCGCGCTCGAACCCAGCTGTAACGCGGGGTGGATCGACGCGCAGCAAGGCCGCAACGCGGAGATGCAGCGCATGCTGGTCAGCGGCGGCAGCTTCGACCTTCATGGCATCTTCGACG
This sequence comes from Acidobacteriaceae bacterium, assembly GCA_903970395.1. GTDB lineage: Bacteria > Acidobacteriota > Terriglobia > Terriglobales > Acidobacteriaceae > Granulicella. The sequence continues at coordinate 4,835 of CAJCIM010000130.1, forward strand.
TGACAGAGCTGCTCGACAAGGCTCGCATCGAAGGCTCTGCATTGGAGGCCCTTGAGCTGCGCTCCCTCATCGTCCACGCCGAACGTATCGACGCGTGGCGAACTGCCTTGCTCGCGCCGCCTGACGGTGACCGCAGCGCGTGGCCACAGACGCAAGCACTCTCCGCACCGCTGCTCGACCACGACCTCAGCGAGCTGTTGCGGCAACTGAGCGGCAAGATCGAGCCGGATGGAACACTGAGCGATGACGCTTCGCCCGAGTTGCGCCGCATCCGCCGCGCGCTGGAGCAGCAGCACCGCGCTATCGAGGCCAGTCTGCGCCGCGCGCTCGCCAGGCTCTCCGACGATGGCAGCACGCAGGACGCTGTGATCACCGTTCGCGGCGAGCGCTTCGTCATTCCAGTCAAGGCGGAGTACAAGCGCAAGGTCGGCGGTGTCGTCCACGGCTCCAGCTCTACCGGACAGACGGTCTTCGTTGAGCCGCTCGAGACCATCGAGCACAACAACGAGATGGCTCGCCTGCTGGATGAAGAGCAGGCAGAGGTCCATCGCATCCTGGTGGCGATGACTCGTGCGGTTGCCGCCAATGCAGCGGCGCTGTTGGTCGGTGCAGCCATTCTCGCCGAAGTCGACGCGCACCAGGCGATCGCCCGTTTCGCGCTGGAGATGCAATGTGTTGTTCCAACATTCGCTGAGCCGCAAGATGCGCTGTTCGAGCTTGTCGCAGCGCGTCATCCTCTGCTGGAGATGCGGCTTCGCGCTGAGCAGGGCCGCATCGTCCCGCTGACGATCACCTTCCTCGAAGGCAAGAGGCAGATCATCATCAGCGGCCCAAACACCGGCGGAAAGACAGTCGCGCTCAAGACATCGGGCCTGCTTGCAGTGATGGCGCAGGCTGGTTTGCCGTTGCCGGTTGAGCAAGCTCAGTTGCCGATCTTTACGGCGATCTATGCGGACATCGGCGATGCGCAGTCCATCGAGCAGAATCTGTCGACGTTCTCGGCGCACATTGTCAACGTGGATCGCATCGCCAAACATGCGGACGCGGGTTCGCTGGTGCTGCTGGACGAGCTTGGTTCCGCGACCGATCCGGAAGAGGGTGCGGCGCTCGCGGTTGCGGTCGCAGAGCACTTCCTGTTGCGGCATGTCTGGAGCATCATCACGACGCATTTGACCTCGCTGAAGATCTACGCTGCGAAGCACGAAGGCGTGCTGAACGCTGCGGCTGGCTTCGACGAGGCTGCGTTGGCGCCGACCTATGAGCTGCGACTTGGTGTTCCGGGCGCGTCTGCAGGGCTCAACATCGCGGCTCGGCTTGGCCTTGATCCGGCGATTGTGGCGCAGGCGCGAGCGCAGATGACTACGCAGCAAGTCGACATTGGCCGGTTCCTCGACGAGTTGCACACGCAGCTGACCGCAGCGAATGCGGACCGCGAGCAACTCGCCGCGACGCAGCGTGAGCTGGATCGCGAGCGTACGCGGCTGGAGCATGAAGGACGCACCGAGCAGCAGAAGAGGACGCGTGAGCTCGAGCGTCAACTGCGAGAGCTGATCGAAGGCTATGAGTCGCAGCTGCGAGACACCGTGAAGGCGATCGACGACAAGACGGTTGCGCAGAAGATCGCTCGCGACTCAGCGTTGCGGATTGCGCAGCTCAAACGTGAGTTCTCCGAGCAGTTCCAGTCCACGGTTGTTGCACACACTACTGACGAGAAGGCGGCGAAGCAGACTGCTGATCGTCAGCGCGAGGCAAAGGTTGGCGATCTGGTGCGGCTGAAGTCGCTCAACCGCGAAGGACGTGTTGTGCGAGTGATCGACGCGAAGACGCTTGAGGTTGCGGTTGGCCCGATGAAAACACGCGTTCCGCGCAGCGACGTTGCTGAGGTTGTTGCTGCGGCAGAGAAGCCTGTCGCTGCGGCTCGGCGCAGCGGAGTGAGCGTTGCCAGCGACGATTCCGACTATGTGAGCTCGGAGATCAACGTGATCGGCAAGACTGCGGACGAAGCCGAGAGCGAGGTCGAGCGATTTGTGGAACACGCGTTTCTTGCCGGTCTGCGGCATGTGCGCGTGGTGCACGGGGTTGGGATGGGCATCCTGCGGCGCACGCTGCGGGATTACCTGCGGAAGCATCCGCATGTGGCGTCGGTGGCTGAGCCACCTTATAACGAAGGCGGTCAGGGAGCGACGATCGTGGAGCTGCGACAGTGACGGGGGCCCACCCCCCCTCCACTTGTTTTCAGGTGGCTGTAATGGAATCAGCTACTTAGCGGGTGATCCCCACACTAAGTAGCTGATTGTATTTGGCTTACGGGTATGATATTGGAAACAAACGAGTTAGGCTTTTGTAGCCGTGCCTTCCTAGAATCGCATTATTTTCTTGTGCCTACTTCCATTCTAGGCGTTGGCGGGTGATGAATATGTTTCTCTATCTGCCTTCGAATGCGGCGGTTGCAACAAAGATCGCTTGACACGCTTCGGCATTGAAAGATCGAGGTTATTTGCTGGCGGCAAGCGTAGTCATCAGCAGGCGCTTCCAACCGGGGACGTCGAGCTTCCAGATGACTTTGGCCTTGTTTTGAGCGTGGGCTGTCTTCCAGACTGTCGCGTTGCGCGAGTCGGCGGTGACGTCGAGTCTGTCGACGACCGTCATGCCTCGGGTGAGTGGGCTAACAGTTTCGATCTCAACGTAGTGGTCGCTGGCCTCGACTGCGAGTGCCGGTTCCAGTAGCAGAGCCATTGCGATTGGGTCAGGCAGCGAGATGCCGTGTTCGCCGGTCTGTTCGAAGTAAGCCTCACGGGCGCGACCGTTGCAACGGATGACGAACTCCGCGAGCGGTGTGCCGATGGCGAGGACCTGGTCGATGTCGTGCTCATTCAGCACGGCATCGTAGCGTGAGAGCTGCCAGCCGACGAGCTCGATGGGCAGGCCCGAGAGCATGACAATGCGGGCGGCTTCGGGATCGACCCAGATGTTGAACTCGGCTGCGGGCGTGACGTTGCCCTCGCAACAGGGCGCGCCGCCCATGACAACGCAGCGGCTGATGTTGTCGACGATGCGTGGCTCGCGCTGAATGGCCTGCGCGATGTTGGTGAGCGGGCCGAGCGTGATGAGTTCAAGCCCCGGATGCCGCAGCGCTGTTGCGATGATGGCATCGACCGCGTGTGTCGGTTCGGAAATGCGATGCGTGGGTGCATAGCCGCAGTCGCCAAGGCCGTCCATGCCGTGAAACCACGTAGCCGGTTCGAGTTCGCGCTGTAGCGGCTTTGCGGCTCCAGTGTAGACAGGCACATCCGCGCCGCAGAGCTCGACGGTGACCAGCGCGTTGCGCGTGGCCTGCTCCACAGGAACGTTGCCGGCGACGACGGTGATGGCTGCGACATGAATCTGCGGCGAGCGCAGCGCCATGATGAGCGCGACCGCATCGTCGGATGCGGTATCGGTGTCGATGAGAACGGTGCGCTGTGGTGAAGACATAAGGTTCCCTCATTATCGAGGCTGCGGCGAAACTCTTCACTCAGAGATCAACTGGTGGGCATCAATTTTTGAGCAAAAGGCAGTCTCCGTGCAAACACGTTAGGACACCACTTCTCTCACGGAATTCAACAAGGGAAGATAGGAATCGCGCTTCAATGAGCGCATCGGCAGGGGCTTTTTCTATGCACTGATTCAAGTATAGCGACTGGAGCATAACTCATACGCCACGCGAATCTTCCGGATTGGCGCGGGTTTTCTTGATTTCCGAGGTTGACAGGATTTTTGCCGGAGTTGGTAGAGTAGGCCACCGCTTATCGGCAGCCACCTATATATGGAGATCAGAACTGATGGATCTTCCGTCGATCGAGTCCCTCATTCGGCGAGCCGGTCTTCCTATAGCACGACCACTTGTAAGAAAGGTGTCTTTTGTTTGTAAAGAGGTGGTCTTGCGAGATGTTTTTCCTCCATATTCCGTTGTTCGCCAGGGAGGTTTCATGTATTCGTAACAAAGTGGCTTGTTCTTTCGTGTGATTCCGGTCAACTCGGAGTTGAGAACAAGGAATAGTTCTGGTTCCACAGAAAGATGGAGATGAAGACGGAGCACATATCAGAAGAGCTGTACGAGTCAATCAATTTGTTTGGCTTGGCGTGGCAGGCGTTTGCTGAGGAGTTCGAGGGAGCAGAGGTAAAGAAACTAGACAATCTGTTTGTGACCTGGGCAGATACTGAACTGCCGTTTTATAACACCATTTTTCTGACGGGAGCAGCGAACGACGCGTCCAGCTTCAGGCTTCTAGCCGAAGAGGCCGTTGCCATAGCGAACAGAAAGAAGATGCCAGGGTTGTTGACGGTCTGTAACGACCTGCTGACAGGCTCTGCTAAGGAAGAGGCGGATACCATCCTCGCCGAACTAGGCTATACGGTTCGCATCCCAATGATGGGCATGGTGGCGGAGCCCTTTCCGCTTGCGTTAACAGCCCCGACCGGATTGCGTATCGAGAGGTCCTATGACGGGGACACGGTGACCGAGATGAATACCGTTGCATACCATATGCCAGCGGAGCTTGGCCGTTCTTCCGTATTGACACCGGGTTTCTGGAAGAACGCATACACCTCTATTGGATACGAGGAGGACCGCCCGTTGTGCACGGCGACTGTGACGGTGCTCGGAGGCGTGTTGTATCTAAGTCTCGTGGCAACCGCCGAAGGTGCCCGGAGGAAGGGCTATGGCGAAGCAGTCGTACGACACGCACTGCAAACCGCTTATGCGGCCACGGGGCTGACCCGCACCATCCTGCATGCGACGGAAGATGGAAAGCCGGTGTATACCCGCATAGGCTATCGCGACGTGGGCAAGTTTACCTGGTATATGCAAGACCATCAGTGAGCTATTGAGTTGTAGTAGCACGGGCCGCACAGGGATGGGCCTGTGCGGCTTTTTTTTACTCATGATCTGCCTGCTATGGATGGCACGCCTTTGAACAGGTGTGGCGGCGTTATTGAGCTTATTCCAAAACGTGTCTACCAACCGCAAAGGGGTTGTGCATCGTGAATCAGAGACGAAATTTAGGTCTTCTTGAGGCAATCAGTGTTTCGGTTGCGATCTTATCTCCAACCATCTCGCTGTCGTTCAATACCGTTTTTACGGTGAAGGCAGCGGGCGTGGGAGCACCGTTATCTTTCCTGATCGGAACCGTATCGATGCTGATTGTCGCTCTCTGTTTCGTCGCCTTCGAGAGACGCATTCAGGGATTTGGATCGGTTTACTCGTATATCCGGCATGCCTTCGGAGATCGCTGGGGATATGTTGCGGGGTGGACTCTTCTGTTGTTCTATGCCGGGTTGGCGGCTGGTGCGCTCGGGCTTGCCGGCAACGGAGTCACCGTTCTGCTGGACGATGCGGGAGTGCGTCATCCCAGTCTATGGTTGCCGGTCAGCGTGGCGACCCTTGGTCTTGCGACATGGCTGTGCTGGCGGGATACGAAGGTTGCAGTACGTGGGATGCTGGCGCTGGAGGGAGTCTCCGTGCTGATTATCTTATTGCTGGCTGTAAGAATCCTGACCCATGCACCGCTATCGTGGGCACCACTACATCCGGACGCGGGGCACGGTTGGTCAGGAATAGGATATGCCCTGATCTTTACCACATTAGCGTTCGGAGGATTCGAGGGAGCGACGGCATTCAGCCAGGAGACGAGAAACCCGAAGAGGAATATTCCTCTCGCGCTGATCGGCACAGTGATCATTTCAGCCGGATTCTATGTGCTGGTAATGTATGCGCAGGTAATGGGGTATGGGATTAGCAATATGGACGCACTCGTCCGAAGTGACTCCCCATTAAGCACGCTGGCGACCAAATTTATCTCGCGCCGGTATGCTCTGGGTATCGACGTGGCCGTGGCGTGCAGCGCCTTTGCCTGTGTGCTTGGAACGCTGTCGGCGGCGGCTCGGATGCTCCAGGCGTTGAGCATGCAGAATAAGCAAGGGTGGTTTGCAGAACTCAATGCCAAACACGGCACGCCGTCGAAAGCACTGACGGCGATCTCACTGTCCTGTCTGGCGACTATGCTTGTATGGGGTTCGCGTGCCGGAGTGATGCCTTTCGCCATTGGGGCAGCAACCATAGGCAGCTTGGCATTGATCCTGGTGTATCTGTGCGTTTGTGTCGCAGAACTGGTGGAGTCGATGCGATCCGGCAGGCTGCTGTGGATGGCTCTAAGCACTGTGGGCGTGCTGCTCTTACTGTGGCCACTAGCGAACAACCTGTACCCTGTACCCAGCTTTCCGGATAGGCTATGGCCCTATATTGTTGTTGGGTGGGTTCTGGTAGGAGCGGCGTGGTCGCAAAGGATTCACTCCAAGGATAGCGAACTTCGGCGCACGAGAGTTTAGTGCAAGGGCGGGACTCATCGGCGAAGAGTAGGGTTCCCGTCCGCTAAACTAGAACTTCTCCCTCACGGGAAGCCGCCATGCCAGCCGAGATTATCCTCCAACAAACGCCGGACGATATTGCCCTGCTCGACAGGGACGTTGCCGGCGACGACGGTGATGGCTGCGACATGAATCTGCGGCGAGCGCAGCGCCATGATGAGCGCAACGGCGTCGTCGGATGCGGTTTCGGTGTCGATGAGAACGGTGCCCCGTGGTGAAGACATAGGATGCCCTTTCGACGTCTGTGTGCAATGAGACAACGCTAACCGTCCCTCAGTATCACTTATATTCGTTACGCCCGACCCGTCGTCGCGCGTAGAGAACAATCAGCAAGATGCCGCCACCCCCGCCAACAAGCGCAGCCCAAATCAAAAACGGCACCGCAGCATACGAAGCATCCAAACTGAACTCGGGATTCTCTACCTTCAATCTCGGAACTTCGACATCCACCCCTGCCGCATCCTGATGCACATTCACAATCAGTTTCAGTCGAAGCCTGCGCTGTAGTGCAAACAAACTCGCAGGCTTGGATCTGTAGTCTCCCAGCCCTACCTCATTGCCCACGGCTTGCGATTTGTAGCTTCCTACCTGCAAAACATGGGCCTTCTCATCCACAATCTTCCAGTCCAAATCCACAGGTATCGACTTAACCGAAGAGTCCCACTGCAGATCAATCTGGTAAGAATCCAGATCGGGCTTAAACAAGGGCGAGGTATATGTGCCCTGCTTCAGAGGCAGCGGCATATTTACAGGAGTAAAGTTATGAGACTTTGCATACCAGATAAGGGAGACAATCGGGAATATACCCATGCCAATTAATAGGCACGCAATACCTGCAAGAATTTTCGGCCACGGCCATCTCTTCATCGGCAGCCTCGCACCTAATAAGTAATTGTTCCACGTCGCCATGACGACATCTATCTGCCTACTGTGAATTTGTCTGGGATCATTCATCACCGCAGGACAGCGAACTTGGGGCGATTTGCAAGCATGGATGAAGGGAAGCTGAGATTTCGACGCACGCGGCGTACCTGTGGTCGCAGCCGTCCATAGCCCTGTGCGAGCCTCCGCGTACTATGAAGAGGAGCGCATGAGAAGACGTCTTCTGATCTTCGATTTGGATGGAACGCTGGCCGATACCTTCGACCTCTCTCTCGATGTTTTTGACGAAGCTGCGGCACTCTATCGATTCGACCCTTTTGACCGGAGTAACCTGGATTACTTGCGGACACTCGATGCCAGAAGCATTCTTCAATATCATCGAGTTCCTGCATGGAAGCTGCCGGTGATCGTTCAAACGGCACGCAAGTTGATGGAGCGCCGCGTTGAAGCAGTCCGGCTCTTCGCGGGGATCGAGTCTACGATCGCCGATCTGCACGATAGGGGCGCTACTTTGGCGCTTCTATCCTCGAACTCAAGAACCAATGCAATGCGTGTGCTTGGCCACGAGATGGCCTCTCACTTCGATTATCTGGAGTGTGGCGTTTCAGTCTTCGGGAAGCGCGCCAAACTGAGAAACCTGCTTGCGCGAAGCGGCTTCGCTGCGGCCGATACCATATTCATCGGCGACGAGATTCGCGATGCCCAGGCCGCAAATCGTGTAGGAATTACCTTTGGAGCCGTGGGTTGGGGCTATACCGCAATCGAGGCTCTGTTGAAGATGGGCGCCGGGGAGTATTTCTCTTCGCCAGACGAATTGACTCTCAAACTAATGCCATCGGTTTCGCAAAATCCTGCGCCGAACTGAAGGACATTGAGGGCGGTTTGCGGAGCCGCCTGCCTATCCGCGGTGAGTGCTAAAGCATTGTGATCGTTGCGCTAGTCTTCGTCCAGCTCAGCGAAGATCTGGGTCAAAGAGAGCTCAATCGGGGTTCCGGCAACGCTGAACGTATCCTGCGCGAGCTTAATGAACCCCTGCGTGGATGCAATGTAGCCAACACGCTGCCACGGGTCGATGATCCAAATGTGCTGAACGCCCATGGCAGCAAACTCATCGACCTTGGTTTGGAGCTCCTGCAGACGATCCTCTTCCGAAAGGATTTCGATGCAGAGCAGAGGCGCCCAGGTGACGATGCGGTCTTTAGGGTCGGACCTATGTAGAACACAGACATCCGGGATGCGATAGCGTGTGGGCTTGGTCTGGACGCGTAGCTCGGTGAGCACACGAACGTTCCAGTCCAGCCTGTGGTCTCTAAAGATGCCTGCAAGAATCGCCTGCACCGAGGCGTGCGGCTGTTCGCCCATGTTTCTCTCCTTGAGCTCACCGTCGACGTAGTCGCGATCGGGATGATAGATGGTCTGCAGGTACTCATTCACGGGAATCAGGACTGAGCTGGCCATGGCACGCCTCCGTGGGATTATCGTACGCCAGTTTATGAGGCGATTCCGCTGGATTGGCCGACGAATAAAGCCGCCTCTGCCTTGCGACGGCGGGCGAGGCCTGGGACGACTTCGCCGCCAGCGTGGACCCATAGTGCGAACTGCGCGGCAGCCTGTGTGAAGTTGCCGAGATTGACCAGGCGGAGCAGCGATGACTGGAGCAGACTGCCTCGCCCGGCGTTAAAGCAGAAGTCGACCAGGGCGTCGAACTGGCACTGCACGATAGGCACGCTGACGGCTCGGTTGACGCAGGTGGCGGCGGCGGCGAGGTCGACGCGGAGCAGAGCTTCGGCTTCGAACTCGGTGATTGTCTTGCCGGGAGTGACGTCAGGCCCGGTGTGGCCGTAGCCGATCGTCCAGATGCCGGCGCAGTCCTGGTAGGCGGTGAGGCGGAGCCCTTCGAAGGACTTCGTCATCTGGAAGCCGGTGTCCGAGTAGGTGAAGTTGTTCATGGAGAAGCGCACCTCCTTGCGGGCGCGGTGGTTGCGGTGGGTGGCTGCATCGACAGCCGGTACTCGCACATCCAATACGGTTGGCTGCGACGGCGGCGATACACTAAGTTGGCAAAGAAACAGGCGCTCACAGCAGTGGCCATAGGCCCGGGCTGCGGCGCGACCGAAAGAAATGGAGCGGACTCCTTTGGCAGATACGATTTACGACCTTGCGATCCTCGGCGGCGGTCCCGCCGGCTATACCTGCGGCATCCGCGCCGCGCAGCTCGGCCTGAAGGTCGCGATTATCGAGAAGACCGACAAGCTGGGCGGCACGTGCCTGCACTGGGGCTGCATCCCGACCAAGGCAATGCTGTTTTCAGCCGAGGTCTGGGACCACCTGAAGCACGCCGAAAGCTACGGCATCGACGGCGTGAGCGCTCCGAAGCTGAACTGGGACAACCTGCTGAAGCGCAAGAACGACATCACGGCGAAGCACACCAAGGGTCTCGACTTCCTGATGAAGAAGAACAAGATCACCGTGGTGCGCGGGCATGGCCGTTTGACCGGGCCGGCGCAAGCTGGGGTGTTTACTATCTCCGTGACCGACGAAGACAAGGGCAAGGGCCGCGACCTGCAGGCCGAAGGCTACACGCAGCAGACGACGACCACGGTGCAGGCGAAGAAGATTGTACTCGCCACGGGTTCTGACGCGCGCATGTTGCCGGGCTACCAGGCTGACGACACTATCCTGACGAACATGCAGATCCTGACGCTGCCCGCGATGCCGAAGTCGTTGATCGTGATCGGCTCGGGCGCCGTGGGCGTTGAGTTTGCTTCGGTCTTCAAGAGCTTTGGCGCCGATGTAACGATCATCGAGGCCCTGCCGCGCATTGTGCCGGTGGAGGACGAAGAGGTCTCCAAGGAGCTGACGCGGCTGTACAAGAAGCGCGGTATCGACGTGAACACCGGCTGCAAGGTCGAGAAGATCGAGAAGACCGCTGCTGGCGCGACCGTTACCTATGTCGACGCCGCCGGCAAGACGCAGACCAAGGACGCCGAAAAGGTGCTGGTCGCCGTTGGTCGTGGGCCGCGCACGTATGACGCGGGGATCGACAAGGTGAAGATCCAGCTCGACCGCGGGTTTGTGCCCGTGAACGAGTGGATGGAGACCACCGAGCCGGGTATCTACGCGATCGGCGACATCGTTGCAGGGCTGCCGCAGCTGGCGCACGTTGGCGCTATGAGCGGCGTGGTTGTCGCCAGCAAGCTTGCTGGCAAGTACGCTCGCGCCGTTCGTAAGGACCGCGTCCCGGGCTGCACCTACTGCGAGCCGCAGATTGGCAGCGCTGGCCTGACCGAGGCGCAGGCCAAGGAGAAGGGCTACCAGGTGAAGGTCGGCAAGTTCCCGTTCGTCGGGAACTCGAAGGCGACGATTCTCGATTCTCACGATGGCTTTGTGAAGGTCGTGAGCGACGCGAAGTACGGCGAAGTGCTGGGCGTACACATCATCGGGCCGAACGCAACAGAGCTGATCGCCGAGTGCGTCACGGCGATGGAACTCGAAGCGACCGTCGAGGAGATGATGTTCACCATCCACGCGCATCCCACGCTGAGCGAAAGCTTGCTGGATGGGTTCTCGAGCGTCGAGGGCATGGCGATCAACGTATAACTTTATAGCCTTCTGTACTCATTATGAGTACAATTGTTCTCGTAATGAGTACAGAAGGCACAGCTCTCGGAAATCTTCTATTCGGACAGACTCGAGGACGTATTCTTGGTGTCTTGTTCGGCTTCCCTGACGAAGCTTTTTTTGTGCGACAAATTGCACGAAGCATCGACGTCAGCACAGGTGCCGTGCAGCGGGAGCTAAAGACACTCGCCGATGCTGGCCTCATCCTCAGAACTAAAACTGGAAATCAGGTGTTTTATCGTGCAAATCGCGAGCACCCGGTGTATCTGGAGTTGCATGCGCTTCTTGCGAAGACAATCGGCGTCTTCCAACTGCTCTCTGAGGCGCTGGAGCCATTAGCGGACCAGATTCAATTTGCCTTCGTCTATGGCTCTTTTGCTCGAGGAGATGAGAGTGCCACGAGCGATGTGGATCTGTTGGTTATTGGCTCGGTAACGTTAGATGATCTGCTGGAGAGGCTCACGCCCGTGGAAGCTACTCTCCGGCGGCCAATCAACCCTTCGATTTATTCTTTAAGTGAGCTGGTAACAAAACTGCGGGACAATCATCATTTCCTAAGTACCATCCAGAAAGGCAAAACTGTCTTTTTGATTGGGGACGAGCATGGGTTTAGACAGATACGCTGAGAACGCCTGGCTTAGGAAAGAACCTACGAGTCCGCAAGAGATTGCTGGTCTGATGAGTATCGTTGCGCGGTGTATGAAGGACGCAAGCGTCGAAGATATCTCCGATGATCTGCGCTTCTACACCTCCTTCAACGCATTACTTGCTCTCGCAGATATCGCTTTGCGTGCCAGCGGTTATCGCACTGCAAGCCAACAAGGACATCACACGCGAACGATCGAGACTCTTGAGTTCACCATCGAGGCAGACAGTAAGCTCGTTCGCAAGATTCTGGCTTTTTCCAAAAAGCGCAACACCGCAAGCTATGACTCCGCTGGAAGTATCTCCGAAGAGGAACTTCGGCAGATCCTCGCAACTGTACAAGACTTGGATGATCGCGTTCGAACCTGGCTCAGGACGACACATCCAGAGCTGCAGCTACTGTAAGGACGTTTCGATGCACATTCACCTCCTCCAACTCGGCCGCATCCCTTACTCCGAAGGCATCCGCGTGATGAACGAAGTCGTCGCAGCGCGCAAGGCGCAGCGCATCGGCGACACGCTGCTGATGATGGAGCATCCGCCAGTGCTGACGCTGGGGCGCAATGCCACGCGAGCGAACATCCTCGCCAGCGATGAGGCGCTCGCACAGCGCGGCGTCGAGATCCACGAGATCAACCGGGGCGGCGATGTGACGTATCACGGGCCTGGGCAACTGGTCGGCTATCCAATATTTGACCTGCGCGGCGACCTTCCCGGCAAGAAAGGGCCTCACCTCGGCCCAGTGGACTTCGTCCGGATGATGGAGGAGGCGCTGATACTGACCTGCAAGGACTTCGGCGTGCCAGCACAGCGCATCTGCAAGCTGACCGGCGTCTGGACGTACGCAGGCGGCTCGATCCACGAGAAGAAGATTGCCGCCATCGGTGTGCATGTATCTCAGGCAGTGACCTCGCACGGCTTTGCGCTGAACGTAACCACCGATCTGCGCGACTTCGACTGGATAGTGCCCTGCGGCATTACAGATAAAGGGGTTACATCGCTGGAGCTGGAGTCGCCGCAGGAGCCAGGACCGACGATAGAACAGGCTGCAAACCACGCGTCGGCCAACTTCGGGCGCGTCTTCCAGCGGCAGATGATTGCTGCGGATTCGGTCGAAGAGCTGCTGTCTAACGGCGTTTCGGCATAAACCACCCTTTCTTACTGACCAGTATGGAAGTCGGCGATTTCGCAGCCAGAGTTTCTTTTGCCGCCGTATAATCCGAGAGTTGCGCCTTTGCTTTGAAGAGCGCTGCAAATCGCTGCGGAGACACTGCCTTTTATGCCGACCGATGTCGTAATGCCCCAGATGGGCGAGTCCATCACCGAAGGAACCCTGACCAAGTGGCTGAAGAAGCCGGGCGACACGGTCGCGCGGGACGAGCCGCTGTTTGAGATCTCCACCGATAAGGTGGACGCCGAGATTCCTTCACCCGCAGCCGGTGTGCTGGGCGCTATCAAGGTAGAAGAGGGTGCAACGGTAACGGTTGGCACGGTAGTCTGTGCCATTGAAGAGGCCGGTTCCGCGCCCGCTGCTGCTGCTCCTGCCGCTCCCAGGGCCGAAACCGTAACTCCTGCGGCGACAATAACAGCCGCACAGGACACAGCAGCACCCGCGCCTGAAGCAGCTGCTGGCCCCGGCACTGAGGTGCCGATGCCTCAGATGGGTGAATCCATCACCGAAGGCACGCTGACCAAGTGGCTGAAGAAGGTCGGCGACACCGTGGCGCGCGATGAACCCATCTTTGAGATCTCAACCGACAAGGTGGACGCCGAGATTCCTTCGCCCACAGCCGGCACACTCACCGAAATCCGCGTGCAGGAGGGCCAGACGGTCACCGTCGGCTCCATCGTAGCCGTGATCGGCGGCGGTGCTGCGGCTCCAGCGAAGGCAGCTCCATCTGCACCCGTCGCAACACCAACCCCCGCCCCGGCAGCTCCAGTAGCACCTGCGGCCTCAGCATCCGCTGGCGAAGCTCCGCGTTCGTCGCCGCTGGTGCGCAAGATCGCATCGGAGAACAACGTCGACCTCACCGCAGTCCCCGGCACTGGCGCTTCGGGCCGCATCACCAAGCAGGACATCCTGGGTCATCTGGAGGGCGGCGCACCTGCCGCAGCTTCGGCGGCTGCACCTGTTGCGGCAGCACCGGCAGCAAAGCCCGCTGCGGCTGCTCCTGCGGCTCCGGTGTCTGCTCCAGCACCGGGAGAGCTCGTGCCGCTGTCGAAGATGCGCTCCATCATCGCCAAGCGCATGGTCGAGAGCAAGGCGACCAGCCCTCACGTCCACACTGTGTTCAAGGTGGACATGACGCGCATCGTGAAGCTGCGTGAGAAAGAGAAGAACAAGTACGAGCAGCGCAACGGCGTGAAGCTGACCTACATGCCGTTCATCACGCGCGCCGCCGTGCAGGCGCTGCGCAAGCATCCGATTGTGAACGCGTCCATGCAGGGCGAGGCAATTCTCTACAACAAGAACATCAACATCGGCATCGCAGTCGCGCTGGACTGGGGCCTGATCGTTCCGGTGATTAAGCAGACCGAAGAGAAGAGCTTCCTCGGCATCGCGCGTGCGATCGTCGATGTAGCCGACCGAGCGCGCAACAAGAAGCTGGCGCCGGACGAGGTCGCAGGCGGCACGTTCACGCTGACCAACTCTGGCATCTTCGGCGAGCAGTTCGGCACGCCCATCATCGCGCAGCCTCAGTCGGCGATCCTCGGCATCGGCGGCCTGAACAAGGAGCCGGTGGTGTTGACCGATAAGGAAGGCAATGACTCCATCGCGATTCGTTACATCCAGCGCTTCACGCTGGGCTTCGATCACCGCACCATCGACGGCGCGGACGCAGGCAAGTTCATGACCGACTTCAAGAACTATCTCGAGAACTGGTCGGAGGACCTCGGCTAGTCCTCTCAATCAGACCTTTGAAGCGCGACCAACAGACGGCAGACTTTTTGTGAGTCTGCCGTCTTACTTTGGCTGGCGCTGCGATCGGTGGAAAGCTGCCAAAATATTCACTCGCGCATCCTACTTCTCTGCAACTGAAAACTGAACGGGAGCGGCACGATGGCGGTGATGATGCAGGCGTTCTACTGGGACGCCCCGGCGAAAGAGAACAAAGTGGGCGAGTGGTGGAACTACGTCGCAGAAAAGGTGCCTCAGCTGTCAGCCTCTGGCTTTGATGCGCTGTGGCTGCCGCCCATCTCCAAGTGCCCGACGCAGAGCTCCAACGGCTACGATCCTTACGATTATTTCGACCTGGGCGACATCGACCAGAAAGGCGCGGTGAAGACGGCCTACGGTAACCGCGCCGAGCTGGAGCGACTGATCAAAGCTCTCCACGATCGCTCCATGGGAGCGATTGCGGACATGGTGATCAACCACAACTCCGGCGCGGATGAGGAAGAGGTGAACCCTCTCGACGGGCAGAAGCGTTGGACGAAGTTTAACCCGAAGAGCGGCAAGTTTCCGCGCGACTGGAACTGCTTTCATCCCAGCCGCTATGAACGCGCGATGATGGAGGGCGAAAACTTTGCCGGCTTCCCGCACCTTTGCCATCGCAATCCGCGCGTATACGAGGCGATGTATCAATACGCTCGCCTGCTGATTGAAGAGCTCGACTTCGATGGCTTCCGCTTCGACTTCGTCAAGGGCTTTGGCGCGTGGATGATTGGCCTGCTGGCGAAGTATCAGTACCAGAAGAAGGACGGCCGCGAGTTCACACCGTTCGTCGTCGGCGAGTACTGGTCGGGGCCAGACGACATCGAAGGCTGGCTCGATGGCGTGCGTGCCGTGACCGACCAGCAGATCGCCGCATTCGATTTTCCGCTGCGCTACAAGCTGAAGGACGTCTGCGACAAGCTGGACTACAGCTTGGTTAACCTGACCGATGGCGGCAGCGTGGTCGCGGCGCGGCCGTTCAACGCGGTGACGTTTGTTGAAAACCACGACATGGGCGGCAACGAGATTGTGAACGACAAGATGCTCGCCTACTCGTTCATTCTTACCGGCGACGGCTATCCTTGCGTCTTCTGGTACGACTACTTCAACTGCGAGCTGGCGCGGCCCAACACACCAAACGGCATCGACGCGCTGGTGGCCGCGCACCACGCGCATGCCGGCGGCGAATCATCCATTCTGCACGTCGATCCCGACCTGTACATCATGCAGCGTGCCGGCACCGAGAGCCAGAGCGGCCTGATCTACGTGCTGAACAACCTGGGCGACAAGTGGAGCGGCACCTCCGTCAAGACGAAGTGGCAGAACCAGAAATTCAAGCCCGTTGCATGGGACGGCCATGACACCGCGCACCCCGACGAGCGCACCACCGACGCCGACGGCAACTCCGAGTTTCCCGCCCCGCCGCGCGGCTACTGTGTCTACGCACCGGTGAATGACTAACGGCGCTCTGTCCAGTACGCAATCACCACATGCACAACCGTGAGCAGTGCACCAAACGCCCCGGCGAGGCCTTTCAGCTGCTGCACACTGCGCTCATGCGCTTCGACGCGCGCCTCCAGCTGCGTAAGCCTGCCGGGCTGGCCGATGCCCATCAACTGTTGCATCTGTGCCTTCAACACGCTCAACTCCTGTAGCACCTGACTCTCAAAATCCGTCATGGATGTCCGTCCTTTCAGCTCACGGGAGCGTTAATAAATACTGCGCTGGAAAACCGCGAGTAGACGGGTGGCATACTCGCGTCATACATACGGATGTAATACTGCTCAAGCTGCGCGGCACGCGGAATCGAGAACGCGCGCACTGGACTGCGCATGACGAGATCGGCAGCATCGACGCCGACGCCGAAGAACCAGTCGCTGCGCCGAACCTCGAAGCCTCCACCTGCAGGCGGATTTGTACCCGCATCGATCTGCAAAGTCGTCGTGGTGAGGCTCGTGACGCTCAGCTGCTGCAGGTTAGCGAGCACCTGCGCAGGAGCACTCGCCGCGACTGGAGGCAGCCATGCGTTTGTGGCAATGTCTTCGCTCAACTTCAGACCGATGCCGTCAGCCCACTCGCCAGCCCAGTCATTGGCGAACTTCACAGCATATTCGATAACCTCGGGCTGTGCTCCCATGTCCTTTGCGACAACGCTGCGGACCAGCAACGATGACGTGATGCCATTGCTTGTGATTGCTAGGACGTCGCCAGGCCAGATGTCCTGCGACGGATTGATCGCAGTGTACGAACCGGAGAGAGCCGCACTGCGGCTCGTCGAGATGGCAAGAATCGCCTCAGCCGCCGACTCGCAATCTGCAGAGCTACGCGCAACCGGTTGCAGGACCTTCCCGAGCCATCGGCTTGTCCCCGGCGTATTGTTCGACGTCTCGGCGGCGATGCTTGCAGCACTCGCAAGACGCGCAACCGCGCGGCGCTCGCTGCGGTAGTAGACCGTTACGCGCTCGCCGGCGAGAGGAACACGTCCCGCAAAAAACGTCACCTTGCCCGGCGTGCCAGTCTGCGTGCCATATGACGCGATGCAATCGACACCCTGCCCCGCAACACCGATCAGCCGCGTCTGCAGCACACCGCTTGGCAATGTGCTGACCACCCACATCGTGCCCGAACGCGTCACGCTGATCGAGGCAATCGATCCGAAGATCTGCGTCGCATTCACCACGACAAACTCGCACGTCGCTGGCGAGTTGGCAATGGTGCCACCGACGGCCACGCTATCGTAGAGCACCATTGCCGGCGTATTCGACGCCGTACCCTCGTCGACAAGTTCGAAGACGAAATCCATCGGCGCGGTAACACCGTTTGTCGCACCGAAGCTCTGCACCACTCCATCGACCATGCAATAGTGGGGCTGCATCACACGCTGCGTCTCTACACAGTGCAGGCGCAGACGCAGCGTGTAACTGTGGCCTGCGACTGGCGTGAAGACGGTGCCAACCTCTGCACCGTTCACAACCGGCACAAGCACAGTTGTCCCCGAACTCTGCCGCACGCGAAACCCCGCAAAGCAATTCGCAAGCACCGGGGTCCCCTGATAGAAGCCAGCGAGCATCCCATCCGAAGCCGCGCCAAAGAGAACGCCGCCCAACTGCGCGACGATCGCTCCACCCATCTCCACAACGTCGAGCGCAGCAACAGTCGTCTCCCCATCACTCCCGTTGCCGCCATTCATCGTCAGTCCAGCACTGGTAAGCGAGAGGTGACTGCCAGAATCGCTGACGACCCACTGCGAGATATCGAACCCGGACTCATTGAAGCTATCGAACAGAAGGGTGCGCTGGGTCGTGCGGAATGCTGCTTCACGCAACTCGAAGACAGTCGTCGTTCCGTCGCCCATGAAGCACTCCGCGATATACGCAGCAGGCTCTTCGGCACCGGTAAGCGTGACGTCATTGGCAAGGTCACGCCGCGCACTCGTCTGCAGCTCCGCGACAGTGAGTGTGCCGTCCGCATCGCTGAAGGAATGCGTAATCGCCCCGACAGGCTGCAGCACCACCTGTCCATTGAGCACACGGTAACCCGCATACGCGGCGCCCGCTGCCTGGCCAGCGTTGACACTCCATGGCTCGGCTTTGTTCGGCGTGAAGGCTCCTGTGTTCTGCACCACGCCGACACCCGCGCTTACGGGCAACGTCCCCGCACACACCCGCGCCGCCAGCCGCGCCACGAGCGCCTCTCCGCTGAGTTCGAACGATGTCGCGTCATAGAGGCTGCCGCCAGTGCCAAGGTTGTCGAGCAGCCACTCCTCGCTCACCGCCGAGAGGCGTGCACGATACACCGCACCCTCCGTCGCTGAGCCTGCATACATCTGCACGGGCTCGGTTGCAAGAAAGCCCGTGAAGAGCACCGTGCCACTCTGCGCCATCACGATGACACGGCCGCGACGCACAGGCAGCGGCAGTCCCTGCGCGCCAACCACGATCTCCGCCGTGCAACGCGAAGGCACGTTCAACGCACGCTGCACGGTGATCGGTCCCTCCGGCGCGACGGCACAGGTGTAATCAACCGGGCCGTGTCCATCGAAATTGTCGATTGATATCTGCACCGTCTCTCCTTAGTCGTTACGGCTGTTCTGTCATGCAATGACATAGCTGCGGAAGCAGACAACGGTCTCGCCGTCCACCAGGTCCTTCACTGGCAGCGCACGAAACGCCGCGCCGAGCATCACCTTCTCGTAGCCACCGGTCGATGCGACGTTCGCTTCCGCTGCCCCACTCAACGACTGCAGCCGCGGATAGTGCCACAGCACACGCTCACCCTGCTGACCTTCGCCAGCAAAGAGCGCAGACCACTCCTGGAAGAAGCTCGAACCCTCGCGATCGCAGAAGCCGACCACGGCACTCACCTTCATCGTTGCGGTTGGCACACCGGCAAGCAACGGCGCGTCCAAAGTTAGGGCACCATTGGCAATGGAAGCGATGCGCGCCACGTTGAGCGTGATGCGACGGACGTAATTGACATCGGCAAGCGCCGTCTTCGCGTACGCCCCGCTAACGCCGCTGCCGAGATACCCCGTTTGTCCCGTGTAATCGACATCCACCGCAACCCACTGGCCCACCGCAAATGACGCCGCTGATGCAGCGCCTACCTGCAGCACACTCGTGGTCGAGCCGCTTGCAAGCGCAACCGCGGACGCAGCCATCGCACCCGACCCCTCCGCGACGGCGTCAGCCGCGGGCAGCAGAAGGTTCATCTGTTGCGTGCCTGCAGCCAGCGAGAGCTGCAGCTTGCCCCAGCTCTCGAAGTTGAGATGGACCGTCGCCTCCACATCCGTACGCGCCTGCACATATGTCGTCGCGGGAGCGCCTGTCTTGACTGGCACAATCTTCGTGCCGCACTGCCGTTTGAAGTTCGCGATCCATCCCAGGTCAACCCAGGGCGATGGCGGTGAGCTGAACGCAAACGCTCCGTTCTGCGAAGGGTCAAACAGCGTTGGCTGCCCGGTCAGGCGGTTCACCGGAGCAAAGTACGCACGCACACGGCGCACCAGCGGAGGCATGATCTCAATTGCATTGCTCATAGTTCGCCTGCCTCCTGATAGCTCATCACCGCTACGGTTACGGTGCGCGCGACCCTGTCTTGCTTCACGTCCACTGCGCCAAAATCCGGCTCGGCCCACCAGATGTTGGTGGCCATCGGCACGGGTGGTCTTCCCTCGGGCAGCGTGGAGTAGTTGTACTTCTGCGTGTTGCGCGGCCACTGGTTCACTGCCGCAAGCAGCTCGCCATCCATCGCTGCCAGCGCTCGTCCACGGTCCATGCCTCCGTTGGCCGGTGTACCTGGCGTCTCGTAGTCGATGGCACAAGTCAGCGTCATCAGCGGCATCCCGCCATCAGCATCCACGACATCCTGCAGCCATCGCAGACGGAAGCAATTAGGCAGATGAAACTCCGTTGCGAACTCGTTCTCTTCGACGAGCACGCCCGGCCGCGTCACACCGCGTACAACAATCGTGCGTCCCGGATTCAACGCGGCCAGCCGGTTGCGCAGCATCTCATAGAACGTGTCCTTTGCGTTCTGCACTTCGTCCCCCTTTCGTCAGTGCTGCATGCCTACGTCATCGCGCAGGCGGCTGTAACGTTAGCCAGTAGCTGTAAGGCTTGCCCATGGCCTCAGCCGTCACTATCTTCGTGATGAGATAGAGCACGCCTTCGATCGCCACGCCTGCCGCGGTCTCGAACATCACATCCGCGGAGGCGTACGCGAAGCTCTGCACCAGCCCGAGCACCGTCGCAGCCGATACCATCAAACGCGTGTTGTTATTGGCTTTATGAAATGCAACCGGCCCGAGAGAGACATCCTGAAACGCCGGCGTGGCAAGACCCAATTGCTCGGAGTCATCTGCAGAAGCAGCAGGTCCCGGCATACGCAACAGAGCATTGCATCGACTCTCGGTGCGCAGCGCTGTGTGCGCCTGTCGCATCGCGCCATTCAACTCACTCTGTGAGATCTCTGCCATCGTCAGCCCAGCCTCTCTGCCACATATGGACGCAGAATCGCCTGCACCTGGCTGTCGATCAACGAGTCGCTAAAGTACTGTGTCTGCAGAGTGTCCAGCTTGCTGGACCTCACATTCAGCCCCGGTGTCGTCTGCGCGTTCCTCACGATCTGCGCGCACGCCACCTTCACCGCGTCCGGTACAGTCGTCAGCCCGGCGGTGTACGTCACCTCAGCCACGCCGTAGCGAAGGCCCATCATGTTCCATGCAAACCGGAACTCGCCGGTCGGCAGACTGACATCCAACGTCGTCACATCGACTGGCATCCACTGGTTCGGCGCTGCGAACGCCGCCAAATAACCTCCTGCAAGTGAGCCAGCGCTATATCCATCGAGCAACTCACCGCACGCGTCATCGCCAAAGCGCGGTCGTGCGTACTGCGCCTGCACGGCGTCGACACTGATCAGCGGCGTATAGCTCAGCCGCAACGTCTGCGCTCGGAACGGCACACGCATGCGCTCTGTATAACTCGCCGCAAGCAACGACGGCCGCTTGCAGTAGGCCTCCATCATCGCCGACGCCGCCGTCACCCATGCATCGGCGGTGTCGGCGCTCAACCCAAACGCCGCGTAGTCTGCGGGCTGTAAGTATCCCATTCGTCTCTCCTTGCCCTGCGGCAGTTCCTTGCGAGCTATCTGCAGCGCGACGAAGAGAATCGCTCTCCGCCGCGCTGCATCAAGGTTTCGCTATGTCCTAGCGGTCGACCAGCACCTGATAGTGCGCGTAGTTGGCACCCTTCACGACCGGCGCACCGAACTTCACCACCGCATACTGGCTGGCCAGCGAGCCAGGCAGACCAAGCTGGAAGACGCGCGGATTCGGATCGCCGAGCCAGTGATACTCGATCAGGTCCTCGGTGACGATGTACGCAGGCAGCACCGCTGAGCCGGAACCAGGCGTACCCGTATACGGCAGCGTCCACTCCGGAATCAGTGGAATATCGCCGGCCTGCGTGCTGAGCGTCTTCACCGTCAGGCCACCTTCGATCGGCTTGGTGTTCAGCACCACGTTGAACTCCGCCTTCATCTCGCGATCGATCAGATCCAGCAGCACAGGATTGGCATAGATCGCCGTGGGCCGCACGCCGAAGCTGGTATTCGACAGCATCTGCGCGATGGTGGACTTGATCCCATCGACGATGCTCTGCGAGGCGCTGATCGTGGTAGTGTTGCCACCCGCTGCAATCTGTCCTGCAATGCCGAAGTACTGCGCGGTCGTCGGAGAGCTCAGGCTGGTGTCGCTGCCGTTCCACAGCGCCATGTCATGCGTTCGCAGAACGCCGTCCACAGTGTCAGTAAGGTCCTTCGCCTGCAGATAAGCAAACTGGCTCTGCTGCTTGCCCAGCTCGATGTCGAAGAGGTTGTAGTTGATCTGCGCAACCAACGCCTTCAGCGGCACGCTGTGCTCAATGCGAGTCGGCTGCACAAGCGGCGCGACGATGTTCCGCGGATCGACAAATCCAGCCGACGCCGCGGGTGCAGGAATCGCGGTCTCTTCAAAGTACCGCGACGGATGGCCCGTTGCGGGCACCTGCTTGATGCGCTGTCCCAGCGGGCCGCGGCGGCGCACCAGGTCCAGGATCTCAGTCTGGTACAAGGGCACTTCAATCGCGCCAGGTCCAATGTAATCCGCTGCCGCGCTGATCTCTGTAAACTTCGGGTTCATTCGTATCTCCTCTTGGGTAGAAGCTCTTGTGTCTGCGGCCGCAACAAAAAGAGCACAGCATGATGCTGTGCTCTCGTTACATCGGCCGCGTGTATGTCGCACAATGTGTGCGTTAGCCCAGTAGCCCGGCGCGCAGCAGCTCCGACTTCACAGCAATGCGCTGCTCGATGCTGAGGCTCGCCAGCGCTCCGTCAATCGCACTGGCCTCCATCGACGGAAAGCCTCCACTCACATCCAGCGTCACGCCTTGCTTGGCGAGCATCGTCGCCATCCCTCCCGGCAGCGTCACGCGCCCGGTAACCTTCGGCGCTGCGGCAGCCGTCAGCTCCGCAATCTTCTGCTCTGCCTCAGCGAGTCGGCGCTCCAGCTCTGCCTCACGCGCCGTCGCCACCGTGGCAACAATGCGCCCCACCGACTGCTGCGCCTCCGCCGCCAGTGCAACCTGCTGCTCGGCGATCCGCTCTGACGCCTGCTCCAACGCCTCGGCCACAGCCTCAAGCCGCTCCATCGTCTCGGTCAACTCCAACATCGCACTCTCCTTCATCGCACTCTCCTTCATCTCCGCAGAGACACCCTCTGCTCTTCAGGCCAGCATCGCACCGGACCTGCGTTGCGGGCCACGAGACCCACCGCCACGCCTCACGTGAAACGACGTCGCCTTGTACGCAGCCTTCTCCCGCAGCAGAATCGCCGCACCGGTAAACGTCGCCCGTGTCAGCCTCCACACCGGCTCACGCATATCGGCCACGTGCGCATCGGCAAGCTCATAGCTCATGCCCATCGCCGTGACGCCCTCGGCTGCTGCTGCATCTCCGCGACGGAACTGATCCCGATTGAACTCGGGATAGTCCCGCGCAAACAGATAGCCCTGCACTAGCAGCTTCTTTCCCGCCAGATGAGCAGCCGTGATGATGCCGCACTTCTGCCGCGCATCATGGCCGTCCCAACCGGCCTTGTAGTCCACCGCCATGCCCAGCAGGCTCGGCAATGCAGCCTCCGCGGCCTGCCTCGTCAACACCACACGATGCCCGCGAGACCCGCTCGGAGCCTTGTCGCTCGGCACATCCACCAGCGTCAGGCAACCTTCAAACGGCAGCCTGTTTGGATGGTCCGCAACCTCGGGAAACTCCACCGCCATCGCACGCAACTCGCGACCGTTACAGCGCCTGCGCACTCCCGCACTGGCGTCACGATGCAGACTACTTCGCGACACCGCATACGACCGCACTGCTTCCTTCACGCATGCCTCCTTCTTCTCTGGCCACACCCTTACAAACTCGTCTACGCCGCCTTTCCGGTAAAACCGGCAATCCTCGCTGCTCGCGCACTTCCGCGGCCGTCAACACACCCGCGTTCAGCAGCGCCAGCTGGATGTTCACCTCCGTCTGCTCGTCGCGACTCTCCAGCTCGCTCCATACGAAGCGCAGATCATTCCACCCCAGCCTCTTCGCAATTACGTCACGCGTAACGTGCTCGGCGATCAACTTCGCCATCGGCACAACTGCGCTCTGGAACGCCTCATTCGCATACTCCTGCGCCGAGGTACGATTCACATCCTGCGTCACGCCCAGTAGCATCGCGGGCAGGTCGAACGCATTCGCAATCATCGTCAGCAGAAACTCCTGCCACTGCAGCCGAAGGTCCGCATCGGTACCCACGCCAAAACGCAACACCTCGGGCTTCTGCTCGGAGCTCATAACCGGCACGCGGCCCGTACCCTCCACCTCGTCCTGCCACCAGCGGATCAGCCGTTCGTGCTGCTCCGGCGTGCGATCGTTCAACCACAGCGCATACTGCACCACGCTGTTCGAAGCCAGCCGTCCCGCATAGCGATGCGACTGCAGAAACTGCGTGATCGACTCGAACGCCACCTCCACCTTGCCCAGGCCAAAGACCGTGTGCGTGCGCGGGTTCAGCTTCACGTACATCAGTTGATCGTCGCGTAGCGGGATCAGCTTCTCGCTGCCCATCCGCGAGGTCACCTGCGCATAGCGTGGCGACGCAGCATCGCCGTTCCAGAGCGAGTTCACCTGCACCGTCGCGCCATCCACCGGATACAGCCGCACTGGCAGCATCTCGTCGCCGGTCGTCTCAATCTCCGCCGCACCAAAGCCACCAACCAGCGTGTCTTCGATCACCTGCTCGATCAACGTACGAAAGCTGTCTGCGTTGTTGGGCGTCTCAAACGACCGCATCAGCGCAGCCACACGCTCATCTCTGTTCCCGATCACATCGTTGTCAAAGCCGGGCCGCGCTTCGATGCGCCACTCCATGCACGCGATCTTGTCCTTGATGCAGTTGATCGCACGTCGCGCCGCCGGCGTCTCCGCAAACCTCCGCAGATTTGCCGCCGTCGGCTTCGGCATCTGGTGCTGCACACCCGAACTGCGAAAAGGCGCAAAGATCGAGTTCAGGCCCAGCGGCGCGGCCAGCGTCTTGCGCACGCCCGCATCGCTGCCGGCAGCCTTCATGTCAGTCACTCGCTCCCACATCTGTTTCACTACTGCTCCAAAACCCATTCCCTTCACCTC
>CAJCIM010000131.1 GCA_903970395.1 Acidobacteriaceae bacterium
ATGCCTGAAAAAATTCAGAAGACCGACGCCGAGTGGCGCGCCGAGCTCACCCCTGAGCAGTACCACATCCTCCGCGAGAAGGGCACCGAGCGCCCCTTCACCGGTGCCCTCGTCAACAACCACGACGACGGCTTCTACCACTGCGCCGCCTGCAACGCCCCGCTCTTCAAATCCGGCACCAAGTTCGAATCCGGCTCCGGCTGGCCCAGCTTCTTCGAACCCATCTCGCCGGACGCCGTCGAGCTCCACGAAGACAACACCTTCGGCATGAAGCGCGTGGAAGTGACCTGCGCCAAATGCGGAGGCCACCTGGGCCACGTCTTCCCCGACGGCCCCAGAGACAAAACCGGTCAACGCTACTGCATCAACTCCGCCTCACTGGCCTTCGAAAAACAGTAAGGAGCGTCATGTCCGTCCCGTTGCCGCCTGAGTTCGCCGATCTCACCCGCTTTACGCCACTCGCAACAGGAGATGACGTCGAACGCAGCGCGGCGACGGATGCCATGTCAGAACAAGACAAGCGCGCCTTCATCGATTTCATATGGCCGCGCATGGACGCAATCAACGCGTACCTAGATGGGCATCAAGACGAAGCCGCCTGCAATCTAGGCGACATTGCTCAAGCCGCGGCCGAACTCGCAATGGATCTGAAGTACTGGCCTCAGTCCTAAACGTCTTCCCACAACACACACACACGAAAAGCCTCGGCGACATCCACCGCCGAGGCTTCGTTCTTTTTACTCTCTACTCTCTACACTCTTCGAGTCTGGGCGTTAGCCCTTAACAACCTTGCCAGCCTTGATGCAGCTGGTGCAGGCCTTCACCCGCTTGGTGCCGCCGGGCGTGGCAGCCTTCACCGACTGCAAATTCGGGTTCCAGCGACGCCGCGTCACATTGTGCGCGTGCGAGATGTTGTTACCAAACTGCGGACCCTTGCCGCAAAGCTCACATACCTGTGCCATAACTCACTCCAGTGAAACGAATCTTGTGCCGCAAAACCTATCTGGCTCTCACCTGACTCTGAACACACAGAATCTCGCTCAGGTCCATTTCATGCTCAGGACAGTTGCGGGGGAGTTGGCCGTCGCGTGGGCTCTCTCGAGCCTCAATCGCAGACACTGCGCCAGCCCTATAAGAATACCACCAACCCGCCCCAAGGCCAAGCCACTAGATGCGATGGAAGTCAGTAGGCTAAATCACGGCAAAGCTATCGTTCGCTTGAAGTCAGCGTGAGCCACCAACTCTGGCGCAATTTTTGCCCCAACCGGTTCAACCAGGACGGTTTGAAGTCCTGCTCGCCGCCTATACTTTAGCGCTGGCACACAATCCGTATCGCCGCTCACCAACACAATTCGATCGACTGCATGGTTATCAGAGTAAGCAGCGATATCCAGACCAATTCGCATATCTACCCCCCTTCTGTTCGAATATGGGCTCGAAATCGGCGTCTGTGAGATGCGCTGGCGTAACTGGGGTTTTCTTTGGCTTGAAACCTCTAAATTTCAGTACACCCCGTCTGACAGCGAAAAGATCTTTATGGGAAAGTATCTGCAACCAGGCGTCACTGGACTTTAATACCAGATCTGTACCGGAAACGGGCTGCTTTACCGTGCCTTGGTATAAGGCACAATCGTAATAGAGAGTTCTAAAGATATTTTCATCGACTGCTTTGCAGGCGTGCGCGAATCGCTCAATGTAATCAGGGTCATACAGCTTCTTAGCCTTCTTCGCTATGACGCGCAGAAAACCACCGTCAATTAAGAATCGCAACTTTGAAATCTGGCATTCCAAATAGTAAGCCCCCTTACGGGGGCTGTATATGTGCTCGCCTACGAGCGTAACGGATATTCGCTTATAGTATTGGCCTGATCTCGCTGAAGTCAAGATTCTTTCCATGCTTCTATGACCGCAGGAACCCCAATTAACCTCCCCGCCACCCCCACTTGCTAGACTTCCCCAAGCCGTACCCAACGGCCATCTTGCAGGAGCCCTCCATGCCCATCCCCAACTACAGCGTCCTCAAGGGCGACCCCATCTCCGGCAAAGTCGCCGACGGCAGCAGCTACCACTACCAGATCACCGTCCAGACCGCTCCCGACACAACAACCACCATCGACGTCAACGTCCAGTCCGTCGACAAATCCGAGGTCCTTTACTTCATCAATCAGGCCTTCACTCCGCCTGACCCCGCTGGCCTCCTCGCGCTTCCCGTCGGCCTCACCGCGCTCACCAGCGTCCCCGGCGGCCTCGCTCTAGACTTCGTGCGCACCCAAATCGACGGCCAGCCTATGATCACGCGCGACCAGATGCAGCTACTCCCCGACACCGTCGCCAAAGGGTCACCCAAAAACGACCTGAACAACGCCGTCATCGACCTCCTCAACGCCGCCATCGCTGATGCGAACGGCACCATCTACGCCTTCGGTAGCGCCTTCGCCGACCCCGGCGGCATCACCGGCATTCACGACATCCACATGAACCAGGGCAATCCCGCGAACAATCACAGCTCCGACAACGGCGTCTGGCAGGACGGCGCAGTCTTCATCAACCTGCCCAGCACTAACACCTGGGCCGCCATCTTCATCGCCTTCCAAACCGAGTCCTGGAGCACCTACGACACCACCGGCGACGCTGTCTAAGCGTCACCCAGCAGCATCGTCGCAAACTCGTCTGCTATCGTTCTGTACAAGGCTGGCCGTGCTCTCACGCGCGGCCAATCTGCCTCGGAGATCCGAACTCTTGTCCTCCCTGCGGGAAAACGAAGCACTCACAAAAGCCTCCTCGGACGCGTCCGCAAAAGCCGCACCGCGCCCCAGTTGGGCGATCAGCATCACCAGCCTCCTCTTCATCCTGCTCCAGAGCGCCTGCACCTTCGTCATGGCCGTCAGCGGCGTCCGCGTTCTCATTGGCCTCAGCGCCCTTGCTGCCGCAGCCGGCCTGGGCCGCCCCGCCTCAGGCTTCCACGCCAACATCTATCGCATCCCCATGATGGTCCTCGCCCTGGGCGGCGCGCTGCTCAACCTCTATATGATCTGGCGCATCCGCTCGCTCCGTGCCCGCCCCTCGTCGCAGTGGCGCATGGCCCCTGTCGGCCCTGGAAAGATCCGCTCCGAAAACTTCCAGATCGCCCTCTCCATCATCACCCTCATCCTCGTCGCAGCCGAGCAGATCACCCACCTCATCGTCCACAACGCCTGAGGGAAGTACTTTACCGAACCCGGCGAAGAACTCTGTCATCTCGACCGGATGCCGGCGGCCAAAGCGGAGAGATTCCCGCATCTGTTGCCGTCGCTGTTGCTGCTGTCGTTGCTTTTCTGGCTTCTCAGGCTTGTCATTCCCGAAGGGAATCTGGTTGTGTCGTTGCCATTGCTGTTATCTTCCCTGCGTCGTTCCACCTTCCACGAGCAACCCCACTATCGAGCGCCAAGGGCGCGGCCATATCCCAGCCCAGGGCAAGCCCTGGGTGCCGACACATCCCACAACCCAAAGGGCTGAAAGCCCGCTATAAAATCCATCCGCGCTACCTAACCTTGTCAACCCCACTACCTCTTCCAATCCACGCAACCCCAACAATACAAACCGCTTCCACCACCAAAACAAAAACACATTCCCCTTCCCCACTCGCTATACTTGAAATAGGGGGTTAAGAAAACGAAGCGGTCGCCTCGCAGCGACCGCTATCTCGTTTCGTATCAATATCACCGGATCTAAGATGAACCGAATCAATATCTTGGCCGACTCTGCAACCTGTAACCCATTGATTTCGCAGATCATGCCCCAAAAGATCAAGGGGGGGAGGCCCCCCGGCCACCATCCGTGCCCAGCTCCGCCGCCAGCCGCGCGTGCAGCCGCTCGCTGAACCCAGCAGGCAGCTCAAACACCCGCTCGTCCGCCGTCAGCACAATAATGTTCCGCGTCGAGTCCAGAATCGCCGAGCAGATCTCGCAGGTCTCCAGGTGCTTCTGGATCACCTCCTGCTCCTCCGCCGTCAACGTGCCGTCAAGATAACCCGAGATGAGGTTCCACACGTGCTTGCACTCGATCACCATGGAAACCACCTCCTCTTCGCCGTAGCCGTAACCGTTCGTAGCTGTGGCGCCAACTGCTTCTGCAGCATCATCCGGGCACGATGCAGCCTTACCTTTACCGCCGGAACGCTCAACGATAGCGCCTCGGCCGTCTCATTCACGCTTAACTCCTCCACATCGCGCAGCACAAACACGCTGCGATAGATCTCCGGCAGCGCCTCAACCGCGCTGGCGATCATCTGCTTCACCTCGCTGCGCTCCAGCGCCTCGGACGGAACCTCGCGCCAGTCCCGCAGCAGCGCCGGAGAAACCGCGCCCTCCTCGTCGGGAGGAACATCCAGAGACTGCATCGGGGCGGCACTCTTCCGCCGCAGCCGGTTGCGCGCCTCATTCAATGTGATGCTGATCAACCACGTCCCGAACTTCGACTCCGCACGAAAGCTGCTGAGCGCGCGAAACGCCTTCAGAAAAGCCTCCTGCGCAACATCTTCCGCATCGGCCTCGTTCTTCATGTACGACAAGGCCATCAGGTACACGCTGCGCTCATGCGGACGCACCAGCTCGTGATAGAGCTGCGTCTCGCCCGCCAGAATCGAGGCAATCATCTTGGCCTCATCTCCGCTGTCGCGCTGCGTATCCATCGCGATTACACAGACTCCTTGAGCTTCCTGGCGATCAGCGTATCCACCGCGAAGTAACCAGCACCGAAGATCAGGATCATCAGCGATGCGAACAGAAACGTATACGGCGAAGCCGCCAGAAAGGTATCAGGGTCCTTGAAGAACGCCAGCAGCGCGTCACGATCGGCCACGATATAAGCAACCAGCATGTCGCCAGCGAGCAGAAACGCGATCGGTCGAGAGAACAGACCCAGTATCAGCAGAATCCCACCGACAAGCTCCAGCCCGGCGACAAACGGAGCATTGATCCCCGGAAACGGGATGTTCAGGTTCTGGAAGACATGGATAAATCCAGCCAGGTTGTGCAGCTTGCCCCATCCTGTCTGGGCAAACTGGAATCCCCAATACAGCCGCACCCCCAGCAGCATCGGCGATTGCAACATATTCAGTAGTTTTACTGCGCGTTCGTACATCGGCAACACGGTCTTCAGCATGATCTTAGCTCCATATTCCCTAAAAGTGGACAGTCTATCTGCTCTCTCGGTCTCCCGTCGGCACATTGGGTTAGAGACGCCTTCCGGAGATTGGTTACAATCCGTTTCCCCCTGCACCGCGTATCACGGTAGATACATTTATGTGCGGAGGGCTACAATTCCCGTTAGGCTTTATTGCCTCACTGTAACGGAAGCCTGTAACCATTCCCACACAGATGTTTCAAACAATGCGGCTGCCGAGAATCGGGAGCCTGACCTACGCTCCTCAATCGGGCCATAACACCTCGATTCACCGCCTCTCTACTTCGTTGGAGCAGGTCTCGACGCCAACGCCCAGGCCTTTGCCTGGCCCAACCCAAGGAAAAGGACACTTCTATGAAGACCAACTCCATTAAGTCGTTTGCTCTGGCCGCTGCTTGTACGGGCCTGCTCGGTGGTACCTCCGCTCGTCTCAACGCGCAGCCCACAACCGCTGCCAGCAACAACACGCCGGTCGCCGGCGTGATGCTCGTCAAGCAGGACGCACCCGCGCTCCCCAAGCACTCCTGCAAGGGCAAGAATGACTGCAAGGGTCAGGGCGGTGGCGATGCCAAGCACGCCGGCAAGAACAGCTGCAAGGGCAAGGGTGCCTGCGCAACCGACGGCTCCAAGCCCTCGAAGACTGTCTAACGAACTCAGCTTCTCTGCTGGAGGCCTGAGCGTCCCTCAAGCCTCCAGCAATCTCCTGCTTCACTCCCCTGCCTACGGAGATACCCATGCCAGCCAATCGCTTTAACAACTTCACCGACTACGGCGTCGGTATTGGGCTCCGCGTCCCGCACTACGAGCACATCTTCTCCAAAAAGCCAGTGGTTGACTGGTTTGAGATCATCTCCGAAAACTACATGATCGACGACGGTCGCCCTCTGCGCCTCCTCGACCAGATCCTCGACCAGTATCGCGTCGTCCAGCACGGTGTCTCCATGTACTTCGGCTCCGCTCAGGAGCTCAACCCGGATCATCTGCGGCGCATCAAGGAGCTCACCCGCCGCACCAAAACGCCATGGCTCTCCGACCATCTCTGCTGGGGCTCCGTCGACGGACGCTACACACACGACCTTCTGCCTCTGCCCTACACCTTCGAAGCCGTCCGCACCACCGCCGAGCGCATCCGCCAGGTGCAGGACACACTGGAGATTCCCGTAGCCGTCGAGAACGTATCCAGCTACGCCGAGTACCACGAGTCCGAGATGACCGAGTGGGAGTTCCTTAACGAGGTCATCCACGCCGCCGACTGCGGCATCCTACTCGACGTCAACAACATCTATGTCTCCTCGCAGAACCACAGCTTCGACCCCGCAGTCTACGTCGACGCCGTCCCCGCTGAGCGAGTCGCGCAGATTCACATCGCAGGTCACTCCAAGTTTGAGAAGTACATCCTCGACACCCACGATCATCCGGTCCTGGACCCCGTCTGGGCTCTCTACGCACGCGCCATCGACCGCATCGGTCCAACCGCAACGCTGCTTGAGTGGGACGACAACATCCCCAGCTTCGATGAGGTCCACAACGAAGCTCTGAAGGCCAACAAGTATCTCAAGGCCGCAGCCGATAAGATCGCAGCAGCAGCCAATCAGCCCGAAGAGGTCCTCGCATGAACCTCCTTGAGTTGCAGCGCCGCATGGCCGAAGACGTTCGCCGCCCTTTGACCGATGACTTCGACATGCAGCAGTCGACCGAAGACGGAACTCCGCTCAGCGACCTCGCAGGCAGCTACATCAAGCCCAATGATCGCCTCAGCTCCTTTGAGCGCCTGGAGATCTACAACCGTCAGTACTGGTTTCGCGTCATCGGCGCCGTCTCAGAAGACTACCCTGCGCTCAACGCATTGCTCGGCGAGAAGCGCTTCGACGCGCTCGTCCTTGCGTACCTCCGCGAGAATCCATCCGTCTCATGGACGCTCCGCGACCTCGGCAAGAAGCTCCCCGCATGGCTGAGCGAGCACCCCACATTCGCCGGTCGCCGCCATCAGCTCGCTGCCGATGTCGCCGCTCTCGAATGGGCCTACGTCGACGCCTTCGACGGCCTCAAACTGCCGCCACTCAACGCCGAAGACCTTCAGGGTCTCGGCCCGGATACGCGCCTCGCGCTGCAACCACATCTGCAACTGCTCCAGCTGCGTTATCCCGTTGACGAACTCGTTCTTGCCGTGCGCCGCGACGCGCCCGAGACCGAGATCGTCAGTAACGCATCCATGCAGCGCAAGCAGGTTGAACGCATTAGCCTGCCCACGATGAAGCGCGAAGCCGTCTACCTGGCCGTGCACCGCTACGACGACATCGTCTACTACCGCCGCATCGACCGCGAAGCCTTCACCATGCTGACTTCGCTCCGCGACGGCGGCACCCTGGCCGAGGCCCTCGGCACCGCATTCCACCGCAGCCGCCTCAGCGCCGAAAAGCAGGCTGAAAAGATTCAGTCCACCTTCGCGCACGCTGCGGAACTCGGTTGGTTCTGCCGTGCCGACAAGCATTAACTCAACTCTGCATCCCGTGTCTCTGGCAGCAGCAACACACCCACAATCATCAGCAGATAAGCAAACACCGCAAACACTGCAATCGCATGTCCCAGCTTCATCCGCACGCTGAAGTATCCAACCAGCGTGGGAAACAACGCGCCCACACCGCGCCCCAGGTTGTACGCAAAACCCTGTCCCGAACCGCGTACCGATGTCGGAAATAGCTCTGTGAAGAACGCACCCATTGGACTGAACGACCCTGAAGGGAAAAACCCCAGCGGAAACCCCAGCAGCAGAGTCGCGCTGTCTCCAATAGGAAACATGCTGTAGAAGAACACCGTCACAAACGCGCCGGCAGCAAACAGCACCAGCGTCGCCTTGCGTCCAAGCCGGTCCGCAAGGTGCGCGCTCACCAGATACCCCGCGAACGACCCCGCAATCACCACCAGCAGATACATCCCCGTGTGCGTCACCGAAAGCCCGCGCGCATTCAGGTACAGCGGCAGCCATGTGTTGATCGCGTAGTATCCGCCCTGCGCTCCCAGCGCTACAAGCGACGCAAACAGCGTAGTCCGGAGCATCGAAGCCGAAAAGATCTCCAGTACGTTGCGAGACTCTGCCGCAACAGAGTCTCGCAGATAGATCTCCGGCTCCTTCACGTGTCTGCGCACATACACCGCAAGCGCCGCAGGGATCAGCCCGATCCAGAACATTACACGCCACGCTAGATGCTGCGGCAACACTGCGAAGAACCCGGTGTAACAGACCGCAGCAATCGCCCACCCTATCGCCCAGCCACTCTGCACCGTACCTACAGCACGCCCGCGAAGGCGCGGACGTATCGCCTCGCCGATCAGCACCGACCCTACAGCCCACTCACCGCCGAACCCCAACCCCTGCAGTCCGCGAAGCACCAGCAGCTGCCCAAAGTTCTGCGCAAACCCACTCAAAAACGTGAATACAGCAAACCACACAATCGTCAGCTGCAGTACGCGCACGCGGCCAAACCTGTCCGCCGCAAGCCCCGCCAGCCAACCACCAAGAGAAGACAGCAGTAGCGCCGAGGTACCCAGCATTCCCGCCTGACCTTTGCTAATGTGCCACAGCGCAATCAGACTCGGCAGCACAAAGCTGTAGATCATCACATCCAGCCCATCAAGCATCCACCCTGCAAATGTGCCCACCAGCGTCGAGCGCTCCGCGGCATCCAGCTGCGTAATCCATACGCCCGCAGACACCTCCGTCTCGCTCTGACCAACCGGCAAGCGCGTCATCGAGCAGTACTCTTCGCGCGTGCGGATGGCACTCCCCAACCACCGCCACCCGGCGTCTCTAAACGCACAACATCGCCGCGCTTGGCATGGATGCTGCACTTCCCAGCAAGCGTCTCTACACTACCGTCCGCATGTTCCAGCTGGGTCGCTCCCACTGCGCCACCTGCGCCACCAGCCAACCCATACGGATGAAACCTGCGCCGATCAGCCAACAAAGTCACCTGCGCATCGTCGAGCAGCTCAATCTCGCGCACCAGCCCATCACCTCCGACGAACTCACCCGCACCACCGGAGCCGCTGCGATACGCATACGAGCGCACCCGAAACGGATACGCATACTCCAGCGCCTCAATCGGAGTATTCAGCGAGTTCGTCATATGGCAATGAATCCCCGAGATGCCGTCCAACCCAGGCCGCGCGCCCATGCCACCAGCCGTCGTCTCGTAGTAGGTAAACGGCCTGCCCACACGCGTATCGAGTCCACCAATGGTCAGGTTACTCATCGTGCCATAGCTGGCTGCCGGCACACGCTGCGGAGCCGCCTTGCTCAACGCGCGCAACAGCACATCCACAATGCGTTGGCTCGCTTCCACGTTGCCGCCAGCTACCGCCGCCGGCATCTGCGCATTCACAAACGATCCCGCAGGCGCCGTCACCGCAATCGGTTGCATCAAACCCGCCGTCGCCGGAGCCTCATCACTCAACAGGCAACGAAACACATAAAAGCAAGCCGAGTACGTAATCGCATACACCGCATTGATGCTGCCCGCGACCTGCGGTGACGTCCCTCTGAAGTCAATGCTCGCCGCACCTGACTCAGGGTCAAGCGCAATCGCCACAGCAATCCGTATCGGCTCGTCCGTAATCCCATCGGAGTCCATGAAGTCCTCCGCCGCGAACGTCCCCGCCGGCAGCTTACGTAACTCCGCTCGCATCAGTCTCTCTGAGTACGCCAGCAACTCCGTAGACAACGTAGTCAACTTGGTAAGCCCATGCTTCGCCACCAGTTCCTTCATTCGCCGTTCGCCCACACGGCACGAACCGATCTGTGCAGAGAGATCGCCCTCGCGCTCCTCCGGCGTTCGCACGTTATGCAGAATCAGATCCAGCACCGCCTGATTCATCTCACCCTCGTGCATCAAGTGCACCGGCGGAATTCGAATCCCCTCCTGGCATATCTCGCGCGCCGTCCCCATCGACCCCGCAAACATTCCACCCACATCGGCATGGTGCGCGCGCGTCGCAGCATAAAATGACGGCGCCCCTTCGCCCTCCACAAAGATCGGCAGCACCATCGTGATATCCGGCAGATGCGTGCCTCCCGCATACGGATCATTTAGGATCGCGATGTCGCCGTCCTTCAGCGCCAATCGCGCCACCGCAGCCTCCACCGAAAGCTGCATGGACCCCAGATGCACCGGCATATGATCACCCATCGCAATCACGCGCTGCTGTCGATCGAACAGCGCACACGAGTAGTCGCGCCGCTCCTTGATGTTCGGCGAGATCGCTGTCCGCCGCAACGCCGCACCCATCTCCTCCGCAATGGAGTGCACGCTGCTCTGGAAGATCGCCAACTCAATCGCGTTCTGCGCGGCCTCTGTCATCCATGCACCTCAATCACCAGGTTGCCCAGCGCATCCACTCGCACAACGTCACCAGGCGGCAAAATCGTCGCAGAGCTGTACTCAGAGATAATCGCAGGCCCAGCAAACGTATCACCCGCATGAAGCGCTGCTCGCTCATACAACCGCGTCTCAAGCTCAACGCCATCGAAGTACACTGCACGTGTACCAACCAGCGCTGCCGCACCATCCCCTTCGACAACGGATTCTCTCACCGGCTCAAAAGGCTCCGCCGCTGCCACCAGGCGCACTCGCACATTCACAATCTCCACTGCACGCTGCTCGTTCGCAAATCCATAACGCCGCTTATGCAGTGCATGGAACGCATTCACCGTCTCCGCGTCATACGGCAGGTTCAGCTCATATCCCTGCCCCGCATAGCGCAGATCAACCGAGCGGAACGCCACGCCCTCAAGCCCATCCATACGAAACTCCGCATGGCCCTGCTCCTCCATCGCCACAAACACCTCTTCGAGATCCGCATCTGCCGCGCGCATCACAGTACGCGAATACTCACGAACTGTATCCGCCAGCAAAATACCCACCGCCGACAGTGCCCCCGGCAACGCCGGCACCAGCACCCTCGGCACCTGCAATGCACGCGCCAGCGCACAGGCGTGAAGCGGCCCCCCTCCACCAAACGCCACCAGGGTAAAGTCGCGCGGATCATAGCCACGCTCCACCGAAATCACACGGATCGCCTTCTCCATCGACGTCTCGATCACACGCAGAATCCCCGTCGCAAACTCCTCCACCGACGCAAGGCTCACCTTGGCCTTATCCATCCAGCTCGCAGCGCGCTCCTGGTCAAGGCTCACCGTCCCACCCAGAAAACGATTCGTATCCAACCGTCCCAGCACAAGGTTCGCATCCGTCACCGTAGGCTTAGTCCCGCGCCCAAAGCAGATCGGCCCAGGATCAGAACCAGCCGACTCCGGTCCCACATGCAACAAACCGCCCGCATCGAACTGCGCGATCGACCCGCCACCCGCACCGGCCGTATGAATGTCCAGCATCGGCACGCCTACCGGAATCCCCGTAATCATCGACTCGTTGCTGATGCGTGGCCCGCCCGTGCTCGCATCCACGAGACACACGTCCGTCGATGTCCCGCCCATGTCGAATCCGATGATGCGGTCAAACCCCGCTAGCCGAGCCAGTTTATATGCGCCAATCACACCGCCCGCCGGCCCCGACAGCATCGTCCGCACCGGCTCCTCCGCTGCAATCCGAGCGGAGATAATCCCACCCGAAGACTGCATCACCTCAAGCCGCCCCTTCGGATACGCACGAGCCACACTGTTCGCGAGCGTCGCGATATACGATCCCACCTTCGGCCCAACATACGCGTTCGCCACCACCGTTGACGCGCGCTCATACTCACGAAACTCAGGCAGAATCCTGTGCGAAACCGACAGCGGCAACCCAAGCGCCCTCAACGCCGCTGCAACCTTCGCCTCATTCTCAGAGTTTGCAAACGAGAACAGCAACGACACAGCAACCGCATCCACACCGCTCGCTGCAATCGCAGCGCACACCCGCTGCAGGTCTTCCTCCCCGACACCCCGCAGCAACTCGCCGCCCGCACCCACTCTCTCCGCGACCCCAAACCGCAACTCCGCCGGAACCAGACACTCCGGCACAGGCTGAAACCAGTCATAAAGCTTCGGTCGAGCCTGTCGTCCAATCGCAATCGTGTCTTCAAAACCCTTCGTCGTCACAAACGCAACGCGCGCGCCCTTGCGCTCCAACATCGCGTTGGTGGCTACGGTCGTTCCATGCCGCACCACGACATCACCACTTGGCTTCAGTTGCGCAAGACCATCCATCACAGCTTTGCCCGGATCAGCAGGCGTGGAGAACACCTTCAGCACCGCGAGTTTGCCCTCGTTCAGGTACACGATATCCGTGAACGTGCCGCCCGTATCAATTGCTATACGCATCTGCATCCGCCAGTCGCTCGCTCGTCATCGCGACGCATTGTTCTCGTTCTCGTACATCAATGCGTAGGTCGCCAGCCAATGCGTTCCCAGATAACCAGCGGCGCCAATCTTGTCGAACCCTTGCTTTGCACTGATGTCCGCCAGCTTGCGATACACCGGCACACGCGGGTCACTCTCAGGCAGTCCCGCCGCCATCCACAGCAGGTCTGTAGCACGCTGATAGTTCAAACCAATCAGGTGAGCATTTGGCAACCCCTCTTCATCTGTACCCGTCGTATCGCGGTTGTTGCCGTGCACCGCATCGATCTCCTTGCTGTACACCGCAAACAACTCGGAGTTCGCAGGGGGCAGAAACTCATCGAGCCACCTGCCGTAGGCTTGCTTGTCCAGTACGCGTCCCATGATCGCCGCCTCCGCCAGGCACGGCGACGTGAAGTCTCCAAACACCGGCTCCATATTCGTCGCGCAGTGCTTGTCGTTGCCGAATAGCCGCACCGCCGTATAGTGGATCACCTTCATCACCACCGTATCGTGCGTCTGGCTCGCATAGTCGAGCGCAAATCCCATCGTCAGCGCCGTATTCGGGTGCAACCCCACGCGTACCGGATAGTCGAGGCTCTGCAAGTACCGCACATACTGGTCCGCCATCCACTTCGCCAGCGGTTCCATCACTATCGCTACCCGCTTGCCGTCAGGGTCGTCCCAGGTCTTCGTCTCTCCATACAGCTTCAGCAACCACGTATATCCATAGGGCTTCTCGAAGTCCGCTCCCGGGCCCTGCAGGTTCTTGAAAAACGCCAGTTCTCCATCAATGTTCGACTTCTGAAAGTGGCGATCCAGCTCGTTGCGAATCGCCGGAGCAAGCGAGATCTTCGGATCGGCCTTCATCAACGACACCATCATCCACATCGAGTTCACGCTCGAATGCCAGTCCAGGCACCCGTAGAACGCGCGATGGCGCTCATAATCCTCAAGGATCTCCGGCTTGCCCTGCCGCTGCCAAAGATACGGCTGCCGCGTCGGCGCACTGCCCACACCGCCAGGCCCCGGCGCATGAGGATGATCTTCACAACCCAGCGGATTTGCAGCCAGCGCCAGCCGCTGTACTTCGTCATAGGCAGGAGGCTTCGCATCAGGCAACTTCTTCAGATACTCCGACAACGCCGTCACATCGCTGCTCTGCGCCACCGCAACTGGAACGCCCACCAGCAGAGCGATCAACACCGAACTCACAACACGCATCGTCATCTCCATCTCATTCATGCAGGTTCATCACGCTGACAGCACAAGCCGAGGCCGCCGGTGCAGGATCAGTCACCGCCAGTCGCAGTCTCTTCAGCGGCATCATTTGCATGGGGCTTCGGCTTCTCTGGGGCCAGCGGTGCC
Source organism: Acidobacteriaceae bacterium (assembly GCA_903970395.1). Classification (GTDB taxonomy): domain Bacteria; phylum Acidobacteriota; class Terriglobia; order Terriglobales; family Acidobacteriaceae; genus Granulicella. The sequence continues at coordinate 13,868 of CAJCIM010000131.1, forward strand.
GGCCCCTTCGCCTCGTTCTCATACAACAGCGCGAACGCCGGCAACCAGTGCTGGCCCTCATACCCTGCGCTGCCCAACTTGTCATACCCATGCTGCGCATTGATCGCCGCCAGCCGTCGGTACACCGCAATCCGCGGATCGTCCTTTGGCAGCGCATAAGCAATCGTTAGCAGGTCGGTCGCGCGCTGAAAGCACAACCCGATCTTGTGTGAGGCCGCGTTCAACTGCACCTGCGCATCCGGCTCAGTCACGCTCATGTGGCTAATGTCGACGTCCTTCGCATACACCTGAAATTCGTCCGAGTACACCGGCGGCAAAAATGCATCGAGCCACTTCACATACGCGGCCTGGTCCATCACCCGTCCCATCAGCGCCGCCTCACTCAGGCACGACGACACCAAATCCGTGTTCTGTGGCTCTAGTCCTGTCGGGCAGTCTTTGTCCTCCTCAAACAAACGGATCGCGTTCGCATGGATCGCAGTCTGCAGCGTCGTATCTTCGGATAGATTCACGCCGTCCAGTGCAAGGCTCATCGACCACGCCGTATTCGTCTCTATCCCCGTCCGATATGGAAACTTCAGGTTATACAGGTAGAACACGTACCTCTCTGACATCCACTTCGCCAGGGGCATCAGCGCAGTCGCCATCTTCTTGCCCTCGACGTTGTTGTATCCCTTCGTCTCTCCGTACAGTTTCAGCAGCCACGCATAGCCATACGGCATCTCGAAGGTGAATCCTCCACCGCCCTCACCCGGCAGCGCAGGCGCCGTGAAATAGGCATACTCGCCGTCCATATTGGACTTGCGAAAGTGTGTCGTCGCAATGTCCTTGATCGACGACGCAACAGCGATCTTCGGGTCCTGCCTCAGCATCGACATCAGCATCCAAGTCGACGCCACCGCGTCATGCCAGTCGCCGCAGCCGAAGAACGCGCGGTTCTTGTCATAGCTTTCCAGTAACTGCGGAGGCTTCTCATACTGCCACAGATAATTGTTTCGGTTTGACGGACTCTCTTGCGGCCGGTCTTCGCAACTCACCGCCTCACCCACCAGCATCTCGCGCCGCGCCTCGTCGTACACCGGCGTCATTGTCGCTGGCAGTGTCTTCTGATACGCAACGATCTTCGCGGCATCACCCGTCTGGGCCATCACGCTGCCCGACGCCACCACACACACCACCAACACTCCTGTCAGAACTCGCATACAGTGTCCCTCTGGCTTTTTGACAATTCTCTTTCAGATTACAGACACCGAGCGAAAACAATCCACACTGAGGCTACACATCTACGGACAACTACTGACAAGGAACGACCAACACCGCACCGGGAACGAGTTGAAGGTGAAGATCTGTACCCGCACTCGACGCACGGCTCCCCGGCGTGGCGAGGAGCGCCTGCTGCAGGCTGCAGGATGCAGCCCCCGTATTCGCCAGTGGCACATCGAGCGCAGCCGCCTTATCTCGATGGAGAGCAACGAGAACCCGCTGCGATGTGGTCCCATGCGGGATATCCGTGCAACCGCCACCCGCTGCGCCAGCCACATAAGACCGCAAGTAAACAATCGTCTCTGCGTTCGAGCTCAGCACCTCTTCTGTGCCGCACTGCAGCGCCGGGGACTGGGAACGTAGATGCGTGAGCGTGGAAACCCATGTGAACATCTCTCGCTGCTCGGGGGTGCGCCCTGCTGCGATGAAGGCGTTGCCGCTCTGGCCCGGAAAGCCGCCTGGGAAATCATGACGATTGTCTGGATCATCACCACCTTTTAGCGCAAGCTCATCACCAGAGTAGATCTGCGGCATGCCGCGCGTCGTCAAAATGTAAGCAAACGCCAGAGCCTCGTAGCCGGGTGCCGTCGCGGCAGTAGCGAAGCGCGATGTATCGTGATTCCCGAAGAACGGCACAAGGCGTTCAGGGTGCGGATACAACGCATCCTGAGAGAGCACATCGGCAAGCTTCGACATGGGCGCGCCCTTAGTAAAGACATCGCGCAGCGCGAAGTAGGTTGGGAAGTCGAACGGCGTATACAGACGCGTATCGGTCCCTGCACGGGTCACACCGCCTGCAAACGATGAGGTGATGATGGGGTCGCTGTTGAAAACCTCACCAACCTCAGTCAGATGCGGGTATAGCGTCGCAAGCTCACCGTTGAAGGCGTTCCAGAATTCACGGTTAACGTAAGGAAAGGTGTCGATACGCAGTGCATCGGCGCCGGTCTGCTCAATCCACCACTCCGCGTTCTGACGCAGGTACTTCGCTACCGCTGGATCATCGGTGTCCATATCCGGCAGCGTGTTGCCGAACCAGCCTTGAAGCGTGCCGACGCGGTCGCGATCTGGCGCATGGGGATCAATCAATGCACGGAAGTTGGTCTCACCATTCAAATGTTGCGCACCAGTACCATGAAACCAGTTCGGCGCGGGTTCGTCTGCCAACCAGGGATTCGCTGGCCCCACATGGTTGGGCACCGTGTCCAGAGCGAGCTTCATGCCACGGCGATGGAGCTCCGCAGCAAGAGACTGTAGATCGGCAAGCGTGCCGTAGTGCTCGTCCACACGGTAGAGATTAGTAGCGCCGTATCCGTGATAGCTGCTCTCCTCGTGGTTCTCATAGACCGGCGTAATCCACAGCGTAGTCACACCGAGCTGCTGCAGATAGTCGAGATGTTGCTGCACCCCGCGTAGATCGCCGCCGTGCCAGCCGCGCGCCTTGGCACGGTCTGCTACGGCATCAGGAGCCTCTGCCTTCAGGTTCGCGTTGGGGCCATCATTGGCAAGATCGCCATCGGCAAAGCGGTCCGTCATGACCAGATACATCACATCACGCGACGAAAATCCTGCCATGCCATCCGTGCGGCGGGCAGCGAAGGTATAGGGCGTATCGACATGCTCCGCACCGTGCTGCGCATAAATATGAATCGTCTCAGGCTGCGCAGGTGAGGTCGATAGCCAAAGCTGCGCATAGTGCCCATTCGCCGAGATAACCGTGCTATCAATGGTCAGCGCGAGGTCCGAAAGTGTGAACGTCGCACCACTGAGTCCTTCGCCATGCACAAGCAGCATCGGCTTCGGCAACTGCGCATACCAGTTCGGCGGGTCGATGCTCGTAACACGAAGCGACTGCGCATTCGACACAACGGGGAACAGAGCGGGGAACAGAAAGATGGCAAATAAAGAGAGCAGAGATTTCATCGTGATGATTCGCAGAGATAGGATGGGTCTGAAAAGTACTAAAGAGAATGGGGAACAACAGAGGCATTGCCTCTAAAAGTAGGGCGGCGCTGCAAGGGGAGTTGCAGTGCCGCCCCGGTCGAAACGCGAAGCAGGTTAGAAGTTGATGCGCGCAGCGAACTCCAACTGGCGCTCAGACTGCGAGCGAGTGGCGCTGATCGAACCGAAGCCGAAGCCCGGGCCAGTCGTGACCGTACCCGTCGCATAGTCCTTAACGCCATCGTTGATGCTGGTGTCGGGGTTCGTGAACTCCGGCGTGTTGAAGAGGTTGTAGGCCTGCGCACGCAACTGGAACTTCACACGTTCGGTGATTGCGAAGTCCTTGAACAGGCCAATGTCCTCCGATGTGAAACCGGGCCCAAAGAACTGGTTGCGTTCTACGTTGCCAGGACGGAGGTACGCCGGGTTGCCATTGACGGTAACCGTCGGCGGAGCCGCGAAGGTGCCCGTGAAGTAGGTACGGTTGTTCGCGTTGGCAGAGCCACCCACAAAGTTGCGAGACACATGCTGGAAGCTGATGACGTCGGCGCGGTTGTCCGTGTTCGCGCCAGCTGAGAAGCTCGCTCCAGCGGCGTTTGTGAATGTAAGCTGCCCGCCTCCGGTGGTAATGTCAAACGGCGTACCGCTGTCGACGGTTGTCAGCGAGTTGATCTGCCAACCGCCTAGAGTCTCGTCCAAAATGCGCGGCGCGGATGCACCGAACCTCTGTCCATGACCATATGGCAGGCTGTAGACGATCGATCCCACGAAGACGTTTCGCTGATCTTGGTCGGAGTTGCCGTAGTTCAGCTTGAACTGTGGTTGACCGTTCTCAATGAAGAACCGCGAACCCGAAGCTGACGCACCCGTGCCAAACGCTCCGTTGGAGTTGTCACGCGTATGCGACCACGTGTAAGCACCCGTGACGAACAGGTTATTCGCCACGCGGCGGTTCAAGGACAGCTGCAGGCCATCGTAACGGCCAGTACCCTCCGCCAGGTTCTCCGTGATGGTCTGCACATTCGTGTACGTGGGCACACCGGTCAGCAACTGCGGTGCGTTCGCGTTGAAGTACGTAGCAAGATGGTCTGTTTTGTTGCCAACGTATGCAATCGTGAACGACGTATAGCGATCGATCTGCTGCTGCAACTGCAGATCGTACTGCTGGGCCGAGCTGTTCTTGTTGTTCGGTACCTCTGCAATCACACTGGAGTTTGCCACCAACGCCGGAGTAATGGCCGACGCGCCGAAGACCGGCAGCGGCAGCGCCGCTGTGGCCGCAGTGCTGTTGTTATCGCCCGTGGGGCCCTGGCCAGTGAATGTTACTCGGAAACCATTGGCCGCCGTGTACGTCTGCAGACCGTTGAAGCCCGGGTTATTGGAAAGCTGATTACCGATTCCGCCACGATCAAGGAAGTAGTAGATACCGTAACCGCCGCGAATCGACGTCCGTCCGTTGCCATAGACGTCATACGCAAAGCCAACGCGCGGAGCGAAGTCACCCTTGTTGGTGTTCACCAGCGACCGCGAGTTGCCGTTCTGGCCCGCGATCAGCAGCTGGCCCGTGGGGATGTTGTAGTTTGCCTGGTTATTGTTCTGCTCGTAAGGAAACGTGTACAAGTCATAGCGGAAACCCAGGTTCAGCGTAAGACGTCGCGTCGCTTTCCAGTCGTCCTGGATAAAGTAACCCGTCTCATAGTTGAACGTGCGGAAGAACGTACTGGCCGCGCCGATCTGATAATCGGTGAAACCAGCCAACAACTCGGAGGTCTCATAACCTGTAAAGCGGCCGGTACCGGGAAAGTTGATACCGCCGATCACAAACGAACCCTTCGCATCGTTGCCCTGGAAGAAGTCGACCTCGCGGCGCAGAATGTTGGCGCCGCCCTTGATGGTGTGCAGCCCATGCGTCCAGGTAAGGGCGTCCGCATACTGGTACGTCTTCTCTGGCACGGAGTACGGGCCACCATCGCCGGTGTATGCGAGCTCTGTATTGCTGCCGCCAATCAACGCGCCGCCACCAAGTAGGGAGTTACGGTTCGCATTCACAATGCCGAGGTTCTGCGAGACTGGCGTGCCCTCATCGGGCGGCTCGTATGCGTAGAAGGGACGGTTGTAACCGAAGCGGAACTCGTTGACGAGGTTATTGGTGAACAGGTGCGTCTCACCCGCTGCGATACCGCGAGGATGGTTGACGTTATCTCCCGATGCGAAACCCGCAGGCAGCTTGGTAAACAGGCTGGTGATGGTGTTGTTGTCCTGGCCATAGCTGTAACGGCCAAACACAGAGTCCTTGCCCGACAGGTGGTAGTCAAGCCGAACATTGAAGTCGTTGTAGTTGGTAATGTTCCGGCGAGTGACGAAGAAGTTATTCAGCACGCCCGCGCGGGTCGGGTTGTCGAACGCGTTCAGGTAATTGATGCCCGCCGGGTTGATGCGGCTGGTCGGAATAATATTCGCCTGCCCAGTGCCCGCGCCAAATTGCTGGCAGGTGGTGGGGTCGTAGATGCCGCCGTTCACCGCAACCGTACCGGTGCAGCCCGTCACGCTGGAGAAGTTGCTGGGGTTCGTGGTCGTGCCCAGCCCAAGCAGCTCTGTAAAGTTGCCCGTGCGCATCAGCGCGGTTGGAACTGTCTGGAAGCCGGAGTCCTGTGGCTGCTTCTGACGCAGCGCCTGGTAGTCGCCAAAGAGGAAGAGGCGGTTCTTCAGGATCGGTCCGCCAGCGGCAAAGCCAAACTGCTTCCGCTGAAACGGAATCGGTGCACTGCCGGGGTTGAAGTACTGGCTGTTCGCATCGAAGATCTGATCGCGGAAGTAGCCAAACGCGGTGCCGTGGATCTGGTTCGTACCTGACTTGATCGACGCGTTCACAATAGCGCCACCAGCGCGGCCAAACTCTGCAGCCGCAACTGCAGTCGTAACGCGGAACTCCTGAATCGCATCAGGCGACGGGAAGATGACGATCGTGTTCACCAGTGACTCGTTGTTGTCCAGGCCGTCTAGCAGGAAGTTGTTCGCCTGCGCACGCAGGCCGTTGACAGTCAGTGCACCACCGCCACCGTCGGAATAGCGTATCGTCTCCACGTTCTGGTTCACACCGGATGCGTCAGAGCCATACGCGCCACGCGTCACACCGGGTGTCAGCTCAGCAAGGTTCAGGAAGTTGCGCTGATCGAGCGGCAGGTCCGTCACCTGGCGTCCTTCAATCACCTCGCCCGTGGAAGACGTCGAGACATCAACGATCGGCGCCGCTCCGGTGACCTCTACCGTAGTGTTGGTCGCACCGGGATTGAGCTTGAAGTCGATGGCCTGCACCTGCTGCAGCTGCAGCTCAAACGCCTGCTGCTCAGCCGTAAAGCCCGCGGCGCTCGTCTGGATCGAGTAGTGCCCCCGGACTAGAGCCGGGAACGTGAACGTGCCGTCGCTGCCTGTGGTGCGAGTTGAGATTGCGCCGGTATCGGTATCGGTCAGGGTGACAGTAGCGCCAGGGATGATGGCTCCCGAGTTGTCCGCGACCGTGCCGGTAACGCGGCCCGTGTCGGTCTGCGCCGTGAGTGCGGAACCGAAGCCCGCGAGAAGAAGGGCCAGCATCAGGACGCGAAGAAGAGCGCTGCCCATTCGGCTGGTGCGATGTAGTACTTGCATTGACTTGCCTCCAAATGTTCCGGTTGCTCGAGCCGAGGCACAGGTCTATGCGCTAAGACCGTATCGAACCCCGGTCCGCTTAAGCCTGGGCTGCGAGAACCGTCAGCAACCTTGAACAAAGCGGAACGTTCAACGCAATCCTCCGACGGTCGTTTGTGTCTCAATTCGATATCAACGAGTAAATTGTCGTAAATCAGTTACTTGAGCGTATGTCTTCATCAGATAGAAGTCACCACGAATAAGGTGTTACCCTTAAAAGTCGAGGTTTGTGAGTACGAGAATGACGAGTCCGGTTGCTAATACACGGCTTGCCTTTGGCCTTTTTGAGGTCAATCTGCAGTCAGGCGAGTTGTGGAAGGCTGGCTTCCGGGTCAAGCTCCAGAGCCAACCCTTCAAGGTGCTGGCTGCGCTGGTGGAACGGCCCGGTCAGGTTGTTTCCCGTGAGGAGCTGCAGGCTCGGCTCTGGGGCAAGGACACAGTCGTCGACTTTGACCACTCCCTCGGCACAGCTATTAATAAGATCCGCGAAGCGCTCGGAGACTCGGCCGAGAACCCTCGCTTTATCGAGACACTCGCGCGCCGGGGCTACCGGTTCATCGCCCCCGTAGGCCCAATCGCATCCGACTCGATCTCTGGAACAGCTGCAACTGCCCCGCACACGATCAGAGAAGAAGAGACACCCGCGCCGATTGAACCGCACTTCCCCGCAGCAGCAACCGTCAATCTATCGACTCCGAAGCAGAGAACTATCTGGCCTTGGGTCGCCACAGGATCCGTCGTTCTTCTTGCAGCAGGTGGCGGATTCTTCGCTGGCTCGCGGCTCACACGAACGGTTCCTCCAGAGATACACCAGATCACCCACAATGGACATCTCTCCCCAAGCGTGGACAGCATGGAGAACCTTGCCGCTGTCGCCACCGACGGCGTGCATCTCTACGCCGCCACGCTGGACAACGGTCAGAGCGTACTGACAGCAATTCCCGTCTCCGGCGGCGAAGGCATACCAGTGAACGTCCCATCCGAGGTCGCCAGCCCCGCACTTGGAGACATCTCGCCTGACGGCGCGCGCCTGCTGCTCCGCGACCATCTCTCTCCGGAGAGCGAACAGCCTCTCTGGGTCACGCCGACCACCGGCGGCTCAGCCCTCCGCGTCGGCAACGTCATGGCACACGACGCCACCTGGATGCCCGAGTCCGCGGGCGAAGGCGCCGATGCAATCCTCTATGCGAACGGCAACGATCTATATCTTGTGCATCTCTCCGGCCAGCCGCCGGTGCACTTCGCATCCCTGACGGGCCGTGCCTTCTGGCTGCGCTGGCAGCCCAACGGAAAAATGCTGCGCTTCACCATCATGGACCCCGTGCGTCACACGCTGGCCATCTGGCAGATGCCGCGCGGCAGCCATACGCCTCTTCGTATTCTCGACGGGTTCAACGAACCCGCAAGTGAGTGCTGTGGGGTATGGACCTCGGATGGAAAGTCGTACGTATTCCAGTCGAGCAAGGGTGGCAACAACGATCTCTGGCAGCTAAAACGCGACGCTATCAGTGGGGCGACACGACTCACCAACGGCCCGCTGGCCTTTGAATCGCCTGTGGCAGCACGCACCGGCCAGCGCATCTACTTCCTCGGCACCGACTCCCGCTCGGAGCTGCGCGAGGTCACACCGCAGGGCGAACTCACACCCGTCAAGGGGTTTCTCGCCGCCGCAGTTCGCGTGGACTACTCCCGCGACGGCCAATGGGTCGCATGGACTGACACCGAGGGCAAACTGTGGCGGGCGCGAGCCGACGGCAACGAACGCGTGCAGGTCTCGCCTGACACGCTCTACACCTTCCTAGCCCGGTGGTCACCCGACGCCTCTCACCTCGCCATCATGGCCAGGGAGCCCGGCCAGGCATGGCAAATCTACGTCACACGCTCGGATGGCAGCGATCTCAAGCCTCTACTAGCCGAATCGCGCAACGCCGGTGATCCCTCGTGGTCGCCCGATGGCCAGTCCATCGCCTTTGGACGCATTAACGACTTCATGGGTAAAGAAACTGCCGCTCGCACCATCGAGATCGTGCACCTCGCCACTGGGCAGGTCGAGCAGTTGCCGCGCAGTGAAGGCCTCTTCAGCCCGCGCTGGTCGCCGAACGGCCGATATCTCGCCGCCCTCTCTCTCGATCAACGTCGTGTGATGCTCTACGACTTTACCACCAAGGCGTGGACGCAACTCCCGGTCGACTCCGGAGCTGACCCCATATGGTCAAAGGATGGCAGCGCACTGTTCGTGCATGCATCACTCGACCCCGCGCAACCGATCGTCCGCATCACTGTGCCGGAGAACAAGGTTGACATCATCGTCAAACTCGCCGACCTCAGTCAGAGCGACGCGCTGGACTACGTCTTTGGCGGCCTCACACGCGACGGCCACCCCCTCGTGCGAGCACGCAGCTTCACCGGAAACCTCTATTCCATGGACCTGCACTAAATCTCGTTACGACCTCCTTTATGCGGCCGCAAAAAATAAAAATAGGCGAGGAGGGTATACCCCCTCGCCTTGAGGAAGAGCGAGTTCGACTTAGAAGTCGATTCTCAATGCTGCTTGTCCTGTACGGTTCCCTGCATTTTCCGCCGTCTGTGGTGCCGTCAACGCTCCAAACTGATTATTGTCGATGACAGTCGCAGGCGGTGCAAAGTTGGTATGGTTCAGTACGTTCGTGAACGTTGTCTCGAAGCGTCCAATAACCTTCTCGGAGAGATGGAACTGCTTCGCGACACCCAAACTGACCGTCTCTGTTCCTGGCCCTTGCAGAATGCCAACACCCGCGTTTCCGATACGGCCTGCATTGGCAGGTGTAGCAGCAAATGCATGGACATTGAAGTATGCCGCTCTGGACTGACCGGCATAGAAGTTGTTGGAGACGACATCGGGACGCACAATAGTCTCACGGCCCGCCGGGTTCGTATTGGACGCGTCGTTGGAGGGGCCAATGACAGGCGTAAGCCATGGACCGGTTTCCAGCAACGTCACCGTTGTAAGATCCCAGCCACCCAGGACTGCATCTTTGATACCACCGCCATTCAGGAAGGAGCGTCCCTTGCCGAAAGGCAACTGGTAAACGCCCGTCAGCAACATGCGATTCCGACGAGTGCCTTCAACATTGCCAAGGTCTTGCTTGATGTGGAAGCGGTCTGTAATTGCCGATCCATAGTTGACCTCGCCTGCGAACGCGCCCGGAGCATCACCCTGGTTGTCCGCGACGTTCTTCGCCAGTGTGTAGTTCGCACTGAAGTACAAGCCATGATCCATCCTGCGTGTGGCCTCCAGCACAAACGCCTTGTAGTTGTCCTCCCCGGCGTTGAATGTGCTGAGAAGCGTCGTCCAGTTTTGATAGGGAGCCCGGTTGTCGACAAACGGGCCAGCAGTGCCGCTGACGGCACTATCGTATGGGGTCGTGCTCGGCTGAACCTGGTTCAGGTCCTCTGTCAGGCTTAGCCGGTAGGTGTGCATCCCGATGTAGCTGGCCCGCAACACCGTGCTGTTGGTGATCTCGCGCTCAACCGTCACGTTCCACTGATTAGACTGCGGGTCGCGGTACAGGGGATTGACTCCCTGGTCGAGACCACCGCCACCTATGCTTGAACCACCTGCATTTGGAGGTGCGGTGCTTGGGAAGACGATCTGCGGCGTGTTGGCCCCAGCCTTATTGCTGTTTGCGTAGGTGAAGAGGCTGGAGGTCGGGTTACCGCTGTTGTTGAAGGAGAGCGGGCCAAGGTTCGTCATTGTATAAATGCCGAATCCCGCACGCACAACTGTCTTCGTGTCATTGAAGGGACGGTACGCGATAGCGACGCGCGGCTGGAAGTTACCTTTGTAGGTCTGGCGCAGGCTCTGAGGCAACCCATCCTGGCTGGCCGTGATATACGCCGTGCAAGGCAGGCCGTTAGGAAGGTTGTTGCTGGGTTGGGTGTTGATAGGACTGCCGGACATCGCTCCGCCACCGCAGGCATTGAAGGAATTCTGGAACGCAGTATTGGAGGCCGTGATGTTCTGGCTCTGGAGGTAGCCAGCAAGCGCATCCGGTACAACAATCGCGTTCTTCCGCTGATCGAAGTTGGCCAGATTGCCTCCATCTTCCTGGAAGCCTGGAAGAATCTGCCAGCGAAGACCGTAGTTGAGCGTCAAACGGCTGTTGATCTGGTACTCATCCTGCCCAAAGAAGCTGTACTGCGTCGCTGTGCCACCGACATCCGGGCTCGACACTGCGAAAAAGAGGTTGGCAGGAGCCCCTTCGAGGAAGTCTCCGAAAGCATTTCCCGTGAAATGGTCGCCTTGCTGATCGTAAGCGGGTTGAAAGACAAAGGTTCCAAAATCGTCAGACGCAAACTCCGGAGCGAAGCTCTCCAGGTCGAAGTAGCGCACCCGGCGAATATCCAACCCGCCCTTGAAGGTATGCTTGCCAACGGTAAAGGTCACATTATCGCTGAACTGGGTTGTCTTCGACTGGGTGATGCCAGCCTTGTCTCTCCCAATGATGCTCCCCGTGCTCTGATTGCTGAGGAAGCCTGTACCCGAGCTGAAGTTGAAGGTGGGGAAGGCATGAGTCAGCGGGTGCTGGCTGATGTTCACGCCGTTGAGATCGAGCTGGCTGAGCGCGGTTGACCCCTGGATCGGGAAGTTCACGTTGGTAGTGACGTTAGTAAAACCGTAGCGGAACTCGTTCAGGACCTTGGGCGTGATGGTGTACGTATGCGAGACCAACAGACTGCGGTTATGAATGCTGTCCGCATCGTCAGGAAGGAACGGGTTCGCAACATCTTCCGTGATGTTCTTCCGGCTGAAGCGCGCATACAGCGACTGCTTCGATCCAATCGTCTGATCGATCCGCAGGTCTGCACCGTCTGTCTTTGAGGGTATGGGCTGAAAGTTCTCATAGTTGAAGGGGACATTAGCCTCTTGCCCATTGTTGCAGGCAAGCGTTACCGGCACGTTCGGCAGCGGGATGTAGGCGAGTAGAGCCTTCGCCGTCGGGTTGATAGCGCCCTGCGCAACCGTGTTGGGGCCACCGCAACCCGTTCCAACAACCTGATCGCTCAGGTCCCCGGTGCGGTCAGCAACGGAAGGGACCAGAAACTGCTGAAGCGTTGCCGTGCTCTTGCGATTGCCCTCGTAATCCGCGAAGAAGAAGGTCTTGTTGTGGCCATCGTAGAGGTGGGGAATCGCCACCGGCCCGCCTACCGAGAAGCCAAACGTGTTGTACTTCTTGGGCAGCTTGGTTGGAAAACCATACGGAGCGGCGTCGAGCGCCTGGTTCTGCAGATACTCGAACACACTCCCGTGATAGTTATTGGTTCCGCTCTTGGTGGTGAATGTAACGTCACTCACCTGGGAAAACTCCGCGCTGTTATTGAAGGCCGTAACCTTTACACCAGCGAGACCCTCTTGCGAGGGGTAAGCATCCTGCAAGGCTCCATTCTGTCGGACGTTCGCAGTGGAGATGCCATCCACCGAAAAGTTGATCATCGACGAGCTCGCGCCACCGATGGCGATGTTTCCGGCGCTATCCGTCTGCACGTTGGGCGAGAGACCAAGTGATCCGAGCGGGCTGGTAGTGGTAGCGCGATTATTCAAAGGCAGCTGCGTCATCTCGATATTGGTCTTCGAGTCGCTGATCGTGCCATTCTCCGTATTGATCTGATCGGCACCGGTGGAAACCTCAACGGTGGTCGCCTGATCTGCAACCTTGAGCGTGGCTGCCAGCCTCAGGTCCTGACGCGCCTCAACGACGATCCCGGACGTAAGTGTGTCGGCGAAGCCTTCGTGATGTGCCTTGAGGCTGTAATGGCCCGCCTTAACATTCTCGAAGAGAAAGTCTCCGGTAGAGTCTGTTGTAAAGTTCCGGTCTGTATTCTCATCGACACTGTGCAGAATAAGCTCCGTGCCGGGAATGGCGGCGCCAGTGGCGTCCTGTACCGTTCCGCGAACACTGCCGAACGTCGATTGCGCGTGCGCGAAGGCGCCGACAACAACACACAGACAACATACGATCGCGCGAACAACACTCATCATGCCGGATTTGCCAGAACCGCTCTCCGGCTTCACGCATGGGTTTTGCTCGCTCATTTTATTGTGCTTCCGCAACAGGGCCGAACCCTCTACGGGGGACGCTTGTGCTGCTGTTGCTGCTCCAATTGCTGAAATTGGGCCTCTAAAGACTTCCATTTGAATCACCTCTGTGCCGGCAAAAGACCGACACTCCCAGTGAATCTTGAAAGCCGTTAGCAACGCATAAGCATGTTCTTAACGGTTTACTTATGGTGAGCGCTCTATAGTGATTAGAGAGGAGTATCTGCGGGCTTTAACTCATGATCGCCAGGCAAATCCGTACAGTGGTCAGTAGGGTTTTCCTGGGCAGTATCTCTGCCTTGCTGCTCTCGCTCCTCGCATTCCATCTCCACCTCAATCTCTCTTCAGCAACCTCGATTCACCTGTTTCTCGTAGTTGTCATTGCGCTTCGCTGGGGGTTTCTCGAGTCCAGCATCGTCTCAATCGTCTCTGTTGTCTGCCTCGACTACTTCTTCACAGAACCGCTGTTCGCCCTTTTCATCACAGACTCGCGCGACTGGGTAGCCCTTCTTACTTTTGAAGCGGCTGCGCTTCTCGTCAGCAGGCTCTCGAACCGGGTGATCCGGCATGCGCGCGAGTCTGAGGCGCACCAGGAGCGTTTGCAGAAGCTGTACGAGTTGAGCCAGCATATTCTCCTGCTCGATCAGATGGCGACCGTCGAACAGCCGCTCGCGGATCTCATCCGTTCCAACCTGCAAGTACAAGGCGTTGCTCTGTGGAACGCTCTTGACATGCGCATGTGCAGAAGCGGAGCCTGCGACCTTAGCGACAAGGACATCCATTCCGTCTTTTACAAGGAAGCAGACGGCGATGACCTTCCCGCCGGCATATCCCGGAGGGTGCTGCGATCAGGAACGCGCGCGATAGGGGCTTTGGCCTTATGCGGACACTCTCTAGACCCCGTATCTGTAAATGCCGCAGCATCCCTGGCCTCGGTTGCAATCGAGAGGGCCCGTTCCTTTTCCACGGAAGCGAACGCAGAGGCAGCCCGGCAGAGTGAACAACTTCGGTCTGCCATACTGGATGGCTTGGCGCACGCCTTCAAGAGTCCTCTCACAACAATCAGGGTGTCGAGTTCGGGTCTACTCGCCATGAACACCCTGTCCGGCTCCGAGGAAAAGTTAGTCGGCCTGATTGATCGGCATGCGGGCCAGCTAAGTGATCTAACAAATCATCTCCTCCTCACAGCTAGGCTGGACGGAGCCGATCTAAAGCTCTACCGCGAAGACATAGATATCGCTCAGCTGATCGAGAGCAGCGTCGAGGCTTGCTCACAGGATTTGGGAGACCATGCATTCGAGATTCAGGGACTCGCTGAACCCAGCGTAGTCCGGGCAGACAGAAAGCTTCTCAAGATGGCTCTTGTCCTGGTACTCGACAACGCCGTGAAGTACAGCAGTCCTGGCTCTCCGGTAGTCGTTGGCGTAAAGCAGCAGGCAGCTGAGGTCGCGCTTACTGTCAGCAACGAAGGTTCCTTTATTCCCCTTGATGAGAGAGAGAAGATCTTCCAGCGCTTCTATCGCTGCAATGGGTCGGTCGGAAACATCTCTGGCACTGGCATCGGTCTCTCCGTCGTCAGGCGCATCACCGAGGCACATCAGGGACGTGTCTCGGTCGATAGCGATCGTTCGAATGGAACGGCGTTTACCATCACACTGCCTCGAATCGCGAGAAAGGACTCGATGTGACACTGAAGAGTAAAGTCCTGGTAGTAGAGGATGACGCTGGAATTCGCCAAAGCCTCTTTGAGACTCTCGGCGCGCTTGGATTTGCCGTCGGAGAGGCCATCAACGGAGAGGAGGCGCTCGTACGCCTTCGCATGGTCGACTACGATGCAGTATTGCTGGACATCAACATGCCCGGCATGGGCGGCAAAGAAACATGCCGGAGAATCTTCCAGAGCTACCCTCAGCTTCCTATTATTATGTTGACTGTTCGCGATGAAGAAGCGGACGTCGTAGAAGCTCTCGATTCGGGAGCATGGGACTACATCACAAAGCCCTTCCAGATTGGAGAGCTGACGGCGAGGCTCCGCGCTGCCATTCGTCGTCCAGGCACTCAGGCAGCGAAGCCGGAGATCATCGTCGTGGTCGGCGACATCACCCTGGACGACACTAGTCGCCGCGTCGAGAAGCGCGCCAGGGAGATCCACCTTACTCCGAAAGAGTATGAAACTCTCCGATTCCTGATTGAACATGCCGGTCTCCCCGTGCGCCACGAAGTTTTGCTCCGCTCCATCTGGGGTCCGACATATGGCAACGAACGCGAGTATCTCCGCGTCGTCATCAATCAGCTACGGAAGAAACTCGAAGACGATCCCAGTCATCCAACGTACATCCTCACCGAAACACACATCGGCTATCGCTTTCGAGGAGAGGACTGATTCGATCAGAATGCGGGATCTATGGCTTGGGACCGTCTTCCTGTTCGACTTCCTTTCCTTCGCCAGGGAACGGCCACTTGCGATTGATGGGTTGCATCTCTTCGCGAACGTCTTTAGGGACGTGATTGATCTTCATATTCTCGAAGATGTGCGCTCCTAGCTTACCTGCACTCGCTAAATCGATATCTCCATCATGGTCGAAGTCCGCCGCGATGAACTGAGTTCCGGCGCTCGCTGTTCCGTTTATGGAGAGCGTAATCCGGCTGAAGACAGGATCATGATCGCTGCTGGCAATGCGCATCGTATCCGAGACCGGCTTCTCTGCCATCGAGCCCGATTGATCCGCGTGTTTTGCTTGAATGGCGGCGAATGCAGCAGCACCCGGAAGCCTGAACGCATAGACGACGACGGGGTCATACGATCCCGGATCATTCCCAGAGTGGCCACGATACCGCTTCCCTGTAATCAACTCCGGATTGCCATCACCATCGATATCAACCAGGGCCAACGCATGCGATTGAGAGAAAGACTCGTCGATGGTGTGGCGAATCCATAGACGATGAGCGGGGGTACCCGCCTGCTCAAGCCAGTAGAGGCCATAGCCGTGGCCTTGACCATAGATCAGATCCATCTTGCCATCGTGGTTTACATCGTAGCCGAGGATGGGAAAGCCGGTATCGCCAAGCTCCCAATCCGCATGCCACGTCCATTTATCGTTGTCGGCATCGATCTGCTCAAACCATCCGTGGGTCGTCAGGATATCGGCCTTGCCGTCGCCGTTGATATCAACAATGCCGATGCCATGCCCATCCTGCTCGCTGCCTCCAAGGTGGTGCACCCGTGGCTTGGCTTGGCTGAAATCTACCCATAGAACACCAGAGCGGTTGTAGTGGGCAAGAGCGACATCAGGCTTGCCATCGCCATTGATGTCAGCAAACGCTCCACCTTCGGTGTCAAAACTATCCGTAA
This sequence comes from Acidobacteriaceae bacterium, assembly GCA_903970395.1. Taxonomy (GTDB): domain Bacteria; phylum Acidobacteriota; class Terriglobia; order Terriglobales; family Acidobacteriaceae; genus Granulicella. The sequence goes on from CAJCIM010000131.1 coordinate 30,184, forward strand.
TCTTTTCGCCCTTCCAGAGCTCCCCGGCAGCCACAGCCTTTGGGCCAGGGTTGCGATACCACCACAGGCCGTTCGAGATCCACCCCGTGGTGACAAGATCCGGCAGACCATCGTGGTCAACATCGACGATCCACTCTCCGCAGTCGTTTACGAACTCGTTGTGGGTACCAACCGTGCGGAACTGATGCTGCTTCCACTCCCCGCCGTTGGCACCCGGATTCTCGTACCAGTACGCGCCGCTCAGCAGATCGTCAAAGCCATCGCCATTCATGTCCAAGACAGAGATGCCTTCCGCATGATCCGTGCCAAGACGATGCACTAAAAACGAGACGCGCGGTTCACCACCGGGACCATCGCCTGGATGTTGCATACGATACTCCGTGGCGTGCGCAGGATCCTGCGCGGACGCGACACTGCATACAGCCACGGGCAGTAAAAGCAGAGCGACGCATTTCAAAGACCAGTTCACACTTAGCTCCATCAGATCTGATAGCTATACAATCTTCATCGTCTCAGGGTTCCAGTGCACAACGTTGTCTCGCTCCACACTGAGGTTGCATAGCAAAGCTGCACCCGCGGCACGAAAGCCAAACGTTGCATCTTCAACGACAGGCCTGCGTGTGCGGACGGCGTTGAAGAAGTTGTGGAAGTGGTCGTAGCTGTCGGAGTATCCGTCAGGCACAACATAGGTCTCAACGTTGCGTGGCGGCGGCCCGTCAGGATGCACAACTGGATACTTCTTGCGATACTCCTCGACATACTGCTTCTGCATCGCGTCCGCGAATGTGGAGACAGTGTAGCCGGGCTCCTTCGACATCGGGCTCCGAATCACGCTGACGGACCTCGTCGTAATCTCCATCGTGCCTTCGGAACCAGTGAAGAGGAAGCCTTCGCTCTCCTCGCCACCATCGACAAAGTTGACGCGAAGGCTGAGGTTGAACCCCTCTGGATAATCAAGCAGGCCGAGGAGGACATCATTGGCGTCGCGGCCGTCCTTCCAGTAGCGAAGACCACCCGTTGCCACCGCCCGCGTGGGGCCATGTGAACCGGTGATGAAGTGCGTTCCGCTGAAGAGATGCACGAACAGGTCGCCGGCCACACCCGAGCCGTAGTCCTTCCACTTGCGCCACTGGAAGAAGCGCTCGCCCGAGAAGGGGACCTTCGGTGCGGTGCCGAGAAAACGCGGCCAGTCGCAGGTCTCAGGCGAAGCATCGAGCGGAACAGAGTAGTTCCACGCACCTAGGGAGGAGTTGCGGTCCCAACGCGCGGTGACCATGTTCAATTTGCCGATGGCGCCAGAGGTGAGAAGCTCCTTTGCCTTGGAGTAAAGAATGTTGCTGACGCGCTGGCTGCCGACCTGCAAGATGCGATTCGTCGATTGCGCTGCCTGGATGATCTCCGGCCCATCCGAGTAAAGGTGGATCATCGGCTTCTCAAGGTAGACATCCTTGCCCGCGCGCATGGCATCGACGGCAGCCTGTTTGTGCCAGTGGTCTGGCGTCGCAATCAAGACCGCATCTATGTCCGGGCGACTGAGGATCTCGCGATAGTCACGAGTGGTGAAGATGTCCGCGCCCCACAACTCCTTCGCATGCGTCAAGCGGCCATCGTAGCAGTCTGCGACTGCTACGAGTTTTACGCCAGGTACCTGTATCGCAGTCTTCGTGTCACCTTGTCCCTGGATACCGGCGCCGATGAGAGCAAGCTGGATGTGGTCATTCGGAGACCGTTGCACGTCCGCCTGCCCAAACAAAGGGCGAAGATAGGACGTGGCACCCGCGGCTGCCGCGGTCTTTGCTGCGGTATGAAGAAAAGTCCTGCGATTGATCGAACGCATCGTTGATTCACTCTCGTGTGTCGGCATGGCCTGTTTGAATCCCGGTAGCACTATAGAGCAGTTTGCAGCACATTGGAAATCCTGTGTCTCCACAAGTCCTCGACGCAGGTGTGAAACTGGATTAGGAGCGACTCCCGCTGCGCCTATCGTCAAGTCCCGCAGAATGTCTGGTGGACATACTCTTCAGGACGCGCCGGTGTAGAGTATCGATCCATCCCCGGACTGTCGTTGTAGGGATGTGCCAACGCATCGAGCAGCGCCTCAAAGGGCTGAAAGTCCTGCTGTTCAGTCGCGGCTTGCAGCGCCGCCTCCACAAGGTGATTGCGCGGAATAAACACTGGATTCACGCGACGCATCCTTGCAGCGCGTTCTTCTGGCGAAATTTGCTCTTTCATCAAGCGCTGCCGCCACAGAACCTCCCACGCATCGAAGGCCGCAGGTTCCGCAAACAACACACGTACGCCTCGCGCCCCATTCACATCCGCAGCCGCATCACAAAGTCTGCGGAAGGTAAGCGTATAGTCTGCGCGGTTCTCTGCCATGCGGTTGAGAAGGTCCGCTGCGAGCTCGGTGTCGCCCACATACTCTGCAGTAAGTCCCAGCTTCTCTCGCATACCCGCATCGCGAGCTGCTTCGAACTGCACACCGAACTGCTCTAACGCAGCATGTGCCGATGCCAGTCCAGCCTCATCGCTCCCCTCTTCCTCCACCAGCAGCGGCAGTAGCGACTCTGCCAGACGGGTCAGGTTCCAGTGCAGAGCGTGTGGTTGATTGCTGTAGGAGTACCGCCCTTGGTGGTCAATCGAACTGAACACGGTCTTCGGATCATAGGCCTCCATAAACGCACACGGCCCGTAATCAATCGTCTCCCCGGAGATGGACGTGTTGTCCGTATTCATGACGCCATGAATGAATCCAAGCAGCATCCACTGCGCGACCAGCTTCGCCTGCCGCGCAATCACTCCATCAAGCAGCGCACGATACCTTCGCGGAGCGAAGGCCGCTTCGGGATAGTGACGCGCGATGGCGTACTCAGCCAGCGTACGAATGCCCTCGACATCGCCCTTCGCTAAAAAGTATTGAAATGTCCCTACGCGGAGATGACTTGTCGCCACCCTGGTCAGCACCGCGCCGGGGAGAGCAGCCTCTCGAAACACCGGCTGCCCCGTGGCAACCACCGCGAGCGCTCGTGTCGTAGGCACACCGAGCACCGACATCGCTTCACTCACAATGTACTCGCGCATAACGGCAGCGAGCGTAGCTCGGCCATCGCCGTTGCGCGAAAACGGAGTCCGTCCGGAACCCTTCAGCTGGATGTCGTAACGAACCCCATCCCGGCCGATCACCTCACCCAGCAGGTTGGCTCGGCCATCGCCCAGCTGACGCACAAAATAGCCGAACTGGTGGCCTGCGTAAGCCATCGCAAGTGGCTCCGATCCGGTAGCCACACGACTCCCCGCGAGCACCTCAATGCCCTCCGGCGTTGCGAGCCCGTCGGAATCAAGACCAAGCTCCTTAGCGAGCTGCAAATTCAGCTTTATCAGCTGCGGAGACGGAGCGGGCGTCGGTGCGACTCGCGCATAAAACTTCTCCGGCAGACGAGAATAACTATTCTCAAAGTGGATGTGAAACGTCTCGAGCGTGGATCCATCTTTCGATGCCATAGAACTATTGTGCTTGATCCGCATCGATCTCGCTCGATCCGAGCGTCTGGAGCTTGTTCGTGGTGCATAGTTGGTTCCGTGGGTGCCCTAACGAGTACACCTGAAGAATCCAGAATCCCCCGCGATTCGAAAAGGGCAAAATCTCTACTCTCCCAAACTGTAGATGGACGACAAAGAAGCGACTTATGCCATCAAACGAAGAACGGACGTTCGCGAACGGACTCGTATCACGCTGATTGTTTCCGGCGGGCGGATCGGCAGCCCTGGACGCAGTCTCAATGACTGGAAATATGGAGGGAAAATGACTCAGGCGAAGATGGACTCGTGGGGACGCATCCTCAACGGCAAAGTAGCTATCGTGACTGGAGCGGCACGCGGAATCGGACGCGCGGCAGCAGTAGACTTAGCGCAAAGCGGAGCGAACGTTGTTGGAATCGACATCTGTGCCGTCGTCGATCCGCGTTCTGGGGTCGAACCTGCCACTCGCGCCGAACTCGACCAGACTGGTGAGATCGTAAAGAGCGCCGGCGTCCAGTGGAGAAGCTTTGTGCTCGACCAGCGTGACCTTCCCGCATTGCGTGTCGCTGCCGAGAAGATTAATGCCGAATTTGGTCATATCGATATCTTGTTTGCCAACGCTGGTATCCAGGCGTTCCGCCCGCTGCTGCAAATGGAAGACCCCGATTGGCACATCCAGATCGACGTAAATCTCACAGGCACAGCCAACGCTCTCCGCGCCTTCGCGCCGTACATGGAACTGCAGAAACACGGCCGCATCATCATGACCACATCAACCCAGGGACGACACGGCACACTGAACGGTGCGGCGTATTCAGCATCGAAGTGGGGCATCATCGGCCTGATGAAGTCTGCGGCAATGGAGCTGGGTCCGCATGGCATCACTGTGAACTGCCTTGTGCCAGGACTCATCGACACGCCGCTCACGCGTCACGAAGAACGATATGCCCAGGCCCTGCAGGTGTCAGGGCGCACGCCCACAGGTGACAAAGCCGCTGACGAAGAGGCGGCTCGCAAGGTGCTGCAGAGCAAATCAATTCTGGGTGTTCCGTGGATCGACCCGGCAGAGATGGCGCCGGTCGTCGTCTTCCTCGCGTCAGACGCGGCGCGAATGGTCTCAGGTGCCACATACGACGTAACGGGCGGCGACAGCGCCAACAACGTCTAGCGGAAACAATAACGGTTGAACCGGGCATGTGCGCCCGGTTCAGCCGTGGAAAGACTACGATGGATGTTAGAACTCAACGCGTACGGCTACCTGCCCCGTACGGTTGCCCGCATTCTCCGCCGTCTGTGAAGCGTTAAGAACGCCGAACGCCCCGGTGCTGCTGATATTCGTAACAGGCGGCGCATAGTTGGTGTGGTTGAGCACATTCGTGAACGTCGACTCCAAACGAACGTGCACACCTTCGGTCAGAACAAATACCTTCGCGACTCCCCCGCTGACTGCGATCGTCCCGGGCCCTTCAAGCGATCCGACACTCGCGTTACCGACACGGCCTGCGTTAACCGGCGTGCTGGCGAAAGCGCTCAGATTGAAGTAATGGCTCGGCGTCCGATTGGCGGGGATAGGATTACCGACCCTGTCCGGGCGAACGATGGAACCATCGCGTGCCGGATCCGTATTTGTTTGATCGTTGGAAATGCTGTCAGTGGGCGTCAAATACGGACCTGTCTCCAGGAGCGTAATTGTATTGAGATTCCAGCCTCCCAGGAATCCATCAACCAGACGGGAAGAGTGCAGCCACTGGCGTCCCTGACCGAACGGAAGCTGGTACGTCCCTGTCGTCAAGAATCGCTGCCGACGTGTTCCCTCAACATTTCCGCGGTTCGCAGGAATATCAAACCGGTTAAGGTCGGCGAGACCATAGCGAGTCTCTCCCTGAAACGCCGTCGGCGCATCACCCTGACCATCGCTGAGGTTGTGTGCCCACGTGTAGTTGGCCTGATAGGACAGCCCATGCGACAAGCGATGGTTTGCTTCAAGCTCCAGTCCGTTATAGCTCTGGTGACCGAGGTTGTTTGTGGAGAAGATCACTCCCCAGTTCTGGAATGGAGCAAGACTTGCATTGAATGGCTGGGTGCTAGGCTTTACCTGATTCAAGTCAACCGTCACTGGCAGCCGATAGGTGCTCGATCCGACGTAGCTGACTCGCACTGAGGTATCGGGCGTGATCTCCCGTTCCACAGTGAGGTTCCACTGCGCAGTCTGCGCATCCCGATAACGAGGATCGGTAGCCTGTTCAAGCTCTCCTCCTCCAAACTGTAATCCGGATCCCGGAGGAGTGACCGACGGAAATACAAAGATGGGCTGACCGTTGTTATTGTTCTGCCATGTATTCACCGCTGCTTCGGGGTTGCTCTCGTTGTTATTCTGCAACTGGCCCAACGCCGTCACAGTATAGATTCCATAGCCCGCACGGACGACGGTCTTGGTATCCCGGAACGGCCGATAGGCGATGCTCACACGAGGGTCGAAGTTTCTGAGATAGGTCTGCCGCAGTCCCGCCGGTAGATTGTCTTGCGCGTTCGTGACAACCGGCGTGCATGTGGCAGCGTTGTAGTTCGGGTTGATTCCGGCGAGTCCACACGCATTGAATGAAGCCAGAAAGTCTGGCGCTGGCTTGAGACCATTCAGCAGGATATTGTTGACGATCACTGCGCCCTGACCATTTGCTCCCTGACCGTTGTAGTTAGGGTCAAAGTTTGCCTGGATGCCGTTCTTGTCCACAAATGGAGGTTGCCATGCCCAACGAAGCCCAAAGTTGAAAGTGAGCTTGTTAGTGATCTGCCATTGGTCCTGACCATAGATACCCGCTTCAGGGCCGCCCGCATCATCGCGCGGACCGGTCACAGCGAAGTATGTTGTATTGGGAGCGCCGAGGAGAAGATCTCCAAAGGAGCTATTGGTGAATGTCTTCTGGTTGAACGTGAAGAGACCGTAGTCGTCAGAGGGTGTTTCAATCTCGGGAACGGCGAAACGCACCCAACGGACGTCAACACCAGCCTTGATCGTGTGCCGGCCGCGGTTATAAGTCACGTTGTCCGTGATCTGCTTGGTCGTCGACAGTGTAGGGCCTACGTGGTCGCGTCCAATCGGCGTGAAGTTGGTACCGTCGCTGAAATTGATCGTGGGGAAACCTTGATCGTTCGGGTGGTTGGAAACATTGACACCTTGATTTCCACCTACCTGCAGAGTCAAACCCTGCAAGGCAGCAGCGCCTATGATCCCAAAATTCGGTGCGAGAATGGTGTCCGTATATCCAAATCGAAATTCGTTCAGAAGGTGGGTGTTGATCACATAGTTGTGCGAGATCAGAAAACTGCGATCGTGCTCAGAATCGACATCGTTTGGCAGGAGCGGATTGACAACATTCACCGTCAGGTTCTTCCTGTTGAAGCGCGCATAGACCTGCTGCTTGGAGGTCAGTATCTGATCGATACGTGCATCAAACCCATCTGTGTTCGAGGGGATCGGAACAAGTGTCTGATAGTTTACCTGCCCGGGAAGTGCCGATAGGTTCGGCAGCGGGTAGTACTGACTAAGAAGCGCTGTCGCAAACGGATTGATAGTCGGAATTATATTGTTCGAATAAGGCTGTTGAGTGGCAGGGTTTATCAGCACTGGAAACGTGGACGCCAGGTCATTAAGATTGCCGGAGCGATCTTCCGCACTGGGCACTGTGTATTGTTCCGCCTGAGACGTGCGCCTCCGGTTACCCTCATAGTCGACAAAAAAGAACGTCTTGTTGTGACCATCGTAGAGACGCGGAAGCACGACAGGCCCGCCGAAGCTTCCGCCAAAGGTATTGAAATGCTTCGGCGCTTTTTGCGTGAAGTTGAGCACGCGAGCGTCCAGCGCATCGTTTTGCAGGTACTCAAAAGCGCTTCCGTGAAACGTATTTCCGCCACCGCGGCTTGTGAACGTGACGTCCGCCACCTGCGCAAATTCGGCATTGTTATTGGAAGCAGTAACTTTGAGCTCTTCGATGCCATCTGGCGAGGGATAAGGATTTGCCCCGGCGGCGCTGTTGAAGATGTTCGCCGTCGAAATGCCGTCTACCGAGTAGCCAATCTGGTTAGCAGTGGCGCTCCCGATGGCAATGTTTCCCTGGCTGTCTTGCTGAACGTTCGGAGACGTTGCGAGGGCCGCCAGTGGGCTCGTCGTTGAAGCGCGGAAGTTGAGAGGCAACTGCCCGATCTCACCAGTTCCTTTGCTGTCTCCGATCACGCCATTTTCGGTGTTGATCTGGCCTGCGGAGGTTGTAACTTCAACCGTCTGCGACTCGCTTGCGACGGACATCGTAAGGGTATAACGGCTGTCCTGCCTTGCCTTCAGTACGATTCCGTTGACAATGCTATCCGCGAATCCGGCATGGTTCGCGCGCAGGCTATAGGTGCCGGAGAGGACGTTCTCCAGAACATAGGCGCCGGCTGCGTCGGATACAACCGTCCGGTTGAAATCGGTGTCGATGCCGTGGAGCGTGACATTCGTATTCGGGATAGCCGCTCCCGTCGCATCTTGAACGACTCCGCGGATACTGCCGAACGTTGATTGCGCGCCAGCAGCAGTAACAGCAAACAGCAGCACTAGTGTGACGGCAATAAAAAATGCGGCGCGCAGGCGACTGTGAGATACAGATGACGTGGAGTGGGGCCGGTGGATCTCTTTTGCTGGCCTCGAAGATACTTGCTGATGAATGCGCGCAGCGTCCAAATGAACCATCATCAACGTGTGTGCAGTCAACGTTGAATTTAGACTTGCGGCCCTCCTATAGGTGTTCAAGACTTTCTCCATTCTGACTGCCAGTGCGGCTGCCAGATGTCATGAGAAAGCACATGCCGTTAGTACGGCGTAACTGCGAGCTCAATCCTTACGGTTTACTAATGGGTTTTTCTCTGTCGACTCTCTCAGTCGCAGTAACGAAGCTCATTTAAAGAATATCCTCTTACGTGGGACATGAGAACTGGACGGAAAATTCTAAGAGCGCTGCAGACCGCGGCGGCAGCATCCGTCATCCTCTTGGCGACGTTCCTTGTCTATCAGACTCACGGCAAGGCCCTGACAGCTGGCTTGGTCGATCTCGTCCTGGTGATGTTGATCGCCTTCCGTTTTGGCTTCGTCGAAGCAGTTGCATCGGCTTTAGCTTCGGTAGCATGTCTGGACTTCTTTTACATGGCTCCCGTGTTTTCGCTCTCCGAGCGAGATCCACAAGACTGGCTATCCTCGGTAGTGTTTGTGATCATCGCGCTGACAGCAGGACGCTTCGTCACACAGGTCAAAGAGAAGGAAGCGCGGACCGAAACCGAACGACGGAGACTAGAGAAGCTCTATCTGACCAGTCGAGACATCATTCTGCTGAACGCACGTGAAAACGTCGTCTCTCAACTGACCCACCTGATTATCGATACTTTTTCAGTTGATTTTGTAGGTATCTGGGATGTTCGTGCCTCCCTCATGGAAAAGAGCGGAGTCGTTCGCCTCAGCGACGAAGAGGTAAGGGCAGTCTATTTTGCTGATCGCTCCAGCGACGATCCGGCCGCCCGCAGATTTACAAGGGTGCTTCGATTGGGAACCAGGAGCATCGGCTCGCTCTGCATCATCGGTTCAGCAACAGGAGATCTTCTCGACGCCCGCTCCGTGGATGCAATCGCGTCGCTCTCTGCCATCGCGCTTGAGCGGGCGCACTCCTTCATCTCCGAGAGCAATGCCGAAGCGATCGCGCGCAGTGAGCAGTTGCGTTCGACCGTGCTCGACGGGCTGGCCCACGCGTTCAAAACACCGCTGGCGACAATTCAGAGTGCCAGTTCAGGGCTTCTCGAAATAAATCGTCTGACAGGGGCCGAGGCGGAGTTGATCACAATCATCGATGAGCAGGCTACACGATTGGCCAGGCTTACAACTCAGGTACTTCGAACCGCGAAACTCGATCAGAGCGATCTCCGGCTGAAACAGGAGCGGATTGAACCGGACCAGCTCTTTCAAAGTCTTCGGGACGATCTGGGCGATCTACCGAATAGCAATGCACTCGTCATGCAAGACATAACAGACGGGATAATGACTTGGGGCGACGTTCGTCTGGTAAAGATGGCCATCTTGCAGTTGCTCGACAATGCAATCAAGTACGCGAGTCCTGGTTCCACAATCATATTGAAGGTCGAAGCCAGCGACTCCGAAGTTCTCTTCAGCGTAGCGAATGAAGGGTCATTCATTCCTCCAGACGAGCGCTTGCGAATCTTTGATCGTTTTTATCGATCGCCTGGCTCCCAATATCGCGCAGCGGGAACGGGTATCGGGCTGGCGGTGACCAAGAAGATTCTTGAGGCCCACCGAGGTAGAGTCTGGGCTGAAAGCCCTACTGACCAGACTACCGTGTTCTTTTTGGCTCTGCCTAGGGTTTTGAGGGAGGTTTGATTGGAAGAGTGTATCGGAAAAATTCTCATCGTTGAAGACGACACCGCTCTCCGGCGAAGTCTGCTTACACCCCTTTCGATGTTGGGTTTCAGCGTTGCAGAGGCGGGCAGCGGTGAAGACGCCTTAGCCATGATTCGGATGTCCAGCTACGAAGCCGTTCTGCTGGACATCAACATGCCCGGCATCGGAGGCATCGAGACCTGCCGCCGACTCCGCAAACTGTTCACTCGGCTGCCCATCATCATGCTCACGGTCCTCGATGAGGAAGACGACAAGGTTGAAGCTTTGGATGCGGGTGCGGACGACTACGTCACCAAGCCTTTCAAGATGCGAGAGTTGACCGCCAGGATACGCGCCGCCGTTCGAAGATTTCGCGCACCGTCTCTCCCTGCACAGATGCCAATTGTGAATGGAGAGATTGTCCTCGATCCTGTCCGCCACCGTGTCGAACGCTCTGGAGTTGAAATCCACCTTACCCCCAGAGAGTTCGACGCGCTCCACTCCTTGATGAATCGCGCCGGGCGTCCCGTCACACATGCGAAGTTGCTATCAGAACTGCGCGGCCCTGGCGCGGCTATGGAACGTGGCTATTTGAGGGTCCTGATAGGACAGCTTCGGAAGAAGCTGGAGAAAGATCCCGCACAGCCCGAATACATCTTAACCGACAGCTACATCGGATACCGCTTCAGAGAAGCCTAAGTTCCATCGACATAAAGAAGGACACTTATGCATCATTAACGGCTTTCACGGTTCACTAAAAGTGTCGGTCGTTTCCGACCCTTTCAGGAAGGCGAGAGGAGTCCCGATCTCGCCTTCCTTCCTTTTATCTCTCGGTAATGGAAGTGTTCCGTGATAGGCCCTCGAATCAAGTTCGCTATCCTCCTCTGCCTTCTTCTGTCGGGTTACGCCCACCTCGTGTACGCGAAGCCGCCGATATCAAAGACCGCCGGTGTAGTCCTGGTCGCCGCAACCGTGGATGGTCGAGCCGGAACGTTCCTTCTTGACACAGGCACAGACCGCTCATGCCTCGATAGCGGATTCGCAGCACGTCTGCCCCTTCCTTCTACAACTGCTGAGAACGTTCATGAACCATACAGGGACAGAAGACTCAACGGTGTTCGCGTGCGTGACTTAGGAGTGGGAGCGTCACATCTACAGGATGTGGCAATGCTTTCTACTGACCTCAGCGCCACGTTCTTGAGAGCGGGTCTCCCTATTGACGGAATCCTGGGGACCGATATTCTGAGACGCTTCATCGTCAAGATCGACTTCTCTTCCGGCTTAGTCGAATTCGAATCGAAAGCCCCACTTCCTGTTGACGCAGCGGTCATAAAACTCGAGCCCGTCGATGACATGTACTATGTCCCACTCACGTTGCAGGGGACCCCGACCAGGCTCTTGCTGGACACCGGTGCGAATTCCACCAGCATCTCTTCCCACGCATGGTCACGCATCACAGCACACTGGCAGCCGCTATCAGTGCTAAACGGCGTTCGATCGACCGGCAGCACCGAGGACGCACAGTTCGCCCTGGTCCCGACGATCTCAATGAGTGGCGCTTCCTCCAGAGATGTTCCACTGCGTATACAGCCACAGACAGCACAAGGATTATTTGGCGAAGCTGACTTCGACGGCCTCTTGGGCAGCGATATTCTCCAGCAGTTCAATGTGACGCTGGACCTGACCAATAACAATATGTATCTAAGCCATAAACCGAACAGCCGTGTGGATCAGTATCTCTTCACAACCATCGGCATTCAGTTCGCCAAAGACCTCGACGGATACTTCGCGATCATGGCCGTCTGGGATCCCTCTCCTGCGCAGGCGGCGGGGTTGAAGATCGGGGACTTGATTCTCTCCGTCAACCAGCACGATGCTCGACAGATGAGTCTTGACGATCTGTCGCGAGAAGTTCATGGGAACTCGGGAACGGAAGTCCATCTTCTCATCGAGTCCGCTGGACGCCGATACACCGTGACGGTGCCGATACGCTGTCTTCTATGCCCCTCACCTCAGACCACTGCGACACGGTAAGCCCGATTCGCGATCGCAACATAGATTACTCCCCTCCTGCCAAGAATCAGACAGGCAAATATACAAATATGCCGCAAACCAGGCCGCCTCAGAAGGAAGGCGTCTTTCGCATAGACCAAACATGGACCGATCTGTAACGTTACTAGCAACGGATATTCGAGGTGACGACGATGCGGTTCAAGACTTTGGTACTTGCAATAGGTGTAGCTCTACCTGCTGTCATCCCTGTCCGGGCGCAGACATCGGTACAGCCCGCAGAACACCTCTTGCAAAGAGTGATGCCGCATCTCGCCTCGCAATTTCATCTCAAACTCCAGCCATCGAAGGACAACTCTGATTCATTTCGCATCTCTGGCACTCCTGGTGCCATTCAGGTCAAGGCAGCCACAACGCCCACCCTCCTCTACGGCGTCAACTGGTACCTGAAGTACGTTGCACATTTGAGCGTATCCACCAACGGCATGCAGCTGGGACGACCTGGCATGGTCTTGCCAGCACCGCCGGAGCCGATCGAAAAACCCGCTCTCTACAAATGGCGCTACGCGCTGAATGAAAATACAGACGGCTATTCGACCCCCTACTGGGACGAAGCCCGCTGGCAGCATGAGATCGACATCCTTGCGTTGTCAGGGACGAACGCGGTTCTGATCGAACGGGGCGCAGACCTGATCTACTACGAGATGTTTCGTGAGGCAGGCTATAGTGACGCGGCCATCCGTAGATGGGTCACGCAACCCGCGCACCAGAACTGGCAGCTGATGGGCAATATGTGCTGCTTCGTTGAGCCAATCTCGATGGAGCTGTTGCACAAGCGGGCGGACTCCGCGAAGAGGCTCATCGCGATGCTGCGCGAACTTGGGATCGCTCCCGTCCTGCCCGGCTACTACGGCATTGTGCCTGCGGACTTCGCAACTCTGCATCCCGGCGCACACGTTATAACGCAAGGAGACTGGAACGGTTTTACGCGCCCTGGCTGGTTGGACCCCCGCGATCCTAACTTCAAAATCCTCTCGGAGTCCTTCTATCGTCATCAGCATGCTTTGTATGGTGATGCCCCGATCTATGACATGGAGATATTTCAGGAAGGCGGCGCTGCGGGCGACGTTCCCGCTGGCGAAGCTGCAAAGCTCATTCAAGCGTCACTCGCGCAAGCGCATCCCGCAGCACTGTGGATGATGATGGCATGGCAGAACAATCCCATGCCCGCGGTGATGGATGCTGTCGATACGAGCCATGTGCTGGTCGCAGATATCGAACAGGGACGCATTCCGCGTGATAATCGAGATCAGCAGTTCCGCGGCGCACCGTGGCTCTATGGCGGCCTGTGGGAGTTTGGCGGCCGCACCACAATGGGTGCTCCTCTCTACGACTACGCCGTGCGCATGCCGAAGATGGCGAAGATGCCCGGCAACCATATCGTCGGCACAGCACTGTTCACCGAGGGCCTCGACACAAACCCCTTCGCGTTCGACCTCTACACCGAGATGGCCTGGCACTCCGAGCCAGTTGATCTGGCGGCGTGGACCGGACAGTATGCGTCGCGACGCTATGGCAAAGAAGATGTACACGCCAGCCGCGCATGGAAGATATTGCTGAACACCGCATACGGATATCGCGCCGGCACTGCATCTGGTTCTGGCGAACTCGATGCAGCTCACGACTCACTCTTTGACTCTCAGCCTTCATTGACGTCGCTGCATGCTGCAACCTGGTCACCCGACAGGCTGCACTATCGCCCGGAAGATCTGCGACCGGCTTTGACCGAGTTGTTACAAGTTTCGCCAGAGCTGCGAACCAGCGAGACCTATCGCTACGATCTGGTCGATGTCACGCGGCAGGTCCTGGCCAACGAAAGCCGCAGCATGTTGCCGAAGATTCGTGCAGCATACGAGTCCGGTGACCGGCCGGCGTTTGTCACCCTCACCCATCAGTGGCTCGCTCGAATGCAGTCGATGGACACGCTGCTGCAAACCAACCAGTACTTCCTTCTCGGTCGATGGCTGCAGTTCGTGCCACCTTGGGCGTCTTCTCCGAAGGAGCTGGAACAGCTCAACTATGACGCGCGCTCGATTCTTACTACCTGGGGAGACCGCACTGCGAGCGAAGCCGGCCTGCATGAGTATGCGAACAAGGATTGGGCTGGCCTGACAGCCGGCTACTACATGCCCAGATGGAAGATGTACTTTGATTCGCTTCTCGTGTCACTCGATACGAAGTCGCCACCAACGCCCATCGATTGGTACGCGTATGGCGACACATGGAATCGAAGGACCACCACATATGCAACGGCTCCTGTTGGACAAAGCTACACAATTGCCATGAAAATCGCACGTGACTTGAACCTCGCTCCCTGAACTGGAAAGTGCCATGTTGTTGGAGACAAAAAGATCAATGGACAATGCAGATCTCTCGCCAGTCGTAGATCGCGATGACAACATTGCGAAGCCTCACCGCTGGCTCTCGCTCGACGTCCTGAGAGGGCTGACGATCGGGTTCATGATCATGGTGAACAACAATGGCGGAGGATCGACCGCCTATTGGGCCATGAGGCACGCAGATTGGAACGGCTTTACACCAACCGACCTGGTCTTCCCCACGTTTCTCTTTCTGGTGGGCATCTCAACCGTATTTTCTACAGAGGCCCGTCTCGCAAAAGGCGATAGCCGCAGGAAGATCTTTGGGCACACCCTTCGTCGCGCAGCAACTCTATTCCTCCTCGGGTTGCTCGTAAACAGCTTTCCACTGTTCCATCTCGACAAGTTGCGCGTATACGGAGTGTTGCAACGCATCTCCATCTGCTACCTCGTCATCGCTGCTCTCTACTTGCAGCGCGTCACATGGAAGGGCCTGTTGACGATCTCCGCAACGGCGCTCATCGGATACTGGGCGCTGATGCGCTTTGTTCCGGTCCCCGGATATGGAGTTCCAAACCACCAGATACCTCTGCTCGACCACGACAGAAATCTCGTGGCATGGTTGGATCGACAGATCTTTTCAGCCAACCATCTGTACGAAAGGACTCGCGACCCCGAAGGCCTGCTCAGCGACCTTCCCGCACTGGCTACGGCGCTCTTTGGAATGTTGACAGGCATATGGCTTCGTTCAAGCCGAAGCATCGTTAACAAAGCGAAGGGCATCGCGCTCGCCGGGCTCACGAGTCTGCTGCTTGGCGGACTCTGGAACTTTGAGTTCCCCATCAACAAAAAACTCTGGACGAGTTCGTACGTGCTCTATGCCGCAGGGTGGAGTCTGCCGTTGCTGGCTCTGGCAATTTGGGCCGTCGATGTCCGTGGCGCGAAGAAGACGGACGCAGAACGGAGAAGGCAATTTATGCCTCTCCTTGTCCTTGGAACAAATGCAATCGCCGCGTACGTCTTCTCGGAGTTGTTGCCAGGGGCGTTAGGCCTGATACACCCCGAACCGGGGGTGCCATTGCCGCGTTGGGTGTATCTAAAGATCCTGGACGCGATTCAATATCCACCTGTAGCGTCGATGGTGTATTGCGTCGCATTTGTGAGCATCTGCTGGCTTGCAGTCTATGTCTTATATCGCCGCAGGGTCTTCTTCAAAATATGAATCCGGCCCCGCCTGGGACCCTCGCTTGCTACTCTGGTGATTCAGCGGTCCGCCAGAGGACAAGCAGGACCTATCGCGCGTTCTGCCCATCCGAAGATCAGCAAAGGGCCTGAGATGTTGACAGCATTCAAACACGAACGATACTGTTACCGCGACGTAACCGCTTACGAAGCAGTTCCTAAGAGTCAAGGGAGTTCCATGGATTTTATTGCTAAGACGAAAGTCATCCTGACCGACAGTCAGTTTTGGGTCCCGTGTGGTGTGCTCATCGCGGGCATCATTCTGCTGATGGTGCTGCACTAAACAATTGCGGTCAAAGGTACTCCGGAAGATTCTTGCAATGACGAGTGATACAGAATTGGTGGAGATGGAGAAGAGCCGGCTCTCGCTGCACGGCCTCGGCGTTATCTGCGGGCTTACTGCGGGCGTATGGCTGGGAGCCGCTGAAGCACCCACCAAGCTCGTGAATGCGGGGTTCTCTCCCTTCGCAATCTCTCTGTGCATGGTGGCAGGTGTGTTCACCGCCCGGTGGACATTCCCAACGCTCCTCAAAGGAACGTCGTACGTCTTCGTTGACCTCGCAGAAAAGAAGCACCTGATCGTGTGGGCGCTGCTCGCAGGTGCGCTTTGGGCGGTTGCCAACACGCTCACGGTCTTTGCTATCCGAGACGTAGGCCTGGCCGTCGCGTTTCCTATGTGGAATGCGAACTCGCTGATTGGCCTGCTGTGGGGCAGAGTTCTGTTTCGCGAACTCGAAGGCGCCAGCGGCAGGAACGTATCCAAGGTCGTTCTTGGCGGTATCTCCATCGTGATCGCAGCCGTCATGCTCGGCTTCAGCACGCTGCACGGTGGCGCCACAGGCGCACATGCCGTTCGAGGCATCGTCGCAGCGCTGGGGGCGAGCCTGATGTGGGGGACTATGTATGTTCCATATCGCAAGGCCTACCTCAGCGGTATGAACCCGCTCTCGTTCGTGACCGCCTTTACCGTGGGCGAGCTTGGAACTGTGCTGGCGCTCACGCTCATGCTCGATGGTGGCATCCACTCATCGGCATTCCAGCTCTTGCATATGCCTGGCGTATTGTTCTGGCTCTTCCTCGGTGGCTTCGTCTGGGTCATTGGCGACCTCTTCCAGCAGTTCGCGGCGAAGTATCTGGGCATCGGCCGCGGTATTCCTCTTTCGAACACAAACCAGCTCTGGGGATTGGCCTGGGGCGCGTTGGTCTTCGGAGAGCTCGCAGGCGCAGACCATCAACACCTCCTCCTGGTTATCGGCGGGTCGGCAATGATGATCCTCGGGGCGCTCGCCATCAGTACGGCTGTGGCGTCGGCCAAGGAGCACACTTCAACCAACGAAGCTGTGCTGCGCGAATGCCACCGCTATGGCCTGGATTACAACAAAACCATGATGGCGCAGGCCGGCGATGAGTTTGGCGGCAAGGAAGAGAGACGTCGCTGGTGGGATTACCTTATCGTTCTCACGGCGACAGCGGTCTTCGTCACACTGGGCGTTCGCGCCGTCGTTCCGCCCCTTGCGATGAATCTGCGCTGGGTCGCTGTGCTGGGTCTGCTGCTCTTTGTCAGCCTTGTCGCAGGTGGCTGGAGCTTATGGCGTCGAACCCGGTTCTGCTAGAAAGCACCTGGACAACCGATGAATTCACTCAGGTTGCGGCCTTCTTGTGGAATCATTCATAGGGAGAGTGTATGGCGGTTCGGCTTAAAGACATCGCGCGCGATCTCGGAGTCTCCGTTGTAACGGTGTCGAAGGTCCTCCGTGGCAACGCTGACATCGGTGACGCCACGCGCAAACGCGTGCTCAAGCGCATGAAGGAGCTGAACTACCAGCCCAACATGATGGCCCGCGGCCTTGCCAGCGGACGCACCTATACAGTCGGCCTGGTTGTGCCGGACCTGGTCCATCCCTTCTTCGCTGAGTTTGCAAAGTCTCTCGGCGGTTTCTTGAGAGAGACCAAACGTGCCCTCATCCTCGCATCCTCGGAAGACGAGCCAGAGATTGAGCAGGAAGAGATCCGCACGCTTCTCAATCGTGGCGTGGATGTATTGCTGATCGCATCCTGCCAGCAAAATCTTCGCAACTTCTACGAGATAGGCCATGTCCGCACGCCCTATCTCCTCTTCGACCGCAACTTCCCGCATCTAGCGGCAAACTTCGTCGGATCCGATGATGTCCTGGTGGGTGAGATGGCCACAAACCACCTCATCGGGATTGGGCGCAAGCGCATCGCCCACATCGGCGGAAAAAACTCCAGCCCGTCATTCGATCGCATGCGCGGTTACCGCGGTGCACTCGTGGATGCGGGATTGCCCGTCGTGGAGGAGCTCATCGTCTCTCGTGAGCGCGTCGAAGAGTCTGGCGACCGCGTCGGCTTCGAGGTGATGCAGCAGTTTCTGAAGCTGAAAAAACGGCCGGACGCGGTCTTCTGCTACAACGACCTCACAGCTCTCGGTGCAATCGACGCCACGCTGCAGGCAGGCTTGCGCGTCCCTGAAGACATCGCCTTCATAGGCTGCGGAAACCTGCGTTACGCGAACTACCTCCGCGTACCGCTCAGCTCCATAGACCACCAGACCGCTGAGCTTGGCCGGGTCGCCGGCCAGTTCGCGATGGAACTCTCCGCCGATTCGCAACTGCAGCCTAAAAGCATTCTTGTCCCGTCGGTTCTGGTCGCTCGCGAGTCGACGGTCGGGGCTGCCGCGCGGAAGTGACAAGATCGCCCTAAGCGGCCTTCAACGCCCCACATCCAGGCGAAATAGTCTGCAGAGCGGGTTCTTTTCGCTTGCCAGCTGTTCTATCAAGCTCGTATAGTTTCCCCATAGTTAGCGGTAACGTAACCTCGCCGCGCCTATCTTCGGAGAAAACTTCCTATGGCTACCACTGCAACTTCAACCGATGCACCCCTCAAAGACATGGACGAGTGGGATGAGTTTCTTACCGGCCGCTACCAGGAAGGCAAGAGCGAAGACCAGTTCCGCCAATACGACGAGACCGCAACCCCCGGCGTAGCGGAGTTCTACCGTCTGAACCATCAGTTCCAGACGTACGACTACGTGATGGCGAAGGAGAAGCAGTACTTCGGCCTCGACAAGGGCATGAAGAGCATCTGGGAAGCGGCCGAGTTTCTGAACACGCTTGTCGACGACAGCGATCCAGACACCGACCTCACGCAGATCGAACACCTGCTGCAGACCTCTGAAGCAATTCGCAAGGACGGACATCCCCGTTGGTTTGTGCTGACCGGCTTTATCCACGATCTTGGCAAGGTGCTCTGCCTGTGGGGCGAGCCGCAGTGGGGTGTTGTGGGCGATACCTTCCCCGTAGGATGCGCCTACTCCAAGGACATCGTCTTCCCTGAGTACTTCAAAGCCAACCCCGACATGAACAACCCGCTGTACCAGACCAAGTATGGCATCTACGAGCCGAACTGCGGCCTCGCGAACGTGCACCTTTCTTTCGGCCACGATGGCTACATCGGCGAAGTGATGAAGAACTACATGCCGGAAGAGTCACTGTACATGCTGCGTTATCACTCGTTCTATGCGGCGCACCGCCACGGCGCATACCGCCATCTCATGAACGATCACGATATCGAGATGCTCGAATGGGTAAACAAGTTCAACGTGTACGACCTGTACTCGAAAGGCCACACGAAGCCCGACATGAAGGCGCTGAAACCGTACTATGACGATCTGTTCGCAGAGTTCTTCCCTGCAAAGATCGCCTGGTAGCCACGCATTTTGCGGCAACCAAGCCCTGAGACGCTCTTCGCTCAGGGCTTTGTCATAACCTCGGCGGAAAGAGGATGGGAATGTCCAGCGCGGAGATCAAGAAACACCACCGCACACGGTTGAGATCCGTGTGGAAGAAATCCACTCCGGTTGCTTCAGATTTTGAAGGGGGGAAATGGTAGGCACGATTGGATTCGAACCAACGACCTCTACCGTGTCAAGGTAGCGCTCTAACCAACTGAGCTACGCGCCTGCGTTTTATAAGTCTACAGCCAACCTTGGCCCACCGCAACCAGTGGCTATCGCGGCACTACGACTTGCTCGGCACCGTCGGCATGCTCACCCGCCGAAAGACAATCCACGCATACTCCGCGGCCGACACCGGCGCCATCACCGCAATCGACCACAGCAGCATCCCCTTCATCTCCGACAGCCTCGCTCCCGGAAGCACCTGGCACGTCATCACTGTCAGCACGCCCAGTATCTGCACCAGCGTATTCGCCTTGCCCAACAGGCTCGGACGAAAATCCCGCAGGGTGTTCGTCGCAAATAACAGCGTCGAAATCAGCAGAATCCCAAGATCGCGGCTGAACACCAGCACCGTCACGAACCTCGGCACAAGGTTCACGTGCGTCAGCACCACAAACAACGTGCTCAGCAGCAGCTTGTCTGCAATCGGGTCAAGATACTGCCCCAGCACCGTGCGCTGCTTCAGCACCCGCGCCAGCAGCCCATCCAGCCCATCGCTGATGCCCGCCACCCACAGCAGCACGAACGCAGCCACCCACCGCCCGTCCAGGATCGTAATCACCAGGAACGGCAAGGCAAACAAACGCAGCATCGTCAACAGATTCGGTGCCGCGCCAAATTGTTTCAGGGTAGCCACGCCTCACCGAGCATAGCCCATTCTCGCCCTGTGCGCGAAGCGCGTCTCGCCGCCCGCGAAAGACCGGCGAAGGACAATATGCGACCAAATGAGTCTTGCTTCTAACCGCGGGATTCCGTAGACTATATTCAAGCGGAACTACGGCCTCACAATCCCTCCTCCGCGCTCACCCCTATGCTGCGGCTCACAAAAAAAGCGGACTACGGCCTCATGGCCCTCAAGTATCTCGCCGAACAGGCGCAGTGTCCCACGTCCACGCAGTCCATCAGCGGGGCCGCATCGGCCAAGGCTATCGCCGACGCCTACCACATCCCTCCGCAGCTGCTTGCCAAGATTCTGCAGACCCTCGCCAAGGCCGGCCTGCTCGTTTCGCACGCCGGCACCAACGGCGGCTACGCGCTCGCGCGTCCAGCGCATGAGATCTCCGCCTTTGAGGTCATCCGCGCCATCGACGGCCCGCTCTTCATCACCAGCTGCATCACCATTCACGGAACCTGCGACCTCGCCGGTCATTGCACCATCAAAGAACCATTGCGCAAAGTGAACGACAGCATCACCGGTCTGCTCTCCGAACTCCATATCTCGGATCTCATCGAGCCTACCGACCACCCGCTCGACAACGCGCTCGCTGGTGGTCTGGTCACCATCGCGCGATAAGTTTTGTACTTCCTGACAACTGAAAACTGACAACCCGCGCGCAGCGCACCCTTTAGGAGCAACCTCATGGCAGAAACACTCGGCATCAGCGTCACCCAGTCCAACAAGCCCCTTCCCGAGGGCGTCAAGCTGCCCATCTACATGGACAACCACGCAACCACACCGCTCGACCCCCGCGTGCTCGAAGCCATGATGCCCTACTTCACAGGCATCTTCGGCAACGCCGCCAGCCGCAACCACAGCTTCGGCTGGGAAGCCGAGCAGGGCGTCGAGAAGGCGCGTGAACAGATCGCCAAGCTCATCGGAGCCACCGCCAAGGAGATCATCTTCACCTCCGGCGCCACCGAGTCCACCAACCTCGCCATCAAGGGTGTCGCCGAGATGTACAAGGAGCGCGGCAACCACATCATCACCCAGATGACCGAGCACAAAGCCACGCTCGACACCTGTAAAAAGCTCGAAAAGCAGGGCTACCGCGTAACCTACCTGCCTGTGCAGGCCGACGGCCTCATCGACATCGAAGACCTCAAGCGCGCCATGGACGATAAGACCATCCTCGTCAGCATCATGTACGCCAACAACGAGATCGGCGTCATCCAGCCCATCCAGGAGATCGGCAAGCTCTGTCACGAGAAGGGCATTCTCTTCCACACCGACGCCGTCCAGGCCGTCGGCAAGATCCCCGTCAACGTCATCACCGACAACATCGACATCCTCTCGCTCTCCGGCCACAAGATCTACGGGCCCAAGGGTGTCGGCGCTCTCTACGTCCGTCGCCGCAACCCGCGCGTCCAGATCTCCGAGCAGATCAACGGCGGCGGCCACGAGCGCGGCATGCGCTCTGGCACGCTCAACGTCCCCGGCATCGTCGGTCTCGGCAAGGCCTGCGAGATCTGCGGCGAAGAGATGGCAGCCGAAGCCGCCCGCGAGATCGAGCTCCGCGACTACCTGAAGAACAAGCTCGAGACCGCCCTCGACTACACCCAGGTCAACGGCAACCTGGACCACCACCTGCCCGGCAACCTGAATATGAGCTTCATCTACGTCGAAGGCGAATCGCTCCTGATGGGCATCAACGACATCGCTGTCAGCTCCGGCTCGGCCTGCACCTCCGCCACGCTGGAACCCAGCTACGTCCTCAAGGCCCTCGGCCTCGGCGACGACGTCGCCCACAGCTCCATCCGCTTCGGCCTCGGCCGCTTCAACACCAAGGCAGAAGTGGACTACGTCTCCGACAAGATCATCTCCGTCGTCCAGCACCTCCGCGAGCTCAGCCCGCTCTACGAGATGGTCAAGGAAGGCATCGACCTCAGCAAGATCGAGTGGGCCGCCCACTAAGCCTTGCTTGCAACTCACCAACAATCAAGTTGGTGGGGCACGAACCGGAAGGGCACGGCTTCAGCCGGGCCATCGAGCCGGCCTCAATTTTCCCTTGTCTCGCGGCTAAAGCCGCGAGACAAGGCAAGTAACCCAACCCGGGCGCACCCAACCAGCCCGGAGTATCATCTAAAGAAGCGAGGAATACACCATGGCATACAGCGATAAGGTAGTCGATCACTACGAGAATCCCCGCAACGTCGGCACTCTCGACAAGTCATCGTCCGAAGTAGGCACCGGCCTCGTCGGCGCCCCCGAGTGCGGCGACGTCATGCGTCTCCAGATCAAGGTCAACCCCGTCACTCAGGTCATCGAAGACGCTAAGTTCAAGACCTTCGGCTGCGGCTCGGCCATCGCCTCCAGCTCACTCGCCACCGAGTGGGTCAAGGGCAAGACTGTCGCCGAGGCCCTGACGATCTCCAACACCGACATCGTCAAGGAACTCGCGCTCCCGCCGGTCAAGATCCACTGCTCGGTTCTCGCAGAAGACGCGATCCGCGCAGCCATCGGCGACTGGAAGACCAAGAACGGCGTCGCCGAAGAGGCTCCAGTAGCCGTCGCCGCCCACTAATCTTCACCTGCAAGCCCCACTCCGGACGCGATGCGCGTCAGGGGTGGGGCTTTCGTGTATCGTCGTTACGCTAGTGACCGTTTAGGGTTCGTCTTTGAGGGCCAACGTCCCGGCCGTATCCCAGCACTGGGCTTCCGTCAGCTATCAGGCAGAGGGCTGACGGCCCGATCTAAAAATGACCAGATAAGCGGTGCCCATTCATGACCACGGTATCTTCACATCCCTAACACCGGCGGCAGCGTCTCATTGCCACTGCGGATCGTTCGGGCCAGCGGATCGATCACTCTCTTCACCACCAGCACCGAGTCCGCCGGAAATCCGCCCAGCATCGCGTGCTGCCGCACCGTCTCCGCATCCGGAGCCACGTAGATGCAGTAGATCTTGTCATCCGTCACATACGATTCGATCCACTGGATCTGCGGTCCAATCGTCTTCACCACCTCACACGAGGCAGTCATCATCTCCGCCAGCTCTTCCTCTGGCAGTCCGCCCACACCCGGCATGGTTCGCTCGATGACGAACTTCGGCATAACCCAGCCTCCCGACAGTGCCCTGCAGCCTTTCACTCTTTACGTTACGCCTCACAATTAGGACGCACAAACCCGCACAAGCCCCCGAAAACCGCCTGAACCCTTCCCAATCCAGATAGAATCAAATCAGAGTATGTCTACGGTCTCCATCTCGTCTACCACTAGCCAGGCCATGAGTGCACCCGCGCCCGAGGCCAATGCAAACCCGCTCGCGGGTATGACCCTCCTCACCGCAGAAGGCTACGAACCCCGCGCCAAGGCCAGCATCGAGATCACCAAGAACGCGCTCAAGCGCATCCGCATAGCCATGGCGAAGGAGGGCATCACGCCCGAAGCCGGCGGTCTGCGCCTCGGCATCACCGGAGGCGGCTGCTCCGGCCTCAGCTACAACATCCGCTTTGACACCCAGCCCCGCGAGCGGGACCGCACCTTCACCTTCGGTGCCGGTCTAGAAACCCCCAACGACCCCAGCGGCGCGAAACCCGTCCGCCTCTTCGTTGACCCCAAGTCCTTCCTCTACCTCGCCGGCATGGTGTTGGACTTCGAAGAAACCCTCATGCGCCAGGGCTTCAACTTCATCAACCCCAACTCCACAAAATCCTGCGGCTGCGGATCGTCTTTCTCTGCGTAGATGGATCTAGCAATCTTAGATTGACGCCTTTGAACCTAACTACTAGTCTTTAGTAGGAGGTGTCTGATGGGTACTATTCTCGAAAATAGGAAGGCTCCGGAACCGGATGCCACCCAAACCCTTGATCTGACAGTAGCGGATGCCGTCTGGGTAGGCGTAGCTCTCCTCCATCGCAGATTCGACAAGCGTTCGCAATTCTCTGTGGATGAAATTGTCGAATCAGTCGTTTCAAATCATCTGACTGATCGGGCGCTCAAGACCATTAAGGAGCACGTTCGGTGGCATTGTGTTGCCAACAGACCCGCACGTCCGAACCGAAGCTGTATGCTTTACGCGACCCGCGATCCAGGCGATCCAGGCGACACGCACCGTAGGATCGTTCTCGATTGCGATGTCCCCCGTATCCATCCGGATCGCAGAGGCGCTCCGACACATCCAGCATGGGAAAAGCTTCCGAAGCAATATGCAGACCTTCGCGACTGGTATGAAATAGAGCGCAAAAAAGGATCTGAACAACGAATCGACCCACTTCTCGCGCTCGCCGGTACGGGCAGGGGAATGTTTGGCGACCAAGGTGCCGACGCCTATGTTCATTCCCTGCGTGATGGCTGGACCG
>CAJCIM010000132.1 GCA_903970395.1 Acidobacteriaceae bacterium
ACCGCCACATGGTCTCCGTCATCGTCTTGCCTCCAAGCATCCGATTGAGTTCCAAGCTTCTATTTGGTGCGGTCTTGCTTTGATCCAGGTTCCTGCTACGTCGTTCATCTCCTGCTGCATACTACGCCGCGGCTTCTCCGGTCGGCGAAGGGCTATTGAAGTGGGTGCGCGGCAAAGTCTCAACCTGGCGACAAAACAGGCATCGCACTTTTGCCTGAACTAATGTCTCACGTCTTGGACGAATCGAACACCCCTCGAGTATTGTTTGCTCCCCGGGGAATCTCGCCCTATACCTCTGTCCGCGCTACGACTGCCCAATTCTCAATTCCACACATGCTGTATCGGCATCGGCTCAATTTTGAATACCAGGTCAGGAGACATTCCCTCCCACTTGCGCGCAAACTCCCGCGCCTGCGCCTCGCTGGGAAACACGTTCTGCTCCTTCACCTCGCCGCCAAACCACTGCTCGCACTTCCAAACCATCTGCTGCGTCATACGCGCCCACCTCCGCAACCCATCGAACCATCTGCCCATTGGATGCAGAAAGAGCGCCCCGACCTTCGCATGGAGCGCCCTTCTGCCTTGGCTGCCGTCCTACTCTGGCTATTCTTCCCTGCCCTTACTTTTCGACATCCACATACTCGGCGTCTATAACACCTTCGTCCTTCTTGGCTTCCGCCTGCGGCTCAGTCCCGCCCGCGGCCCCGGCGCCATCCGCCGGAGTCGCCGCCGCGGCCTTGTACATCGCCTCGGCCAGCTTGTGGCTCGCCGTGGTTAGACGTTCCTTGGCCGCATTCAGCTCGGTCGCGCTCGGCTCTCCGGTCAGCGTGGTCTTGGCCTCGGCCAGCGCGGTCTCGACCTCGCTCTTGTCCGCCGCCGCAACCTTGTCGCCCGAGTCCTTCAGCATCTTCTCGACGTTGTAGACCATCGAGTCGAGCCCATTGCGCGCCTCCACCTTGTCGCGCTGCTCCTTGTCCTCGGCCGCGTGCGCTTCGGCGTCCTTCGCCATGCGCTCGACTTCCTCCTTGCTGAGGCCCGAAGAGCTGGTGATGGTGATCTTCGCGTCCTTACCCGTTGCGTTGTCCTTAGCCGTCACGTTCAGAATGCCGTTGGCGTCGATGTCGAACGTCACCTCAATCTGCGGCACGCCACGCGGAGCCGGCAGGATGCCGCCCAGCTTGAACTTGCCCAGCGTGCGGTTTTGTGCCGCCATGGGGCGCTCGCCCTGCATCACGTGGACCTCAACCTCGGTCTGGTTGTCAGCCGCCGTCGAGAACGTCTCTGACTTCTTCGTCGGAATCGTGGTGTTGCGCGGGATCATCGGCGTCGCCACCGAGCCCATCGTCTCGATCGAGAGCGTCAGCGGAGTTACATCCAGCAGCAGCAGATCCTTCACATCGCCCGCCAGCACGCCAGCCTGTACCGCCGCACCAATCGCGACGACCTCATCCGGGTTCACACCCTTATGCGGCTCCTTACCGAACAGCTCCTTCACCAGCTTCTGGATCGCCGGCATACGCGTCTGGCCACCGACAAGAACAACCTCGTCGATCTTGCTCGCGTCGATGCCCGCATCCTTCAGCGCCTGCTTGCTCGGTCCAACCGACTTCTGCAGAAGGTCGTCAACCAGGCTCTCCAGCTTGGCGCGGCTCAGCGTGCGCACCAGGTGCTTCGGACCGGAGGCATCCGCCGTGATAAATGGCAGGTTAATCTCCGTCTCCTGCGCAGTCGAAAGCTCAATCTTGGCGCGCTCAGCAGCATCCTTCAGGCGCTGCAGCGCCATCTCATTGCCCTTCGCCGTCAGGTCAAGACCCGACTCGCTCTTGAACTCTGAGATCAGCCAGTCCACAATGCGCTGGTCCAGGTTGTCGCCGCCCAGATGCGTGTCGCCATTGGTCGACTTCACCTCAATTACGCCGTCACCCACTTCAAGAATCGAGATATCGAACGTACCGCCGCCAAAGTCATACACAGCGATCGTCTCGTCCTTCTTCTTATCCAGACCATAAGCGAGCGCAGCCGCTGTCGGCTCATTCACAATGCGCTTCACGTCCAGACCCGCAATCTTGCCGGCATCCTTGGTCGCCTGACGCTGCGCGTCGTTGAAGTACGCCGGAACGGTGATCACAGCTTCGGTCACCGACTGACCGAGATAGTCCTCCGCCGCCTTCTTCAACTTCTGCAAAATCATCGCCGAGATCTCGGGCGCCGTATACTCATGCCCCTGCGCCAGCACCGCAACGTTGTCGCCCTTGGCCACAACCTTGTACGGCACCATCTTCATCTCATCGCCGACCTCGTTCAAGCGACGCCCCATGAAGCGCTTGACCGAATACACCGTGTTCTCTGGATTCGTGATCGCCTGACGCTTGGCTACCTGGCCCACCAGCCGTTCCCCGTTCTTCGTAAACGCCACAATCGACGGCGTCGTGCGCCCGCCCTCTTCGTTAGGGATCACCTTCGGCTCGCCGCCTTCCATTACCGCGACGCAGCTATTTGTCGTTCCCAGATCAATACCAATAATCTTTCCCATCGCTCTGTCCTCACCTTTTCCGGCCTCGCCGGTTCGTTCTTCAACCTTTGACTGGATATCCGCCTCTAGATTTGGCTGGCATCATCTAAAATCCTTATCCAGAATCACACATTGAGTGACTTACTGTCAAGATTCTTGCTAAATACTCTTCTCTTCTCGGCCCAACCCTTTTCCCGTTATTCAGTTACCTTCGTCGGCACCCCTGTGATACTTGCCACTGTGCCCTCGCTCCGATATACCTCAAAACAGATGCGTCCCTGCCCTCTTCGTTCGACCATTGGTCTACTCTCTCTGTCCATGTTGACAGTGGCTCCGGCCCTTGCCGCCCGGGCGCAGGATACTGCGTCCGCCCCTGCGGTGCAGACGTCCGCGCCTATAGACGCCGCGCCCGCAGGCAACACCAAGGCCGACACCATGACGCCCACCCAGCTGGCCGGCATCGCCTCCAAAGGCATCGAAGCCTCCAGCGCCATTACCCGCAAATACACCTACGTCGAAACGGAGCACAACCAGAACTTCATCGACGGCCAGCTCGAAGTCGACCACACCACTGTCACGGAAAACATCTTCATCCACGGCCTGCCCTATATGCGCAAAACCGCCGTGGATGGCAAGCCGCTCGAGGGTAAAGACCTCAAGCGTGAGACTGCACTCTATGAGGACGCGGTCAAGAAGCGCACCGCTCTCGACGAAGCTGCCCGCGCCAACCTGGAGCGCCACGCCTTACGCTCCAGTTCGCGCACCGATCTCGGTAAGCTATCGACAAACTTCCAGCTGGACATTCTCGGCCATGAGACCGTGGATGGCCACGACTGCGTCATCCTCGACGCAACTCCCAAGCCCGAAAGCACCGCGGCCGAAAATGCCCGCCATATCCGCATGGACATCGACGCCAACACCCTCGACGTCCTCGACATCCGCTTCGAATTTCTCGCCGACGACAACGGTTTTTCCAAAGGAAGCATCCTCGACACCCACTACACAGTCCTTGACGGCGTGCCTCTAGCCAGCTCCCAAACCTGGGACACGACGGTTCACTTCAAAGAGCTGCTCAACAAGGCCATTCGAGTCCACCGCGACATCACCTGGACCAACTACCGCCGCTTCCACGCCACTGTAACCATCCAGGCCTATGTCGAGGCGCCCGCCGACCCGTCTCCTGGCGCCGCTCCCCAAACCACCGCCCAGGTCAAGGTCACGAAGAAGGAGAAGGCTGAGGCGGATAAGAAAGCGAAAGCAGAAGCAAAAGCCGAGGCAAAGGCCAGGAAACAGGGTCAGCCACCTCCAACGCCTGCAGTGCCCAACAAAACTTCTTAAGCTTCTTGGCTCTTTCTCACATTGTCGCGCCTTCGCTTGATGCGAGGGCGCGACACCCGTTTAGCTACCCAATTACCCTTCGATAGCTCGCAGCCTCGCAGAGGCGCCAGCGCCAAACAAAGGCCCACGACCGTTTCGCGCGTTCACCGAACCAAATCTCCTACTCTCCGAGTCGCCTTTCGTCTGATTTGCATCGAACACATATCGCGGCTTACTCCCGCAATCTCAACCCTATGGAGCCCACTCTGGCCGCAGCGACTGCTACCGCGCCTCACAGCGAACCGGCTCAGTCGGCGTCAGCAGCCGTAGGCATAAACCCGTGGCTCATCGCCGCAGCGGTCATGCTCGCAACCTTTATGGAGGTGCTCGACACCTCCATCGCATCCGTCGCGCTGCCCTACATCGCCGGCTCCCTGTCGGCCTCCAATGACGAAGCCACATGGGTTCTGACTAGCTATCTCGTCTCCAACGCCATCATCCTTCCGGCGTCCAACTGGTTTTCGCTCAAGTTTGGCCGTAAGCGCTTCCTCATGTCATGCGTGGCTATCTTCACGGTCGCCAGCTTCGCCTGCGGAGCCGCCCCCACCCTCGGTCTGCTGCTGCTCTTCCGCGTCGTCCAGGGAGCCGGCGGTGGCGCGCTACAACCCCTCTCGCAGGCCATCCTGCTTGAGAGCTTCCCGCCCGCGAAACGTGGCGCGGCCATGGCAGTCTTCGCCCTCGGCGTCGTTGTTGCCCCCGTTCTCGGCCCTACGCTCGGAGGCTGGCTCACCGACACCTACTCCTGGCGCTACGCCTTCTACATCAACATCCCCATCGGGCTCCTTGCCCTGTACATGATCAACACATACATCAAGGACCCCGCTTACATCAAAAATACCAAGGTGCCGCGCTTCGACAACCTCGGCTTC
>CAJCIM010000133.1 GCA_903970395.1 Acidobacteriaceae bacterium
ATCCGCACCGGCCGCGACAAGCAGATGACCAATCCCAGCCGCGCCGCGGGCATGCGCGCTGCACGCCTGGTTCCCGCGGTCGAATACCTCCAGTCGCAGCGTGCCCGCGCGATGATGATGGCCAAGCTCGCGGAGGCGACCGCCGAAGTCGATGTCTACCTCGCGCCCGCCGACCGCAGTGTGACCGGAGCCGACCCGGACAAGCCCGGAGCTTCCGCGGGCGCGGAAGGCGGCGCCGCCCGCGGGCCCCAGGGTCCGACCATCCGCCATTTCAACATGGCCAACCTCGCCTGCTATCCCGCCCTGGCGCTCCCCAACGGATTCACCGACGCCGGAACGCCCGGCGCCATGATCTTCTATGGCCGCCCATTCACCGAGTCGAAGATCCTCGCCCTCGCCAAGGCATATCAGGACGCCTCCGGCTTCCACCTCAAGCAGCCCAACCTCGACGCTCAGCCCATCCTCTCCCCACCCGCCGAAGCCTCCTGAAACTGAATCCGGGTGAATGAATCCGGGGTGCCCAATGTCAGACAGTTTCACCGTCTGACTTGGGGACAATCCTTCATCAAGCCGAGCCACCTCGATCATCCAAACGTCAAGCCTCCCAAAGCTTGGATTCCGATGAGACTCGTGTTCAATGGCGCTCTTGTCGAAGGAGCGAACAGCACCACCAATCCTGCACCCACACGAAGAGCATTCTGAGAATCGCGAGCCCTGCTTCAGGCTGCCACGCGGGAATGAGGACCGCGACTCGATCGTTTGTCGGCGACGTCAGCTCTGGAAAATTCACGTCCAGAGCAGCGCACACGCGTCTCCGAGCGCCCGCACATGGATTTGGTTATCGCGGTTTCATTTTGGGAAATGACCACCTAGCCGTTCCCGCACGACGGCCCGTCAATTTTCACGCCTCCGCCGAAAGTCTTGCCGCAGGCTGGATTCCCGGGGAGGGCTCCAACCTGCGGCACGAAGGTGCAATGCATCCTGCGAATGCGACCTTACTGCCAGCCGCCACCCAGTGCGTTGTAGAGCTGCACCAGCGTCAGCGCCTCCCCTTGCTGTGCCGTCGCCAGGTTCAACTGCGCCGTATACAGCGCGGTGTCGTTGGTCAGCACCTCAAGGTAGCTCGTCGCCCCGCCCTGATACCGCATCCGTGCCAGCCGCGACGAGTCCTGCGCGGCAGCCACGAGCTTCTCCTGCTGCTCGCGATAGACCCGCTGCTTGTTCAGCGCGATCAGCGCATTCGAGACGTCGCGGAAGGCGCCCGCGATCGTCTTCTGATAGTTCAGCAGCATCTCCTCTTCGGTCGCCTTCGAGAGATTCAGCTGCCCGCGCAGCTTGCCGCCCTCAAAGATGGGCTGCGCCAGCTGGCCGAGCCCGTAGATCGTCCGCGAGTCGCTGCCGAAGATCGACGGAAAGCTGTTGCCCCCGATGCCGGCCGACGCGCTCAACGAGAGCTGGGGGAAGAACTGCGCCCGCGCAACGCCGATGTTGGCATTCGCGGACTTCAGCTGCGCCTCAGCCTGCTCGATGTCCGGACGCCGCTCCAGCAGCTGCGAGGGAATCCCCGTCGGCAGGTTCTGCGGAGGCGGCGTCAGCGCGTTCGGATCGGTATGGGCGATTGGCCCCGGGTTCGCGCCCAGCAGCAGATTCAGCGCGTTCTCTTCCTGCTGCACCTGCTGTTCGAGCTGCGGCAGCTGCGAGGTCGCCGTGTAGAGCAGCTGCTCCGCCTGCCGCAGGTCGGACATCGGGATCGATCCCGCGCGTTCGAGCGTAGTGTTTAGGTCGACGGCATCCTGCCGCGCCTTGATGGTGGCCTTGGTAATCTCCACCTCGCGATCCAGCGCGCGCAGTTGGATGTAGTCCGTCACGACCTCCTGCACCAGCGTCATGCGCACCGCGCGCTGCGCCCAGGTCTGGGCGAGCAGCGTCGCGCGCGCCGCCTCCGTCTGCCGGCGATACAGCCCCCAGAAGTCAGGATTCCACGCCGCGGACAAGCTGAACGAGCCTTCCACGAGTGGGCTGCTGAGAGCGCTGGAGTTTGAGTTCGAATTCGAGCTTGAACTGGAGTTGGAGTTCGAGCCGTTCAGCGCGGGAATATCCGCGCCCACGCCCAGCCCGCCCACGCTCAGGGTAGGGAACTGCCCGGCGCGCGTGACCTGCACTTGCGCCTGCTGCTCCAGCACACGCTGCGCGGCAATGCGGACGTCGTAGTTATTCGTCAGCGCAGTCCGGATCAGAGCCTGCAGCTCAGGCTCCTGAAACACCTGCGCCCAGGTTTGATCGCCGAGCGAATTCTGCGCGTCGCCGGGAACGGCCGCATCGTCCGCGCCACGCAGCGTCGGCGGCACAACCACCGCCGGCCGTTTGTAGTTCGGGCCAACCGTGCAGCCCGCGAGCGCGCTCAGCAACAGCCCGCCCACAGCGGCGGCACACATGCGGCTTAGTCCCTTCTGTTTCAGGTCCATCTGTTTTATGCCCATCTCTTTGACATCCAACGAGGAGTTCCTCATGCGTGACCTCCTTGGGTCGGGGTCTGTGGTCCGCCTCCGGCAGCTTTGCCGGCGGCCACTGGATCGAAGTCCGCCTTCGAGTCCATCGTTGTTCCCTTGCCGCCTCGCGAGAAGCGGTGCGTAAGATACTCGACGACCGAAAAGGTGACAGGGATAAAGATGAGCCCGATGGCGGTCGAGAGGAACATACCGCCGATGACCACGGTGCCCAGAATCTGCCGCGAGGCAGCCCCGGCGCCGTGAGCCGTCCACAGCGGCAAGCATCCGAAGATGAAGGCAAGCGCCGTCATCACGATCGGCCGGAAGCGCAGCCGGGCTGCGCCGAGTGCGGCCTCCGAGATGCTCTGGCCGCCTTCGTAGTTGGTCTTCGCGAACTCGACGATCAGGATGGCGTTCTTCGCCGAGAGTCCGATCAGCATGACCAGTCCGATCGTGGCGAAGATGTCGTTCTCGAACGACCGGATGTGCAGCGCGATATACGCGCCGAGAATCGCGACCGGCGTGCTCAGCAGCACGCTGAACGGCAGGCTCCAGCTCTCATAGAGAGCCGCCAGGATCAGAAAAACGAACAGCAGCGACAGGGCGAAGACAGCCCACGACGGGATGCCAAGCTCCGCCTGCTGCTCCTGGTACGACATGCCGGTGTAGTCGAAGCCTGCGCCCGGCGGCATCGTCTTCTTGAACGTATCCTCAAGCGCGGCACGGATCTGCCCCGAGCTGTACCCCGGATTCCCCGTGATGTTCAGCTGCGCCGCGTTGAACTCATTGAACCGGTAGACAAACTCAGGGCCCGTGATCTGCTTCACCTTCACCAGCGACGCCAGCGGAACCTGGCTGCCGTTGGCGCTGCGCACGTAGAACTGATCGATGTTCGAAATGCTCGTGCGCGACGTGCCTTCGGCTTCGACGTAGGTCTGCCACTGCCGGCCGAAGCGGTTGAAGTAGTTCACCAGGCTGCCGCCCAGGAACGCCTGCATGGTTGTGTAGACGTCGGAGAGCTGCACCTGCTGCTGCTCTACCTTTTCGCGGTCGACGTCCACGTAGAGTTGTGGCACGGCAGGATAGTAGGTAGGAATCGCTGCGGCGATAATCTGATGGTTTTGCGAGATCGCGCCCAGGTATTTGTAGAGGTTCTGGGTAAGGAATTGAGGATCATTATTGCCGGAGCGGTCTTCGAGCACCATGGAGACGCCGCCCGACGTGCCCAGACCGGCAATGGCTGGCGGCGCAAAGGAGAAGGCAATACCCTGTTTGATCCCGCCTAGCGCCTTAGCGAGGTTCAGCTGAACGGCGTTGAACTGCTCGTCCTTGCTCTTGCGTTGGTCCCAGTCCTTGAGCGTGACGAAGTAGAACGCGTTGTACGTGGACTGTGTACCGGAGAGCAAGCTGAAGCCGACGACGGAGATAACGCTCTCCACGCCAGGCACCTTGTGGAGTGCCGCTTCTACGTCTGCGGAAGCGGCCGAGGTGCGCTGTAACGAGGCACCCTGCGGCAGTTGCAGGTTGACGAAAGCGTAGCCCTGATCCTCAGTGGGCAGGAAGCCACCGGGCAGGTGGTCGCCGATCAGCAGAACCAGCGCGCTGACGCCGAGGATGATGAATACAACGACGATGGACTTGCGCACCAGCCATCCTGAACCGCTGACGTATCCATTGGTCACACGGCCGAATAGATTGTTGAAGCTGTTGAAGAACTTCTGCACCAGGCCTTTGTTCTTCTTCTTGGGCTTGAGCAACAGGGCGCAGAGCGCGGGGCTGAGGGTGAGCGCGTTGAAGGCCGAAAAGATGACCGAGATCGCGATCGTTACGGCAAACTGCTGGTAGAGACGGCCTGTGATGCCGGGAATGAAGGCTGTTGGGATGAATACGGCGGACAGGATGAGAGCGATAGCGATAACCGGGCTGGAGACCTGCTCCATGGCGGCATAGCTTGCATCGACCGGGCTCATCCCCTCTTCAATGTGGTGCTCGACGGCTTCGACGACCACAATGGCGTCATCAACGACCAGACCGATGGCGAGTACGAGGCCGAAGAGCGAGAGCGTGTTGATGGAGAAGCCCAGCATCGGGAAGACGATGAAGGTG
Source organism: Acidobacteriaceae bacterium (assembly GCA_903970395.1). Lineage (GTDB taxonomy): Bacteria > Acidobacteriota > Terriglobia > Terriglobales > Acidobacteriaceae > Granulicella. Next base: position 4,596 of record CAJCIM010000133.1, read on the forward strand.
CCGATGAGCGAGACGGGCACCGCGAGCAGCGGGATCAGCGTCGCGCGCCAGCCCTGGAGGAAGATGTACACGACCAGGATGACAAGCACGAGCGCGATGATGAGCGTGATGAGGATCTCATGGATACCCGCGTTGACGGCCTTCGTTGTGTCGAGCGGAATGGAAGTCGCGATGTCCGGTGGGAAGCTCGTGGAAAGCGTTGCAAGCTCGGCCTGGACGTTCTTCGCGGTTTGTACGGCGTTGGAGCCAGGCAACTGGTAAACAGCGAGAACGGCGGCAGGCTTGCCATTGAAGCGGCCGTTCAGGTTATAGGTCTGCGAACCGAGTTCGAGCCGGGCGACGTCGCGAAGATGAAGCACGGAGCCGTCGGGATTGGAGCGCAGAATGATGTCGCCGAACTCCTTCTCGGTGATGAGGCGTCCCTGCGTGCGCACGGTGTAGGTCATCTCCTGACCGTTGGGTACAGGTTCGCCGCCGATCTGACCGGAGGGATTCACGTTGTTTTGCACGGAGAGGGCAGCTGTGATCTGGGGAATCGTAACGCCGAGCTTGGCGAGCTGGTCAGGCTTGACCCATACGCGCAACGCATATGGACCTGCGCCGAAGACCTGCACGCGCGCCACGCCCTTGACGCGCGTGATGGCGTCCACCATGTTGATGTTGGCGTAGTTTGCAAGAAAGATGCCGTCGTAGGTGGAGTTCGGCGAGGAAACGGCGAGCAGCATCAGCGGTGAGCTGAGCGACTTGTTTACGGTGAGTCCTGCGATCTGCACGATCGAAGGCAACTGAGACTGCGCCTGCGAGACGCGCAGCTGCGACAGGATTTGATCCGTGTCCGAGTTGGTGGCGACGTCGAAGTCCACCGTCAGCTGAGTCAGACCGTTGCTCGCGTTCGTGGACTCCATGTAGTTCATGTTGTCCACGCCGTTCATCTGCTGCTCGATCGGCGTCGCGACTGCTTGCTCCAGCGTCTTGGCATCGGCGCCGGGATACGTCGCCTGCACAAGAATTTCAGGAGGAACGATGTTTGGGAACTGCGCGGTGGGAAGGCTGAGCATCGATACGACTCCGCCGATCACCATCAGGATCGCAATCACCATGGCCACGATGGGCCGGCGAATAAAAAACTTCGACATGGATCAGCTCCCCTGTATCGTCTGTGCGCTTGGCGCGTTCAACGAGGTGTCCGGCTGTGTGGAGACCTTTATGCCATCCTTGACCTTGTCGAGACCTTCGGTGATGACGGTGTCGCCACTCTGCACGCCACTCGAGATGATGATGTTTGTCCCAACCTGCGCGCCGAGCTGTACGTTGCGGATGCGCGCCACATTGTCCGTGCCGACGACGTAGACCTGGTTGATGCCTTGCAGCTCCGTAACTGCGCGCTGTGGCACCAGAATGGCGTTATGCGCTACCTGAGTCTGCGCACTGATGCGACCGAACTGGCCGGGCCGGAGCACGTTGCCGGGATTCGCGAACTGCGCCGCGATGCGGAGACTGCCCGTCTGTGCACTTACGCTACGGTCGACGAAGATGATGCGCCCCGTCTGCGGATAGACCTGTCCATTGGACAGTGTGAGCTTCAGCGGGATCGCATCGCCGGCGTTCAGAAGGTCAGCGCGGCCACCCTGCTTCGCCTTTGTCACCAGTGCGAGATACTCCTGTTCGCTGATGGAGAAGTACACCTTGAGCGGGTTCAGCTGAGAGACCTCAGTAAGCACCGAAGTCGGGCTAACGAGATTGCCCACCTGCACCGTCGCCTGGCCGGCAATACCATCAATCAACGAACGAACTTTGGTGAAGCCGACGTTTAGCTGCGCCGCATCTACTTGGGCCTCCGCCGATACCACCGATGCCTTGTCGGATGCCAGCGTCTGCGTCTCGGTATCAAGCTGGCTCTGCGCAATGGCGTGCGCTTCAGCGAGCGGCGTATCGCGCTTCACATTGATTTCGTCGAGCGCCACCTTGGCCTCGGCCTGCGCAACTTGGCCCTTCGCCTGATCCAGCGTGGCCTGGAAGGGGCGTGGGTCGATCTCAAAGAGGACCTGGCCCTTGCCGACCTGGCTGCCCTCCTTGTAATCCTGGCGAATCAGGTAGCCGGAGACCTGTGGCTGAATCTGGGCATTCACAAACCCATCTGTCAGTGCCACCCACTCGCCGGTCAACGGAACGTCCTGCTCGGATGCTTTGGCTACCTGCACAGGCAAGGCCTCCCCGGCTCCTGGCATGGCTCCAGCAGGTGCGGGTTTGCATCCGGTGAAAAACAATAGTGATACGGCACTCAAGCTGGCAGCTGTTACAGCAGCTTTCAGCGGTCGATAGCGATAAAACATAAAGGTGTGACCTCTAATAGGTGAGATAGCCGCGCTCAAATCTCTCTTCTATTGAAAACATACATGCATGTATATATGCTCTACAGATGCCGGGCGGTGCAAAAAGATGGCTGAAAAGACAAAAGAAATTACTGAAGAGGAGACCGCGCCCAAGTCGGGACTTCAGGCCCTCCGCTCAGAACGTACTCGTGCTGCACTTCTGGCCGCCGCGGAAAAGATATTTGCTCGTGATGGCTTTGAGGCTTCCAGGATTGAGGATATCGCAGCAGAAGCTGGCCGCAGCCGCGGTGCCTTCTATGCCAACTTCCTGAACAAGACCGACGTCTTTCTGGAACTTCGCGCTCGAGCCATGCAGAAGAGGGCGCGTGAAATCCGGATGCGTCTCAGCAGAGCCTCGGACGAAGCCGCACGAACCGCAGCCGTGAATCTGCATATCATCGAGCAGATCTGCGACACGCAGTCGCTGCTGCTCCAGATTGAGTTCAAGCTCTTCGCTCTGCGTCATCCGGAGATGCTCGCCGAACTCGCTGAAAAGCATCTCGAAGCCAGCACCCGGGTTCATGAACAGGAACTCTCCGAATACTTCTCCCATCTCTCCGACGTTGAGCCGATGCGACGCAAGACTCTCGCCATCGAAGCCCTGCTTGAAGGCTTTGCCTTGAATGCACTCTTCAGCCCTCAGATACTTGATCGCCAATACCTGGAAACGCTCATGCCCGGATTGCTCGGCGAAGTTCTCCCGACGCCCTGAGGCTATTTGCGCCTCCTCTCTTCCCGCACAGCACGGATGGTTGAACTAACAGGTTAGGGAGCTGCGGTGGCCGAAACGCGGTATGGAGGTACGAACGCAGCTCAGGCGGTCGTGGGCGTACTTACGGGAGTCGTAAATCCATCCGGCCGCTTGCCTATCACCTTTCCCAAGGCCGATGCAGATCTTCCACATCCTGTACTCACGACGCCACCTCCAGCTTCGACAGAGGACTTCTATGGGGCCGCGGGTGAAGAGCACGACCGCTCAGGCCTTCCAAAGTTCGATGTGAACTATGACGAAGGTCATCTGGTCGGTACAAGTGGTATGCGGCGAAGGGGAAACAGGTGTTGTTTCCGCTCGGCCATGGTCTGTCCTACACAACGTTCACGTTCACCGGCCTGCAGGTGTCGCCAGGCGGAAGCTCGGCACTGGTGACCGTGAGCAATACCGAGTCGCGCGCGGGAAGAGCCGTGGCGGAGCTGTACGCGTCCTTGCTGTCCCCAGCGGGTGGACTGGACCGGTTAGTTGGCTGGGCAGCCGTGAACCTGCAGCCAAATGAGAGCCGCGAGGTGACGATAGCCATTGAGCCGCTCACTCTGGCGGCCTATGACATCAAGAGCAAACGGTTTGTGAGATCGTCAGGCAGATACACCTTTCATTCGGGCAGCACGTCCATTGATCTGCCGGCGGTTGAGGCGGTCTTGTTGGCAGGACAGGATAGGGTTCCATGAGAGCCGCTTCAAAGTCCGTGTCCTGAAGATATTGCGGGACAGACGCTTTGAACAGCAGATCCCAAGCGACGTGCGACTGTGCCTTTGGCAACTCTGTTCTAAGCGCTTCCTGTCTTTGCAGCGGCATGCGCACCGCACGAGTTGCGGATAATAAGTTCAACGGGTTTGACCGTACGTATGGGCTTCTCTAGGTGATTGTCGGAGGAAAGCCTCGCAAAAAGGAGTTCGGCGGCGGTGCGGCCCAGGATATCGACAGGTTGCCGTACGACGGTAATAGCCGGCTTGATGATGTCGGCCATATCGAAGTCGTCGAAGCCGACAAGCGCCATGTCTTGAGGGATGTTTACGTTCAGCGTTGAGAGCGAATGCAGGGCGTTTCTGGTTGTCAGATTATTCGTGCAAAAGAGCGCCGTGGGCGGCTTGGATCGCGCGATCATCTCCCGGATGGCGACTAACATCTCATCCTCGGAATCGCCAATTTGACAGATGTCCGGCTTTAGATCGGCGGCGTTCATGGCATTGCAGTAGCCGTCGAACCTCCTCTTCACCGTCCACAGCTGACGGCTGAGTCCTATGCACGTTATGCGTCGGTGGCGATGCTCGATCAGGTGACGAGTCGCCATCTCCGAGCCTCTCTTGTTCTGCACCAGGACACAATCGAATCCGCCGCTGGGAATTGGCCGATCCAGGGTGACGATCGGCATCTCCATAAAGTCAGGTGCGCGCAGTTTGGAGCGGTGAGACGTTGGTATGACGATCAGGCCGTCCAAGTGACGTCGAAGCATACGCTGTGCTTCCGTATGCTCGATGAGCGGATCCTCGTCGGACGTTGTGATCACGGTCGAGTATCCACGCTGCTTGGCGACCAGGCTGATGGCATTGGCGCAGACGGCAAAGAACGGATCGTCGAGATTCGGTACGATCACGCCGATTTGATGCGTGCTGCTCATGCGAAGGGACCGGGCGACCTCGTTGGGCAGGTAGCTGAGAGTGGCAACCGCCTTTAGAACGCGCGCCCGGGCATCATCACTGACCTTGACCGTGCCATTGAGCACTCTGGAAACGGTCATGATACTTACGCCGGCGAGCTTGGCGACGTCTCTCATCCGAGCGGGACGGTTCAAGAGATTTCTCCAGTAGAAGTGTCAATTAGCATCGGCAAACTCCGTGCAACGTCGTTCAGCAATAGACGAGTATAGCGCAGGGCACATGCCTGTCCTGACGATTCAGTCAGTGTTTACGGCCTCAATAAGAGCGGAGTGCCAAAACTCGAGTTCGATATGCGCTGCAGGTGCCGGGATGCAGGTCAGCCGTCATTCGAATGTGATATCGTTCACAGTCGAACGGTGGGCCTTCGGGCTTGGCCACCTCCGCGCATCGTTGTCTCGATGGATGGGAGAAGACAAGTTAAGAATCTGCGCTTTTAGCGGTGCAGTATTGGATCAGCATACTATCAAAAAATCCCAACCCGAACCTAGGTACTGAGCATCTCAAAACCGGAGGTCCACCTTGCACACACCCACCAGTCTGAAGCTCCTGACATGGCTTCTTGGCGCGATTACCCTCGTAAAAGCCTATGGCCAGCAGAACAACGCTTAATTATCCGGTACGAATGCTACCGTTCTGCAGGTGAGTACACAGCTGGTGATCGTCGACGTGGTGGTGCAGAGCAAGAACGGGCATCTGGTCCATGGGCTGAAGGAGGAGATGTTTCACCTGACGGAGGACGGCGTTCCGCAAAAGATCAGCACTTCGAGGAACACACCAATCTGCGTCAGCCAAGCAATATGTCGGCTGTTCCCAAGCTGCCCGCGGGTACCTTTACGGATTATTCTCCCGTGCCTCCCGACGACACTCTGAACATCCTGCTGCTCGATGCGCTCAATACGCCCACGAAGGATCAAAGCTACGTTCGCAATCGGTTGCAGGAGTATGTGAATCATGCAAATGCTGTCGGCAGAAGAGGGTAACATCGCGGCTGTAATCTGGGACTTTTTTACAAAGATAATCCCGTCGCATCCCGCGGTGCCGGTGACCATAAAGGCGAAGCACCTCTTGCCCGGCGTCACCTATCAGGTCACGATGCGTCGAACCGGATTCCACTGCAATGATGCCTACTCCGCTTATCTCGAGATGGGTGCACCTAAGGACCTGACCGTGGCGCAGGTCGATCGCCTGAACTACCTCACCCGGGATCTTCCTGAGATGCAGAAGATGTTGAAGGCTGGAAAAGACGGCTCTTTGCAGATGACGGTACCGATGAATAGCAACGATATCGTGTTGATCACAATCCAGCAAGACGGCGAACAGAAAGCCGTCAGCTCTCTTAATTGACATTCAAGTCGTCCAGGGCAGTCCAAGATTTATTTTGGTTATAGTAGGTCAAAGAAATTTCGAGGGAACGTTTATGGTTGGTCGCGGGTGGTTGGTGAGTGTGGTTTTGGCGGGATCCACGTCTTTGGCTTGCGCTCAGCAGTGGGAGTTGCCGCGAGGGAAGGCGACTGTGGTGATCGAGGCCTACGCCCCGAACATCGTGCGCGTAAGCATGAGTCTCGACGAGGCCCGGGCGATGTCCGCGCCTGGATACGGTTTTCTTGCGAAACCGGATGAAGCGGGATGGTCAAGGGCCACCGACGAAGGCGGCGATACGCTGGCTTCATCGCGGATGGTGGTAAAGGTTCAAGCGCAGTCCAAGCCTTATACAGGGCCGCTGCCGGACACGGCGAAGTTCTTCAACGGCTATACACCGTATGTGGGGCTGTCGATCAAGACACCTCAGGGCGATACGCTGCTGGACATGCACGGGTGGGAGATGTCCGTACCGAACCACAAGGACGGCAATGCCGGCGTACTGTATGAGCGGCGGGACACAGACGATCCTTATTACGAGGTGGGCGCCTCGTTTGCTGCGCCGAAGGACGAGCACTACTACGGCCTGGGACAGAACCAGGAGGGCTACTTCGACCGGCGCGGACATGTGGTGCGGTGTGCGCATGACTACAACGCTCCCGGAGGCCAGAGCGTTTGCGTTCCGTTCGTGGTAACGAACAAGGGTTATGGGATTGTGTGGGACAATCCTGCGCGGACGACGGTGTCGTTTGCGATTGGCGACACGACGACATGGAAGAGCGATGTCGGACAGCGAGTTTCGTTCTTCGTCATTGCAGGCAAGACATACGACGAGATCTATGAGGGATACCGCAAACTGACGGGCGATGTGGCTATGCTGCCGAAGTCGGCGTACGGATACATCCAATGCAAGCAGAGGTACTCAAGCCAGGCGGAGATCATGGGCGTGGCGAAGGGCTACCGCGATAGGCACCTGCCAATCGACGACCTGGTGATTGACTGGTTCACCTACACCAAGATGGGCCAGATGGATATGGACCCAGAGAAGTGGCCCGATCCGGTTGCGATGCTACAGCAGTTGCACACGATGAACTATCACGTGATGATCAGCGTTTGGCCGCGATTTGTGAAAGACAGCCGCTACTATCCAATGCTGGCGAAAAACGGTTGGTTTGAGCACCTGAAGGATGGAACGCCAACCAACGGTGAGCCGTACGACCATGCCGGTTCGGACATCGATACGACGAACCCGGACGCCGCGAAGTGGTACTGGCAGACGATCAACGAGAACTATGTGAAGAAGGGCTTCGATGCTTTCTGGGCGGACGAAACAGAGCCGGACCTCTCGCCGAACGACAGCTACTTCCATATCGGACCGGGAACGGAGTTCTTCAACACATACCCCCTGTTTCATACGAAGGCGTTCTATCAGGGGATGCGGAAAGACATGCCGGAGCGGGCATTAATTCTGGCGAGGGACGCTTATCTCGGGGCGCAGCACAATGGAGCGATCTTCTGGTCGTCGGATATTAGCCCAAACTGGGACGTGCTGAAGCGGCAGGTGCCCACGGGGATCAACTTTGTGGCGTCGGGTATGCCGTACTGGAGCACCGACATTGGGGGATGGCAGGACCTGCCATACTCGCACAAACCGGAGCGGCCAGTATTGATTGATCCAAGCGATGCGCGTGACGAAGTCCATCAGTACGATGACTATCCTGAACTATATGTCCGGTGGTTTGAGTATGGTGCGTTCCAGCCGAACTTCCGGACGCATGGGACGCGCCCGCAGAATGAGGTCTGGAGCTATGGCAAACAGGCCGAGCCTATTTTGGAGAAGTATCTGCGCTTGCGGTATGAGCTGATGCCCTATATCTACTCGCTGGGCCATGGTGTCAACCAGACCGGTGCGCCGTTCATGCGGGGGTTGTTCATGGACTTCAAGGACGATCCGCAGGTGGCGAACATTGGAGATGAGTACATGTTCGGCCCGGCATTCCTGGTTGCTCCGGTAACGGACCAGGGGATGACGTCGCGGAAGGTGTATCTACCTGCGGGAACGGACTGGTACAACTTCTGGACAAACGAGCGACTGAATGGTGGCCAAACGATAACGGCAGATGCACCGATCGATCGCATACCTTTGTTTGTGCGGGCAGGGTCGATTGTCCCACTTGGAACCGTGGTTGAGAGCACGAACGAAGTGCAGAAGATCGCGAAGCTCAAGGTGTATCCCGGAGCGAACGGGGCATTCAATCTCTATACGGATGATGGAAAGACGTATGCGTATGAGAAAGGTGAATTCCAGGTGTCTCATCTGCACTGGGATGATGCGGAACACAAGCTGACACATACCGGTGCGGGCATTGGATTTGCCGGAAGCGAATCGGTTGAGGTGGTGACGCCGTAAGAGGGCATTTTGTCCTGAAAGCTCTGGGCCGTGTGGTTACACAGACGGCTACCGGCCCTTCGACTGCGCGCTGCGATAGGACTTCGAAGCCTCTCGCAAGCCGCTAGTTTCCCGGAAATTTTCGCAAGCTAAAACGCGGGTCAAGGTTAGACTAGGACAACCCCTCGTGCAAATGGATGGCGACAACACGCGCGGGCCCGGACCCTTCGCCCAACACATCGCTTTCGATCAACATTTCGAAGTGGGGCAAAGATCCATCGGGCCGACGGATTGTCTTCAGAATTGGCAGTAGCTTCGTGTCATCAATGGCAAGGTCAATCGCCGCTTCGGTTCCAACCATCGATAGTCCTTCCAGAATCAATGCATTCCCCGTACCTCTGAGGTTCGGTAGAAACGCGATCACTCCGTACACCTTTGCCTTCGTCTCCGGCGTGTAGGAGTTATAGTCCATGCGTTCACCCATGTGAGGGTGTCGATTGAGAAAGGCGGAGTGCTTTTCGGCACCTTCGAGGCTGAAGACGAAGTCCATGTGGTTTTCGAAAAGATCTAGCCATGGGACAGCCTCCTGCGCACCGATGATGATGAGATTACTCGAATAGAAATCTTCGGCATGCATATCCCGGCTGTAATTCACGAGCGTGCGTTCCGGAACCGCCTCCGGCAAACGTAGCAGATGGGCAAGCGTCATCGCATCCGCCATGGACGTATAACGGCGATGAAGGAGAAAGTCCGCGAGCTTCGGGTCAACGGGTTGATGGTCCCATTCCAGGTATGGCACTTGCTGGGTGTAATCGTTATTCAGGTAATCGTGAAGACTGACGTGCGTTCGGGCGACGGCATGAAACAGGACCAAGCCGGAGTCGCCAAGGACGATCCGCGTCGGCTGATCCCCGGTGAAGAGCCGTCCCCACAAAAGGTGCCGCCTTTCGGCTCGAAAGTGAGTACGCAGATGCAATCCAAATGCAGCGGCCAGACCGATGAAAAGCATGGCCAGAAATCCCGACGACACCCGGTAGCGCCAGAGCACCGAACGATGGCGTTTGGCAGGCACCGTCATGAAGGGCTCTTCGGTGCGGACTTCTGCCCCGATGACAGGAACCACATGCGCAGGGTCAGAGGTAAGACCGAAACTAAGGTTGGGAGTACGTCCAGCGATCGCAGGCACAGCATCCGCTAATGATGCTCCTGGAACATCTCCGGGCAGCACGGGTGCTAAGCGTTCCGGGGCAGACATAAAAACCGGCATGTAGCTACCGCGAGGCACGATGAGATGAACCGGCTCGTCGCGGCCGGCGCGCTGAAAGTATTGCTCCAGACGCTTGCGTAGACGGAGCGCATGGGAGCGCACGATAGTATCCGCGGCGGAGTCGAAGTCCGGTTCCCGCCCGAATACCTCAACACCTATGTGCTGCTCATTAAGATTTTGGCCGCTGCCCTGAAGCGACACCGTGCAGATGTACAAAAGAAATTTGGAGAGCTGAGGGGATCGTACGAAGTCGGGTGATGCAAGTATTCGTTGCACGAGTTCGACGCGGGAATCTTTATTCCGTTCTGTCTCACCTGCTGAGGCGTTACTCGGGATGTCTACAGACGCTCCATCTGCCATGGGATTTTCTAATGCTCATCACCAAACTAATGCCTGCATTGTTACAAAGTTGTAAATCACCTGCATTTCACCTCAGTCATTGTTGCGTTGACACCTACCTTTTATCTCCGCTGAATTCCTAGCGCAGCCAATACGCTGACAAGAATCTCCGAGAAATCACTGAACTTCTCCTGTGTACATCGTCTACTTTCGGCACAGTGATCGACGGGCATCTCTCCGGTCCGTCTCCGACCGAACTTGAAACCAGTGAATGTGCATGCCTTTGGCTAATGGAGGTTCTTGATGAAGACGAAGAGCGAGATTCCCGGTTGGTTTAGATACCAGCTTGTCCTATGCTTATTAATGGTGCTCTGCCGCGCCGGATTTGCCCAGGACACTGGGGCCAGCCTGCTTGGTGTTGTCCGCGATAGCGGCGGTGCGACCATTAGCAGCGCGACCGTTGCAGCGACAAACAGCGCAACCGATGCTCGGACGGTCGTGACGACCAACCAGAAGGGCGAGTACTTACTCCTGAACCTTCCTCCCGGCACGTACTCTCTGGAAGTAAAAGCGATCGGCTTTGAAAGCTATACCCAAACCGGCATCGTTCTTGAGTTGGACCAGCACGCCAGCCAGGAGGTTCGGCTAGGCGTCGGTCCGGTGCAGCAAAGCATCACCGTTGACGCGAACGTCTCCGGTTTGGATACCGTCTCTTCGCAGGTAAGCGACGAAGTCAACGGCAAACAATTACGGGATCTGCCTCTGAATACTCGCAATCCCTACGCCTTACTCGAACTCATCCCCAGTTACTCAGGTACAACGGGCGATGACTACAACTCCAATAGTTTCTCGATCAGTGGCGGACGCCAAGGCTACCACGACACCCTCGTTGACGGAACGCCGGCCGGCTTCCCGACTGTCAACGGCAACGCTGGCATCGGCGTCTTCCCATCAATCGATGCCATCGGAGAATTCCACGTCCTCGCGCAAAACTTCCCGGCAGAATATGGTCGTACGTTGGACGGTATCATCAACGTCGTCTTCAAGTCCGGCGAGAACCTCTTCCACGGCAGTGCGTTCGAGTTTATTCGGAACTCGGCGCTCGATTCGAATACCTATTTCGCGAACCAGCACCATCAGCCACTGCCTTTGTTCCATCGCAACCAGTTTGGCGGCGAGTTGAGCGGCCCGATCTTCAAGAACCGCACCTTCTTCATGGTATCCACCGAGTTGTTGCGTTCAAACCAGTCAACCGAAATCACTGATACGGTCCCCACGGATGCGGAGCGCACAGGCGATTTCTCCCAGAGCGGGCAGACGATCTACAACCCTTTCACAACACAGTGCGCCGTTGCCGCTCAGAGCCCCTGTCAGAAATACGTTCGGACTCCCTTCCAAGGTAATGTCATTACCAACGACCAGTTGGCACCGTATGGTGCGCACATCAGTCAGGTCGCGCTCAATGCTCTGAAGTATTACCCGGAACCAAACGTACCCGGCGCGACAGTCAACAACTTTTATGCCACAGGCGGCAGCCCGACGGCGACCACTGCCTGGGATGTGCGTGCCGATCACACTATTGACGATAAGCAGAAGCTCTTCGTTCGTTACTCGAACCGCGTCTTTCAATCAAACCCAGACCCCCTCTGGCCGAAGCAGGACGCCGTAGCCGAAGGTTTGATCGACGGCGATGATTACTCGCGCGGCATCACTGCTGCGTACACCCTCTTGCCCAAACCGAATATGATATTCGACACGCGCTTGGGATTCGCACGTACGCTCTTCTTGTACCAAAACACGAGCCTCGGATTCAATGAAAATACGCAGCTGGGTCTTCCGGCGGACATCAACCAATTCAGTGGCACGCCGCTCTTCCCGGTTCTGTCGCCGCAAGCCTATACGGGCCTCGGCAACAACGGGTATCGACACAATGCCTTCATGACTTATAGTTTGCTCTCGTCTCTCACTTGGACTCACGGACAGCACACGTTCAAGTTTGGTTTCGATGGTCGCATGCTGCGCGTCAACGACCGTGAGACTGCCGACAGTTCTGGCAACTTCAGCTTTGGCACCAACTGGACCCAAGAGCCAAACGTAGCCTCGGCTGTTACTGGAAACGGCATCGCCACCCTGCTGCTCGGCGTTGGTACGGGCGACATGATTCAGGACTACAAGAACGTCGCCACCCAGAGCTTCTACTACGCGGGGTATGCACAGGATGACTGGCATCTGCTCTCGCATCTCACTTTGAACCTGGGTCTCCGTTATGACATCGATATTCCCCGCACCGAACGCTACAACCGCATGAACTACTTCAACCCAACGATCGCCTCGCCACTTGCATCGGTCGTACCTGGACTCGAAGGCGGATTGGTCTTCGTAGGCGTGGATGGTAACAGCCGCCATCAATATCACATTGATGCCAATAACTTCGCACCCCGCTTCGGTTTCGCGTACCAGGCTGCGAAGAACCTCGTTGTGCATGGCGGGGCGGCCATCGTGTATGGTCCATCGGCGCAAGCTGCTGCAGGAACCGTGGGGCCCTATGGCTGGCGTGTTCAGAACAACTGGATTGCTTCAGAGAACAACGATGGTATTCACCCAAATATCTCCAGCCTACTGGATAGTCCATTTCCGCAAGGCTTCACGAATCCTCCAGGTGCGGCGGATGGCTTGTTGACAGGCGTAGGCGGCCAGATCGAGGGCGTGCTGCAAAATACTCCTACGCCGTACGTTGAGCAGTACACTCTCGACGTCCAGCAGCAATTTCGAGGGAATACAACCCTTGATATTGCCTATGTCGGCGACCGGGGACGCAAGCAACAACAGAGTCGCGAAGGCGGTATCGATTTCGACCAGGTACCGGCCGATGAAATCCTCGCCGAGGGCGCGAACCTTGAGACCGCAGTAGCAAATCCCTACTTCGGTAAGATCACTACAGGCGGCGCCATCAATGGGGCCACGACAACAGTAGCGCAACTGCTCAAGCGGTACTCGCAGTACACCAGCACGCTGCCGCTGTTCCTCGCGGGCGGCAGCAACCAGTATGATGCTTTACAGGTGCGCGTCAGCAAGCGCTTCTCACAAGGACTTCAGCTTGAGGGCTCTTATGTCTGGGGCAAGAACTTCGACAACGGAACCAACCATCAGGATAGCTTCGACCCATTGAAGGACTATGCCGTTACGCCGTATGACGTTAGGCAACGCTTCATTGCCAGCTACATCTACGATCTTCCCTTCGGACGTGGGCGTCGCTTCGGCAGTCATGTCAATGGCGCAGAGAATGCGATCCTTGGTGGATGGCAGATCAATGGCATCACCACACTGCAGGGTGGCAACCCGCTGCAGATCAGCGCAAGCAATAACCTGTCGAGTTTCAACGTGCAGACGCTTTACGCCAATACCACTGGCCAGAATGCCACGCTACACGGCAATATTCATAACCGGCTGAACGCATACTTCAACAAGGCGGTCTTCAGTCAGCCGCTGCCCTATCATCTGGGCAATGGGCCGGCCTACTACGATAACCTGCGCGGGCCCGGCCTTGCCAGCACAGATCTCTCTTTGTTCAAAGAGTTCCACGCAGTTGAAAGGCTAAACGTGCAGTTCCGCGCCGAAGCCTTCAACGCCTTCAACCATGTACAGTTCGGCAATCCCGATACGACCGTGACCGACCAGGCGTTCGGCACAATCACGTCGCAGAATAACTTGCCACGGCAGATTCAGGTCGGCCTCAAACTCCTCTTCTAGCCCTTGCAACCCGGAAGGGGCTGCACCCAGCAGCCCCTCTTCCTTTGATCCATCGACAAGTTGGAGCGACACATATTCTCGAACGCGATCCTAGTCCACACAGACACCTACAAGAACAGGCCCAATTGATCAAATCCCTATTCCGTCTCTTCTCGTGCACCCTCATCTTTCTTGGTGCGACGGTGACAAGCACAGCACAGTCCGCTGCAGCCGCAAGAACACAAAGCCCGATCGTCATTGTGATCACGCTTGACGGCTTTCCGGCGCGTGCGCTCGAAGACCCTCGTCTCCCCATGCCAGTCCTGCGCTCTATCGCCGCCCACGGTGCGGTCGCACAAGCGATGAAGCCGATCAATCCAACGGTCACTTGGCCCAATCACACAGCATTGGTCACCGGAGTAGATGCCAGCCAGCACCACGTCATGGCCAACGGCTTAATCGAAATTCCTACTGACGGCTCCCAGCTCAAGATCGAGCCGTGGGTCGATAAGGACCGATTGGTACATGCCCGCACCCTTTACGAAGCAGCCACGGAGAAAAGCCTTATCACGGCACAGGTAGACTGGGTCGCCATCTACGGCGCAAAGGGCGTCCGCTGGCAGTTCGGCGAAGAACCCAACATCCACGACGAGATTCCGCAGGAGATGGTTGCAAGCGGCATCGTTACGCGTGAGCAGATCGAACAGTTCGGAGATCACAGCTCTCCCGCCTGGCGCGACGAGGTTTGGACGGACGCCGCCGTCGATATTATCGATAAGCACGCGCCAAACCTTCTGCTGCTGCATCTACTTGAGACCGATACAATTCAGCACGAGTACGCCCCCTTGACCAGTGCTGCCTACGCTGCGTACGCTTACGCTGACCACTGCATCGGGCGAGTCGTCGAAGCGGTACGCGCTGCGGGCATACTTGACCGCACTACATTTTTCATCCTCTCCGACCACGGCTTCGCAACCTATACCCATACCATCAGTCCAAATGTAGCCCTCCTCGAACAAGGATTTATTACCAAGGATGGCAATCGCTACAAGGGAGATGTCTGGATCAAAGCCGAGGGTGGAGCAGCCGAGCTATATATTCGAAACTCGGCACAACGTACGGAGTTGGTGCCAAAGCTAAAGGCATACTTTGCTGGCGTTCCCGGCATCCAGAGCATTTACACCAACGAGGAGGCGACTGCCCTCGGTATTCCCTCCGATGCCAACACCGATCAAGCGCCGCAGCTCTACCTCACGGCAGCTCCCGATTACGCCTTCAGCGACGACCTCACCGGCCAACTTACACGCCAACATGCGCCTCTGGGGGCTCACGGTTACCCAAACAGTATGTCCGACATGCAAGCGCTCTTCGTTGCATCCGGCGCAGCGGTGAAGCCGGGCATCACACTCGGCACGATTTCCAACCTGCGGGTGGCACCGACCATCGCCAGAATACTTGATCTTTCATTGCCCGACGCTAAAGAACAAGCGCTCGACGAAATCTTGCGTTAGAGAGCGTAGGCCACTTGATTCTGAGAGATGCCAGTGACGCGTAAGTGGAACCTTCAGCCCCTCGCGACGCCAGATTCTCTCAACTCGGTCCTTGCCAACATGCAGCCTGCGTAACGCAGCAGAACTGTAATCCGGCGGTAACCATAGCGGCCATACTGACTGGCTAGGGCCACGATGGCCTGGATGAGAGCATCTTCATCCGCTCGCTGTGTCGGCCAGTATGGAACTTCTTCAGCTCGCACATCCGCAACCCAGCAACGATGCGGACCGTTTACGGTTGGCGAAGAGGCCGAAGTGACGGATGCGAACCAGACCCTTGGGCAGGATGTGGATGAGGAAGCGTCGCAGGAACTCGTGGGCTGGAACGGTCATGATCTTCTGCTGGCTGCCATATGCATAATCCTTCAAGCGGAAGGAGACACGGTTACTCCTCGGCGGCGGTCTACTTTCTATCAATGCCTAACATGTGCTGGTTGGGGAAACAGATTCATTCCTTAGGAAACATTGCTGCCAGCCGAAATTGCAAACTTCGCGAACTGTTCCGGGTGTGACATCTCGCCCAACTGCGATCCGTGCGGCCTCTCGGATGGTGTCGATCATTTGTTGAAAGTGGATATCCGCGGCGCCGGAAACCTCACGCGCCGCCTTGGGATGGAGTCTAGGTTTAACACGCCTCTCCCAGTCCTCCCGGATCGCGGGCAGGCTTGCGCTGAAGGTCTCGATAGTGTCGTGAATGTAACGGATGTCCTTCGCTCTGTCGGCACGACTTCGTTTGCTGTGGATGAGCATTTTCTGGGCCAAGAAAGCTGCTGCGTTGGGAACAAGAACACGTCGTGCCTCGGTCGTGGGGTAGCCGGCGGCGGGAGCGATCTCTACATTCCAGGGAGCCTCCAGCAGCAGCTCCAAGTGCCGGAGCTTTTGGACGAGCACACCCGCAATCTGTGTGGTCACGTCGCTTGCCACCCCGCTTGATTACGCTACCGATTAGAGGAGTGAGGAACTCTGCGTAGAAACCATTTTCGGCGGCGGCAACGTGGTAGTGAGCTGCTGGGCTCCATGCGCCTAATAATTCTTCGTGGAATCCGTTTGCTAGCAGGCTCTGTCGGATGTCGTTTTCGTTGGTGGGCAACTGGGGCGGCACCGCGACGTCGGCGTCCAAGGCTCCAAGAGGTTCATAGTTGAGCCTCTGCGCCAGCGTGTGAAGGCGGTAGAGCCTATGGCCCCAACCTCCAATAATGACGACTTGGTCGAGCCATGAGTGAAGAGTGTCGATCAAACGAGCGAAATGCTCGACTTCAGGATCGGTGGCCGTCATGGTCTCTCCTCGAATATGCGGGAGAGAACACGCCTCGAGATTTGTTCTGCTTGCGCTGCGCCGCGAGCTGGGTGTGAGGATGCGTCAAGCCAGACCTGCAAGATATCTGCCACGGGAACGCCATTGCGCTCGACCATGCCGCGAAACACCGATTCTCGAAACGCAGGAACTCGCACATAAAGGTTGGGGGAACCCGTGCCAAAGATTCGTACCAGACTATGCTCTGAGTCTTTCATCCAGCATCTTACGAAAACGCTCTTGTTCCACGCGGTATCCGTTCAAGAAGAAGGCGATCTTATCAAAGAGCGAGTAGGCCATACGGAAAGCGATCTTGGTCTTCTCCACGGTTAGCGAGTGACATGAGTAATCCAGCGTGTTACACAGCCTCACGTCATGATCGGAGAAGTGAACGCGATCCTCTTGCAATCCTTCATAGAGAAGCCAGCGGGCAGACGCATATTCCTGTTTCATCTGATTGAAGAAGCCCTGAAGGGCCACCACACCCTGGCATGCTTCGGAGAACTTGGTCATGAACCGCTGAAATGCAGCCTGGAACTGCTCCGGATCGAGGTTGCGAAACAGACGGCTGAAGGTGTCGTGGCTCGGTGGGCCGTTCTTCAGCTTCAGAAATCCCCGCAGATAGGGCTCTCTCGCCTTCGCAAACAGGGCCATGTCTCACGACCCTGGTCACCGCAGAGCACCGCACACAACGCAATCAACAAAAGGTCATGGAAATCATAAAGCGTCGTGTTCCCGACTGCGGGGTCTTCCAGCTCTCCCACCACTCACTAAACTGATCCAAACTCTCTTCGCAGGACAACGGCCGTATGCCTCCGGCTACCTTCTCCTAACTATGCCTCAAACATCAAGTGGCTCCCTCGCTTCTGGCTCAGTTCAAATGCGATTGCCTTGGCGTCAATGGTCTTCTCGCCAATGGATTTACTAATACTTAATGGCCGCTGCGTTGAGATGGAGTGGGTTCAAAAGTCAATACCGGTAGATCCATAACAGCGTTAGACGCGCAGCGCGAGAGTTGGAGCATGGCATCGCGGGTTGCGTTGTAGTTGGAATGCACGTACAGATGTAGGCCACGTTCGACAAGGTTCCCCGAGCATCTCTTCGATTTTCTCAGCAGTGCATGAAAATCGGATCAGATTTCATCCATTCAACTCAACCTAATGAAGGAGATTCCATGCTTAATCACGTATTCAGATTTATGGCCTTGGCGACTCTCGCTGCAGCTACTTCGGTAGTCGGCGCGCAAACGATCTCGACCGTCATCCCTTTCTCGACCGCGACGAACGGCATCTCCGTCGATCCGGTGCGGAACAAGATTTATGTTGTAGCATCTGACCCAACCGACACAGTCTTCAACCTCGCCGTTATCGACGGGACCTCCAACACGGTCGCGATGAACATTCCGCTCCCTTCAGGAGCATCGTTACCCACGGTGGACTATCTGTCCAACCGGATCTACGTAGCTGGCTGCAATAGTTTGGTTGCACCGACCGACTGCACCGTGACAGTGATCGACGGCAATAAGGACAGTGTTGTGACGACCATTCCGATCTCCACGACCCGTGGTGGCGGCTTGACCGGAATCACCGTGAATCCGCTGACTGGGCTGGTATATGTAGCCAATGCAAACGATAACGTGATCGACATTATCAACGGGCGGTTATCCAAGGTAATCGACTCGATCAACCTCAACGGCAACTCTCCCAGCTCGGTTGCCCTAAATCCGGTTCTGAACTTGCTCTATGTTCCCTATGGCACGAACCAGACCGCCGTTGTCAACGCCTCGACCAAGCAGATTGTGACGACAAACACCTTCGGTAGCTCGACAGTCGGCGCGACGGTGAACTTGCTTACTGGAAATGTGTTTGTAGCGGACCAGGAGTTCAACGGCTCGTCGTTAGTAGGTGTGCTCGGCCCGCTGGGTCGCAATGTGACGAATATTCCGGTTTCTGCTTTTCCGACGGGTGTGGATGTGGATTCATTCACAAATCTGATCTTTGTCGCGAGCCCCCTGACTGGACAGATTGCCGTGATCAATGGTTCCAACAACACGCTCCAGGCGACGGTGTCTAATGTTCAGGCGCAATACATTGCTGTGAACCTCGTTACCCAGATGGTCTATGCCTCCGGCCAAAATGGCGTGACTGTCCTGACGGAGAAGTAACCCAGTGTAATCTGTGAAGCAGTTGCGCCACTTTAACCAGAATACTTGCTTCCAAAGTTAGCTAGCGGCATGTGCAGCACATAGCCCCTGGGGATCGCCTTCTGGCTTTCAGGGGCTATGTGTTTAATCAGGATACGGTATCACCCACATGGAGTTTTATCGGGATAAGGATCGTTCGATCGGCAACGGCAGTTTCCTGGAGCGAGGCGTGCTGAGAGGCACGAAGGACAGAGCAACTCTCAGTGGACACTCTTCACCTCGGTGATATTTCCAGAACCTAATTGTTTTCCCAGCCATTTGACAATACCGTTTGTTCCCAATGCCTGTGCTTCCGCAGCGATGTCTGGATAGCGCGTTACTTCGTGCGGAGCAGGCGCAGCTTTGGCAATCTTGTCTTTTGCTATATCCGGTGTCCTTGAGTCGGTAAGGACCTGTTGGATTCGGATCGCTCTCCCTTGGAGTTGAGGTAGGTAGACGACCGGGTCGAGGTCGGAGACCCGCTGTAGGAACTCCGGTTTGAGATATGCCGCCCGCTCCTCTTCTGGAATCTGTTTCGAGCCCCTCAACCAGTCAGGCCAATCGCCCCAGAGATCCATCAAATCGAGCGCACGGATGCGGGGATCGGCGGCAGCGGCGAGAACTGCAATGGCTCCTCCCGAACCCTGGCCTACCACGCCCACATGCTCCACATCAAGGTCGCCGCGCGTTTTCATATAATTCAGCACCATCTGCACATCGTGTGTGGAGGTTGCCAGCGCTTCCTGCAGTTCGCTCACGAACCACTCCCGCAAGGGGCGCGGAGAGCGAATTCGCTGGAAGGAGAGCGCAGATGCAAAACCAGCCACGGCAAATCCGTTGTGCGTGGCCACATCGCACCAGTGGTCCTGCTGGAAAGTTGCTGTCGCGTCGACTGTGTAGTCATAAAGAAACAGAACGACTGGCAGTTTTTGCTGTCCCCGTGGCCGAATGATGTAGAGGTCTACAGGATCGTTAGCCCGCCAGGTCAGGCGATGCAGTTCTCGCGTACACCCCTTTACGTCGGCCTTGCTCAGGGGAACGCTTCCGGTTGCATCGAGCGGAAGACCGCTCTTGGCGAGGTCAATCTTGGTCCAGTCCTCATAGGTAGACGTTTGTTTGGAGAGCGAGTGGGGAGGTACCTGGATCGGCGGCTCGAGGAACGGTGTAGCCAGAGCCGGCTGTTGAGAAGGCGTTGCCGTTTGCGCTGTCAGAATCGTAGCTGCGAACGTAACTCCTATGAACAGGGCTATACGAGTGCAAAACATTCTTAGCTCCTTAGAGACGGGTGATTGGCAGCGGGTTATAGAAGCTCCTACTACATTTGAGAAGTCTGGAAGAGGCGGCTTTGTGAAGTCTTTCATTGATGCTCCCCTCAATGGAAGCAGAAAGGATGCCATAAAAAGTTAGGCAGACCCCGCTGTGCGGGGTCTGCCGGGTTGAAACATGCAGCAGAAAATACAGTCATGCCGAAGTTTAGCGGCGATGTCCTGTCTGCCCTGTGGCGCTGTTGGTCGTGCAGAAGGACTCGTCGCTAAGGGTCAACGGGCTTTGGCTCAAGGAGTTTGTCTTGAGGCCAATAACCACGCCGCCTACATCGCCACCGGTCTCGGTAGCGGAGCAGGCAGTGGCTTTGTTGCTTCCGAACGTTGCGCTGCCGCTGCCATCAGAAGCCGTGAGGGTCTGGCTCGGAGGAACAAAGTGGGAACGAACCACTTCCATATCGTCCAGGGGAACGAAGTCAGGATGAGCGGCGACGGAAAAATTTTGTGCCGAGGCGGCCAAGGCAGCGACAGAGCTGTTTTCAGCGCCGACGTTTACGAGGCGAAGCATCGACCAGATGGGATATTGTCCATCGGCTATTGTCGTAAGATGGACGTTTGCCAGCTGGGCTGAGGTGGTGGGGATGGTGCCACTTACCCCCAACGGGTCGATACCGTCAACGGTATAGTACTTGGCTGTGGTCTTTCCGGCGAAACCGGCGAAGTTCGCTGCGCTCCAAAAGCCATAGCCCAGTGTGTCGCCAGTTGTGGCGCCTGATACTGCGCTGAGCTCCTGGCCGGTGCCGATGGCACGCAGACGCGAGCCGCCGCTGGTGGTTGTGAAGTTCAGGGAGGTCTTGAGGACAGCAGAGGGGGTCGTCGCAGGAACAGGCCACGGCGAGGTCACGGTGCAATTTCTCTGGCTGGCGGGCTGGTTGAGGCCTACATCCTGCGAAGTTGCGAAGCTACCACCGAGGGTACCAACCCGGTTTGGAACATTGAACTCCATGGTGTTGTAGGTTCCGGAAAGAGGTTCACGGACGTAAACCGTTACGGCTGCGCCTGTTGCGGTTGGCGAAGTGGAGACCTGATTGGCGAAGGAGTAGGTTCCATCGAAGAAGCTCGCGAGCGCCTGACTGCTGATGTTCGAGAAAGAGCCAAGACCGGTGCCGGTAACGTCGTTGATGGCAATGATGATGGGTGTGGCGCCGACCGGGGTAACCGTGACCGTGGAGGGAAGCGCGAAGTTAATTACGTTGAAGGAGCTGGTCGAACCCGCGACAGCGGTGTTGATGGTGCTGCCATTGGCGTAACCGAGGCCCAGGTATTGTGTGCTCGAGCCTACAACAGAACCGCAGTTTGCCAGAGCGCGTGTGATCGCGAACTCAGCATCTTCCGGACGGATGTCGGTGCCCGCGAAGTTGACTACCGTGGCAGCATTGAGCGCTGACACAATAGCTGCGGGAAGCGCGCATTCTCCAGTGGTTCCGCAGTTTGCGAGGGTGATGGTAGGCGTCGTTGAAGGCGGTACCGGAGGAACGATGGTTCCAGCGGGGAGAATCAGTCCTGCGCTGGTCACACCGGTGGTGGAGGTAGCGGCAGGATAGGCGATGGAGCACTGCGACGTTGAGAGATTTGAGTTATACAGGCAGCGGTTACCAACTACAGAGTCCGTCGACAGGTAAGCGTAAACCTCTGCGTTCGCTGCCGGAGAGGTGCAGCTTGCGCCCGTTCCAGTTCCTGTCGTCCACGCAACCCAGGCACTGCCTTTGTCTTGCAGGGTCGAACCGGTGCTGGTGTCGCTAGCAATGACAGCGTTCGAGCCCTCGCTCCAAACGCAGGAAGCCTTGAGTGTTCCACTGCTGCTGTTTGCTCCCAGTCCGAGTTCGAGGAACAAACCGGAAGAGCCTAGTCCGTTGAGTACAACGGTCTGTGCATTGAGTGACGTCGAGCCTGCGACGACCGCTAGGCAAGCGGCGAATGCAAATTTCAGAATGCCTTTCATAGCAACTGCTCCTTAATTGCTGCTCTGGTTTTGGAGAATGACCTGGCTTGAAGAACCGCGATGAGAACAAGCCAAAGCCTTTTACCCGGCTCGCCTCTGTAAAGACGAGAGATTTGCCGAGTGCTTCTGTAAGACATGAGACTTGCTGATGTTCTTTCGTGAAGAGCGCATAGATGAGTGCGCCCCTGTCCACGTAGACAATGGGCGGACACACTCTCAACAGCACGTGATCACATTTCACCGCAGCGCAATGCGAGATTTACGGCTTATTCAAAAGAAGCTCACTCAACCCGAAATTCCAGCGTTGCCGAAGCTTTATTCGCTGAACGAAAGGGGAGGAACGATGGAGCGAAGCTGCTTTAGGTGCCGACCGACACCCGATACCGTCAGTTCTTTCAAGACTCTTGCAGCTGGTGATATGCCATTCGGAATCTTGCTTGTGCCGCTACCTAAGCCGCACCGGTTGAGGTGAACATGGAGATGTGAGATCTGTTCGCTGCCACTGCCTATGTATGAGCAGTTTTTACATATCGTTAACATGCGTTAGTGGTGCCATGTGTAAATATCGTTTTGAAAGAGCCCAAAAGTTAGTTGCTCGATGCGAGCTTGCTCTCGAACTATATGGGGGCGGAATTCTGCTACGTTCCTTTTGGAACTAAGAGGCTTACACCTCAGGCTCTTTTCTTCTTCATCCCTTCCCCGGCAACAGCAAAATCATAATCCTGAAAATAATCGCGGATAGCTATTGAGAATTGCGTTCTCGATTGTCATTTAAGCGGAGCTATACTCGAAATTTTTTGCACTATCGAGAATTCAGAATAACTAGACCTCCATTGCGGTTCGGGAGGCTGAGGGATAAGGTGCGTCGCATGCAGGATGGAATCGGTAAGTTGCATAAGGTTGCCGGGAAGTTTTTGATCGTCGGTGTGGTTCTGCTGGCGATGGCGGGATGCGGTGGCAGCAGTTCTTCTTCTGGTTCAAGCAATCAAACCGCGACACCCGCCTTCAGCCCCGGCGGCGGCACGTACACAGGGTCAAAGCCCATTACCATCTCAGACGCGACCCCAGGAGCAGTGCTCTACTGCACAACGGACGGAACAACGCCGACTACATCCTCGCCTCAATGCAGCCAGCCGACTACGGTATTCAAGTCGGAGTTCCTGCAGGCCATCGCCGTCGCTCCGAATATGTCGCCTAGCGCGGTGGCTTCGGCCGGCTACACCATTGGTTTTAACTCCGTGGCAACACCAACATTCATGCCCGCCGGTGGGACGTATACCTCCGTACAGACTGTGGCGATCGGTGATACGACGTCTGGCGCGAACATCTACTACACCACCGACGGCAGCGCGCCTGTACCGCCCTCGTCCACAACGACAACGACCGCGAAGCTCTATACCGGCGCAGTGACGGTTGCAGCGAGCGAAACGCTCAACGCCATCGCGACGGCGTCGGGTTACGACGACAGCATCGTGGCGAGCGCGAACTATACCATCAGCGTTTCTAGTGTGCCAACCATCACTGGGCTTTCCCCTGCCTCTGCCACGGCAGGTGGCGCGGCCTTCACCCTGACGGTCAATGGTACGAACTTCGTCCCAGGTTCTATGGTGCAATGGGCAGGCACGGCGCTGACGACGACATTTGTAAGCGCAACCCAGATAACTGCAGCGGTTCCGGCTAACCTGATCGCTACCGCCAGTTCGGCGAACGTAACAGTGACTGGCCCGGGAGGTGTGTCGGCGGGGGCTGCATTCACTATCTCTCCCGCCATTCTAGCTCCCACGATCGCCAGCCTCTCACCCTCTTCCGCTACGGCGGGCAGCGCGGCGTTTACCCTGACCATCAATGGTGCGAACTTTGACTCGGGCACAACCGTGCAGTGGGGAACCACAGCATTGGCAAGGACGTTTGTGAGTGCGACGCAGTTGACTGCCGTTGTTCCTGCAAGCCTGATTGCGGCCTCCGGTTCAGCAAGCGTGACCGTAACCAGTTCGGGCGGAACATCGTCCGGTGCCACCTTTACTATCAATGCTGTTCCTCCAACTATCACCAGCCTTTCACCCTCTTCTGCTACGGCGGGTGGCGCGGCGTTTACCCTGACTGTCAATGGTATGAACTTCGTTTCGGGGACAACGGTGCAATGGAATGGCACTGCTGTGACAACGACGTTTGTGAGCGCAACGCAGTTGACGGCTGCTATCCCTGCCAGCCTGATTGCGACCGCTGGTTCTGAGAGCGTCACTGTGGCGGATGCTGGTGGTACATCTTCTGCAGCAGCTTTCACCGTCAACTCGGCTCTCCCTACGATCAGCGGTTTCTCGCCAGCGACTGTGAACGCAGGTGGCGCGGCGTTCACCCTCACCGTTACTGGTACGAACTTCGTCTCGGGTGCAACCGTACAGTGGAACGCTACCGGGTTGACAACGACGTTCGTGAGTGCGACGCAGTTGACGGCAGAAGTCCCCGCCAACCTGATTGCGACCACCGGCTCAGCTAGTGTGACCGTGAAGGATGCAGCTGGTACGTCGACAGCGGCGACCTACACTATCAGCGCTCCCAATGCACCGACGATTAGCAGCCTTTCACCGAGCTCAGCCATGGCAGGCGGAACTGCGTTTACTTTGACCGTCAATGGAATGAACTTCAACTCCAGCGCCACCGTGGAGTGGGGCAATACGGCATTGACGACGACGTCTGTGAGCGCAACGCAGTTGACGGCAGCGGTCCCCCCCAGTCTGATAGCAACCGCAGGTTCCGTGAATGTAACCGTGGCCGACGCTGGCCTTACGTCAGTAGCGGCGATCTTTACCATCAATGCCGTTCCTCCCACGATCACCACCCTTTCCCCAGCTTCGGCTGCACCGGGCGGCCCTGCATTCACCCTAACCGTGAATGGTGCGAACTTCGACTCCAGCGCAAGCGTGAAATGGAATAGCACGGCGTTGTCGACGATGTTTCTAAGTGCAACGCAGTTGACGGCGGTAGTTCCCGCCAATTTGATAGCGACTGCGGGTTCCGCGAGTGTGACGGTTACCACGACTGCTGGCGGCCCCTCATCCGCTGCGACCTTTAACATTGTGGCAACCCTCACCGGAACGGTCCTGAGCGGTGCATTGCCGATCGCGGGTGCGACCGTGCAGTTGTATGCTGCGGGTACCAGCGGTTACGGCGCGGGCTCCAGCGCGCTTACAACTGTACCTGCCACCCTTACCACGGACTCCAGCGGGAAGTTCTCGCTTCAATACGCGTGCCCTGCGTTGGGGGCACCAGGAGACCAGATGTATCTCGTGGCTACCGGGGGCGACAGCGGAAGCGGGCCGAACTCCAGCATCGCGCTGATGGCGGCTCTGGGTACCTGCAGCAAACTTCCCTCCTTCGTCACAGTGAATGAAGTGACGACAGTGGCATCGGCCTATGCACTCTCCGCCTTTGCAACTGTCAACACGAGCGGCGGAGGCATCGCGGTGGGCGCTCCTACCTCAGGATCGGCCTGCAATGCTGCAGGAGGTTGGGTAAGCACACATCCGAACACCTGCAACTACACGGGGCTGGTCAACGCCTTCAATGCGGTGAACAACCTGGTGTCGATAAGTACGGGCACTGCGCTCACTAATACTCCGGCGTATCCTACGAATCTGGCGGGCGATCCGAATATCCTGAACAACAGCACGGTGCCGACAACGCGCATCGACGCGCTGGCGGATATGCTGGCCTCCTGCGTAGAGAGTAGCGGTTCCACCTGCAGCGGCGACCTGTTTACCGCGGCACAGCCCTCCGGCGGTACGCAACCGGACGACACCCTGCAGGCTGCGCTGGACATCGCGCAAAATCCCGGCAACAACGTCTCCACGCTGCTTGGTCTGGTCTCGTCCATGACGCCGCCGCCTTACAGCATAGGTGTCGGCGCAAACACCTTGCTCCTAAGCGGGACCGGTGCGCCCACTGATCTGACCCTGGCTCTCACCTTCACCGGGGCAGGACTGGGGATTGCACCCGGCCTCACGCTTTCGGACGGAGTTGGTGGGGTTGTTAATGCGGGTCTCGGCATTGATGGTGCGGGGAACGTCTGGGTCGCCGCATATCTCTACAACCCAAGCATGTTTGTAGGCAACGGTGAGATGATTGCGGAGTTCAACGCCCTGGGCGGGCCCGTAACTCAGGCGACGCAGTTGAGTTCAGATCCGACGCCGGTCCCGACCTATGGGGGCTACAACCCGCAGCCGGGCAGCACGTCGGGGATCCAGATGAATATGCTCGCCATCGACCAGTCGGAGAACCTGTGGACATATGAGAATGGTTTCTCCGGCAACACTCAGAACGTGCTAGAAATCAGCACCAGCCCCAACCTTTCCGTGCTGAACACGGTTCCTGCGCCCCAGGTGAACGCTGTCGCCATCGACGCCAGTGGCGACGCGTGGTTTGTGACGAACTCCAACAACTTGATAGAGCTGCAGGGTAACGGAAAACCTGGTATCACCGGAGGGGCGCTTAGTGGCTATAGCGATCTGTCCTATTCGACTTTCGACTCCAACGGGGGGCTGTGGACTGTCGGCATCAGCCCTTCTTTCGGTTTGGATGTGCTTCAGCTCAGCACGTCGGACGGAAGCCTAGTTTACGACGCCTTTCCATCGTCCACCAGCGATGTTGCGGCACGACCGAGTCTGGTCGCTGACGGCTTAGGGAATGTCTATGGATGCGACCCAACGGGTTCGAACCTGGACGTGTTCAACGCGGGCGTACTGGTGCAATCCTACCCAATCACGAATCAAAGAGCCTGTGGTACGCAACTGGTGATCGATGGGCAAGGTCATATTTTCTCGGTGCTTGACGGGGTCTTCAACCAATTGAGTGGCCGTTTCTTTGGGAATATTGACGAGTTCACAGCTAAGGGCACTCTGATTTCACCTCAAGCGAACGGCTACACCGGCAGCAGCAGTACTGAGGCGCCGACATTGAACCCCGATTTACTTTTCACAAGTGATACGGTTCCTGGGGTCAGCGCGGCCATTGACGGCTCCGGCAACCTCTGGGTTCTGAATACCGATACGGACGGCACCAACACGAGCAACTTCAATATTCTTCCGGGCAACGTGTTGGTGGAGTATATCGGCATCGGAGCGCCGGTACTTACGCCTGCGGCGACCGCTCTCACGAACGGCATGTTGGGAGCACGCCCATGATGAGCGCAAGCAAGAACCGAAAATACTCGGAGAAATAATGTGGGCATCGCATCCGATTCGCACACGCATGCCAATCTCGATTCTGCTTTCACCGCCCTCTATATCCATAGGTACCTCTCTGGATATAGAGGGGAGACGACATCCGTCTTCGCTGAGAGATGCGAAGCGTCAAGGACGAGTTGCGCCCTTCAGGCAGGGTGCAGGAGCAGCGAGAATGCACATCTGTCAGAGAACGGAGATTCATATTCGGCGAAACAGCGGCGCAGGCTTTACGGAGCCGGAGTTAACCACGGAGGATGCAACCTATCTTGCGCCGACACTGCTTGAAGAGTCCGCTTCAACTGAAGACAAGGAACGCCAGGATCCCGTGCAGAGTCTTAAACGCGATTCAAGGGAAGAGTTCATCCTCGCTCTGTACGACGAGTACCGGCCAAGGCTCTACCGTTACATGCACAGCATGCAGTTGGGACGCGATCATGCGGACGAGATCATCCAGGAAACCTTTATGCGCCTGACCACGGAACTTCTCAAGGATACCAAGATCGAGAACGTCCAGGGATGGATTGTCCGGGTGGCCCACAATCTTGCCATCAACGTGTTGAAGAAGGAGCACGGAACCGTAGTGAATGAAGAGGCTCGAAGTTTTGCCATGGAGAACCTAGCCGATCCGGCATTGAGTCCGGAAGAGAGCTACTCGAACAAGGAGCAAGTCAAACTCATGAGGACGGTGCTTTCAAGCTTGAAGCCTCAGCATCGACAGTGTTTTCAAATGCGGGCGCAAGGTTTTCCTTACAAGGATATCGGTCTTGCGCTTGGATTCAGCGAACAGCGCGCTGCCTTCGTGGTGAAGCAGGTGGCTGTTCGTCTGGCGGCAGTATATGGGTTGCGGAATGGTGGGCAGGGTGAAGGATAAGCTGCTGCACTATCTTCTCCCCGATTCCGACACCCATCTCTCCGATGAGCGATTGGCTGATTTGTTTTGCGGTGAGCTCTCACTTTTTACGAGGCGGGCAGCGCGGCGGCATCTGGCTAAGTGTGCAGAATGCCGGATGCAGCAACGGAGTCTTGAAGGCCCACGCGCCGAATACATGATCGAGCTTTATCGTGAGAGCCTGGAGGGTCCGGACACTGTTCTTGATGATGGCCAACGTATGGCCTTTGCCTTGTGGCTGGAGTTTCAGTTGCGGCGGGAGTCTTCGCGGCAAAAACAGACCGTTTCAGCTTATATAACCTGGTGGCGCAGCCTCTCATCGGTTCTCCCGTCGGCATCCATCGGGGTGGTTATTGGACTGGTTGCGGCAGTTTTGGTCTTGCTGTTTTTGTGGCGGGAACGCGCTCCTGCTATCAGTCCCAGTTCTCTGCTAGTTCGCGCTGAGAATTTGGACACGCCCAACACTGCGGCGGACCCCGGAGTGGCACACCAGACGATTCAGATCAAGACGGCGAAACAGACGTTGAATCGATCGGTCTATTGGGATGTGCAGGGAAGACATAGGCCGAAGCCTGCCACTTTGTCCGCTGCTGAAGAGAAGCTCCGTTCGACATTGGGTGAAGCAGGAGTTGACTGGAATCAGCCTATATCCGCATCCACATATCAGGCATGGCACGATCGCCAGCACGTGCATGCCGATCGTATCGACCGTAGCGGTCTGCATCTGTTAACACTGACCACAACTGTGCCGGAAGGCAAAGTATCGGAAGAATCGCTGACGGTGCGGGATACAGATTTTCATCCAGTGGCGCGGCGAGTCGGTTTCCGGGACAACGAGACCGTAGAGATTGCCGAAGTTGATTTCACGATCCTGCCGTGGAGCGCTGTCGACCCAAGCGTCTTTGAGCCGATGGGAGAGGTGGTACGAGAAGACCACAAACTGGTTGGGTTGCAGCCTCTTCTCCCCTTGTTGCGTCCCCAACTGGCACCGACTCCCGAACAACTGGATGAGACTGAGCTTACCGTCAGGCTCATTCTGAATCAGCTTGCCGCAGATACTGGTGAGCAAATCGAGATCCATCGGCTTCCGCAGGCAGTCGAGGTGGATGGTCTGGTTGAGACAGAAGAGCGCAAGCGGGAATTGGTATCTCGCCTTGTATCGGTGCCACGATTGAAGCTCGAGCTCCAGAGTGTGGCGCATATGCGGGAAGCCCCCCATACTGGGAGTGAATCGGTCAGTGTGCAGGCGGCGTCTATGCCTGATCTTCCGTCGGCGCTGGAGAAATATCTTCAGGCGCGCGGGCAGAAGGTTGGCGACATCAATGCCATGGCGCAACAGGTCTTCACCGACGCTCTCACGATCAGCCAGGAGAGCAGTGCGATGGTCGATTTGAAGACGCGCTTTGCGTCGACAGATCAGACGCCTGTCATAACTTCGGCGACGGTTGTGGAGTTGCTCTACAGTCACCACTCACGCCTGGAAACCGCTCTGCACCAAGAGCGCGCGCTATTGGCGGAGATGGAGGGGGTCGCCGCTTCCAAGGGACACGCACCTGCACGTGGCGAAGTCTCGCTTAGCGATGAGGCGTCCAGGAATCTGGTCTTTGTAAAAGAGCTGACGCAGACGGACGCTCCGGCTGAGCGAAGTGCGGAAGCGATCTTCACGGACATGTCCTCAACGCTGGATCGCATCGCTGCCGCTGCGGACCAAGCATATGGGGAGTCTGAAGACTCTCTCCGGAATACAGAGAGGTAGGAGAGCCCGGTTATGCAGCCCATCATCATTTCCCGCCCGCTTTTACGTTATGAACCTGCCCGGCTACGCCGACGGCGGCAGGATGGACGTGCAGCGACCGGTATCCTTCGCGCTCTATGTATGACGGTCTTGGCAGCAGCGACAGTCGGATGTAGCAGCGTTTCTACCTTGAAGGCGACCGCTGGACCAATTGCAATGAGTACATCCAGCGGAACGGCGGTGAAGATCAGCACCCTTGCCGTGGGTTCCGCTCTGAAGTTCAGCATGATGCCAGTTGGAGACAGCAGTGCTGCAGGCGTCGATTGGATCGTGACCTGCGAGGGTAATCCGGTCACCGGCAGCATCGTTAATGGCGCGTGCGGCAGTCTGGCTCCGTCTCATACCGCGGACGGTGCGGCTACGGTTTACACTGCGCCCTCCGTGGCACCGATCGGCGGCACCATTACCGTCACTGCGACAGTGACCGGCAATCCCTCGCAAACCAATAGCGTGAGCCTCACAATCTTGGCATCGCCGATTGGAGTTGCGTTCGAGGAAAACGGCGGTCCAATTCCGGGGTCTTTGCAGATCAGTACAGCGCTAGGTCTTACTGCCGTGGTAACCAACGACCCGTTGGCGGCAGGAGTGTTTTGGACGGCGACCTGTGGATCGAGTGTCTGTGGATCGTTCAGCCCCACCTCAACTCTATCGCTGGGTGACACAACGTATACGGCTCCCTCTCTCGTGCCGGCGGGCAGCAAGGTAACCCTTACGGCGACCTCGCTGACGGACACTACCAAGTTCGCGAGAGTAACGCTGACGATCACTGCGCCGCCGCCGCCCGTTCCGGTAACGGTGAGCGTGCTGCCATCGAGCGTGTATGTGGAAACTAATGGCTCAGCTCACTCGGCCTCATTGGCTGCGATCGTTGGCAACGATCTGGCTGTCGCTGGTGTCGACTGGTCTCTCAGTTGCGGCGCATCGAGTTGCGGAACGGTCAATGGATCGACGAAAACGCATACAGCGAGTGGGGCTTTGGTAACCTATGTGAGCCCTTCCGCGATTCCTCCCGGTGGCACCGTCACCATTACGGCGAATTCCACGACGAATCCAGCGGTATCGGCATCGGCCATCGCGACAATCGTTACAACGATGCCGATTGTTGTGAAGATCTCCTCCGCCCCTCCTGCGACGCTGACTGTGGGAACGCAGGCGACGTTTGCGGCTACGGTAACTTCCGATCCGAACAACCTGGGCGTGAACTGGACGGCAAGCTGCGGAGGTACAGGCGGATGTGGCAGCTTCAATCTGTCTCCCGCACACACGGCAAGTGCAGGGCAGATTGTTTACACGGCCCCTGGCACGGTTCCCACGGGCGGTCTCGTGACGATCACTGCATCTTCGCCCGCGTCTACGTCGTCGAATTCCGCCATCGCCTTCACTACGGTGATCGCTGCGCCGCCCTCTCTTGCTTTTACGCAGGTGCCGACTGCTCCGCTGACAGCTTTAGCGCAGGCTCCTGTAAGTGCCACGGTTGCGAACGATGTTTCTCCGGGCGGCGTCAACTGGTCGGTGCAGTGCAGCAGCGCAGTTCCCGGCGGTTGCGGCTGGATCGCTCCTATCCAGACGGCGAGCGGCGCGACAGCCGTGTACACCGCGCCGCCAGTTACGTCGACCGGAACCTCAGTGACGATCATTGCAACATCGGTTGCAGACCCGAGCGTGACTAGTAGTTCAAGTCCTGTTGAGATCAAGCCGTCGATGGTTCTTTCGGTTGGTTTCGTCCCGTCACTGCCGGCGCAGATCCAGACCAATGCAACCGTGAATCTAACTGCTGCGGTGGCCAACGATCCGATGAATGCGGGCGTTGACTGGCAGGTATGCGCGAGCGGTTGTGGATTTTTTACGGTGAAGCCTGCGATTCCGGCGATTCCAGCCACTGCGACGACGCCTTATGTTCCAGCAGTTCCAGCCGTGACGGCGACCACCGTCTCGGCCTGGTCCAACGGCCTGCCGATTCTGTATACAGCTCCATCTGAGCCGCCCACATCGGGTGTAGTCGCGGTGGAGGCCCTCTCTGAGGCAGATAGGACAACGGCGAACTCGGGAACGATCGCCATCACCACCAGCCCGGCCGGGCCGGTGGTGGGCGGCTCGGTTCAGGCAGGGACGCTGCCGGTTGTGGGTGCCTCCGTCTTCTTGTATGCCGCCGGGACAAGCGGATATGCTTCGGCATCTTCGCAGATTGCGGCAACGACG
The DNA here is from genome assembly GCA_903970395.1 of Acidobacteriaceae bacterium. Classification (GTDB taxonomy): domain Bacteria; phylum Acidobacteriota; class Terriglobia; order Terriglobales; family Acidobacteriaceae; genus Granulicella. Next base: position 36,879 of record CAJCIM010000133.1, read on the forward strand.
ACGGACAAGAACGGAAACTTCACGGTACCTGCCGGCTATGCATGCCCCTCCCCCGTCAGCCAGATGTATTTGGTGGCGACCGGCGGCAAAGTTGGAACCAACGCCGCGAATCCGAATCTCTCCCTGATGACGGCGCTGGGAAGCTGCAACGGGCTTGGCTCCAGTGCGGTTGTTATCAATGAGGTTACGACCATTGCTTCGGCATGGGCAACAGCTCCCTTTGCGGCTAATGATGAGCTTACCGGCGATAGCAGTGCTCTTTACCTGGGCACGAGCAGCGGGAATCTCTCCGGGCTGGCGAATGCGTTTGCTACGGTGAACAACCTCGTCGACATCACGACCGGGAAGGCAAGATTCGTGGTTCCCGCCGCGAACGCCGCGGTCCCTTATGTGGAGATCGGCACGCTGGCCGATTTTCTGAATGCCTGCACAGCAACCGCTGGAGGAGTGGAAGGAGACGGAAGCCCTTGCGGAGTGTTGTTCACCGCGACCGATACGCTCCCGGCAGGAACGTACAGCGGGTCTATTGCTCCGTCCGACACCTTGCAGGCTGCATTCAACATCGCACAGCAACCCGGAGGCAGAACCGATGGCTATACCCTAGGTTCCCTCAACCTCTTCACTCTAGCGACCTCCGGGTCTCCTTTTCAGCCGATTCTTGCGACGAACCCGGGGGAATGGTCGATCTCGCTGAACTATACCGGCGGGGGTGGTCTTAATACTGCAACGAGCACAGCCGGCTCGTTCGCGGTTGACGCAATCGGCAATCTTTGGATCACAGAACCTGCAAGCGGCACGGTCATCGAATGGAACGCCGTCGGCGCAGTGGTTTCACCGGCCGCCGGTTTCCCCGCAGGCGGCGGTCCCATTGCGATCGACGCTAACGGAAATGTATGGGTCTCCGGCAACGGTGTCCTGAGTGAACTGACTAATCTGGGAAGCCCCGAGTCGGGAAGCCCCTTTGCAGGAGTGGCCGGAGGCGGCAACGATATGGCCTTCGACGCTCAGGACAATCTGTGGATTGCCAGCGGAGGGGGGATAAACGAATTCAGCAACCTTGGAGTGGAGCTGTCACCGGCGTCCGGGTTTATCAACAATGGGATATCCGGCATCGCGGCTGTCGCTGCCGACAGCTCCGACAACGTGTGGATCGCAAATGCGAACACCTCGCAACCAGCTCTTTTTTCTGAGCTGACGAACCCGGGTGGAGAGTTAATCGTCAATAGCGGCCCTGCATTGAACGGGAATGGGCTAATGAACCTTCCGCAATTGGCGGCAGATGGCAAGGGCGATGTTTGGGGCATTTCCAGCACCAACGGATCCAATAATGTTTGCGAGGTTCCACCCTACGGTGGGCAAGGCACAGTTCCTATACCAGTGTGCTACTCGGGAAACGATGTCCCTGGCTCGGGCTACGCTCCTATTGCCTCCGCATCGCAAGGACTCGCATTCGATGGCGCGGGAGGTTTATGGATCGCAGGGCCGGGTGGTGCGGTAGCCCTCCGTGATGCGATGGGAAATTACGGCATTGCTAACACATCCATTCCTGTTCCAGTTCTTAACGCTGGATCGTTGCGCGCTGCCGTGGATGGATCCGGCAATGTTTGGGTACTGCTTGCCAGCAACATAGTGGTCGAACACATCGGTGCTGCCACACCGGTGGTGACGCCTATCGCGCTTGGCGTGAAGAACGGGAAACTGGCGGCGAAACCATGAGCTGCGTTTATCAACTACTGTCCGGCCATCTGCTTCGGCGCTTTGAGGAAAAGCCGTTAAAGGATCCCATGAACATGTTCAGTCGAATCTCTATCTCAGCCTTCACCAGCTCGATACTCCCGGTAGCGTTAGGACTGGCAGCCGCCGCTTCGATGGCTATGTCAGGCTGCGGCTCCGGCAGTTCCGTATCCAATATCCAAGTCGGGCCGATTACCTTCACCGACATGAATGGATCGCCTCTGAAGAATCCTCCGACCGCGCTCACCACAGGAGAACCCACCTACGTAGACGTAACATTGACAAACGATCCTCAGTTATTGGGGGCGGACTGGAGCGTTTACTGCGGAAGCGCGCTTCCGCCGGGCACGCCACTGCCTCCCGGAGAGCCACAGAATGAAACCTGCGGCACCTTCACTCCGGCTCACACGATGAGCACGATAAACGGCCTTCCGCCCAGTTACGTAACCAGTGGGGCCGGCTATGTGGCTTTCTATACTGCTCCCCCCTCCACACCGAAGCTGGGGACGGTCACGCTCTATGCCGTCTCGACTAGCGACCACAGCAAGTTCTCCAGTACAACGCTGACTATCGGCGGTCTTCCCATCTCGGTAGGATTCGCGCCGACGCCGCCAGCCACACTACAGACATCCTTTCCAACTCAGCTCAGAGTGGTGCTGAATAACGACGTAGCCGACGCCGGGGTGAATTGGACCGTTATCTGTGGATCGAGCGACTGCGGGTCCTTCAATCCAACCAAGACCACAAGCGCTGTGGATACGATCTACACTGCTCCCGCAACTGTGCCGATCGGAGGCTCTATAAAAGTGACCGCCACTTCGATTGCGGACCCAACAAAGGCCGCCACCGCCACGATCTCGATCCAATGACAATGCTATTTCCTCATAGGGCAAGACAGGAACCAAGGGAGAAGAACAATGAAGAGGTTTAGACAGATTGTGGCGGGACTGGTTCTAACATCGTGTGTCGTGGCGCAGGCGCAGAGCGGTTCGGAACAGACCACAGCCAAATCAACCAAGACAAAGTCTATGAAAGCCAAGGCGAAGGCTCCGACACAGGAAGAGATTCTTCTGCGGCAGTTGAACGAAAGGTTTCAAAAACTCGACCAGGTCAACAGCAAGCTGAACGACCTGGAGCAGAAGTACGACGCCCTCCAGCAGCGATTGACAGCGCGAGATGCCGAGTTGGAGCAGGCCCACAAGGATGCAGCCGAGGCCAAGCAGAAGCTCGAAGCCACACAGGCTGTGATCGGCACAGATGGCTCCGCGGTGACGACGTTGCAGAGCGATGTAGCAGGCCTGAAGACGGCATCGAGTTCGCTTTCATCGCAGGTTCAGGAGAGCCAGGAGGAGACGAAGAAGCTCGAAAATCCTGACAGGATTCGCTTCATGGGAGTCGCCCTCAAGCCGGGTGGCTTCCTGGCGGCCGAAACCGTCGACCGGCAACGCGCGATCGGCGGGGATGTGAACACCCAGTTCACCGGAATCCCGTTCGCCGGTTCAACGGCTGGCGTACTGTCGGAGTTCAACGCCAGTGGTCGACAGTCGCGTATCTCGCTGTTGGCGGAAGGCAAGATTCCAGCCGCGATAGTGCGCGGATATTTCGAGGCGGATTTTCTATCTGCGGGAACTACCTCGAACGACAACCAGAGCAACAGCTACCCGTTGCGCCTGCGCCAGGCTTGGGCTCAGGCCGCACTGAACGATGGGTGGACTCTGACAGGTGGGCAGATGTGGTCGCTCGCTACCGAATACCGGCACGGCTTAGACAACAACTCCGAAGCCGTTCCGCTGACGATCGATGCACTATACAACGTCGGGTTCACCTGGGAGCGGCAGTATGGCTTGCGTGTCGTGAAGCGGCTGACAAACAAGTTCTGGATCGGCGCGTCCCTCGAAGAGCCGCAGACGCTCAACATAGGGGGGCACAATCTTCCGACAATCGCTTATCAGCAGACAGGGAATGGAGGCGGGCTTTATAACTCCACGGCGAACTATAGCTTCAACGAAGCTCCGGACCTGATTGCGAAGGCCTCCTACGAAACTAACTGGGGGCACTTCGAACTCTTCGGCATTAGCCGCTTCTTCCGCGACCGTGTCTACCCGAATGGTCCCACTCCGACCAGCGCTTCTCAGCCAGTGACGACCTCCGCTCTTGGTGCTTACACCTCGAAGGCCGATGGTGGCGGCATAGGCGCGAATGCGCGAGTGTTGTTGTTTGCCAAGCGGTTGGAGATTGACGCGCATATTCTCGGCGGAAACGGTATCGGTCGTTACAGCTCCGCGCAGTTGCCAGACGCCACTGCCCATCCTGACGGCTCGCTCGAACTGCTTACGGGCGGTTCGGCGCTGGGTTCAACCGAATGGCATGCAACGCCGCGTCTAGATCTGTACGGGTATTACGGCGGCGAATACACAAAGCGTGCCTGGTACAACACCGGATATACCGTCACGACTGCCGGACCCACGCTGGGTCAGCCAATCCTGGGCGGTTATGGCGCTCCCACCAACAATGTTGCCGGCTGCTATGTGGAGGTGTTGCCCGTCACCTCGCCGAACGGCGGCGGCAACGTGGCTTCCAACCCCTCCAACTGCAATGCGGATAACCGCAATATCCAGGAAGGAACCTTCGGCTACTGGTTCCGCTTCTACAGGGGAACACGCGGAACGCTGCAGCAAGGGATTCAGTACTCCTATGCTGAGCGCCGAACCTGGCAGGGCATCGGTGATCCTGCAGCCGGCTTGACCAACTCGCCCAAGGCCATTGACAACATGTGGTTCACCTCTCTTCGCTACTACCTGCCTCAATGAAGGCAGGGATGGGAACGGCGAAGCGAAAAGAAGGACAAGGACTAGGAGCCTTTCAAAAGATGTTTCGATCATTTCGATGGCTGCTGCTCGCGATGGCGCTGATCCCGATGTTCAGCGCCCTGCGCCTTGCCGGGCAGACTGCAGCCGGGCACTTTTCGGGCCAGATCACCGATCCGGATGGAGCCGCAATTCCTGCGGCAACCATCCAGATTGTCAATCAGGACACGCTCGTGAAGCGTGAAGTCAAAACAGACAACTCCGGGTCGTACATCGTTCCGGGGCTTCCCCCGGGCAGTTATCAGCTCATCGTGGAGGCGCATGGATTCAGCCGGAGATCGAGCCAGATTCTTTCTCTTGCCGCAGGGCAGACGCTGGTCTTCAATGCTCAAATCGCAGTCAATACCGTCAGCCAGGATGTAGATGTCAGCGCTGGGGCACTCACCACGGTCGATACAGGCTCGGCGTCCATATCTACGACCTTGAACAGCAAGGAGGTCACCGGCTACGGACTGAATGGACGCAATTTCCTGTCCCTCAGCGCTCTCTCTCCCGGTGTCAGTAACCAGACAGGCCAGGACGAGGCCAAAGTCGGCGTATCGGGAAGCGCGAAGTTCAGCGTCAACGGCGGCCGCGTGGAATATAACACCTTCGAAGTGGACGGCAGCGATGTGCTCAACACCAGCATCAATGCCAGCCGCGGGCAAGGCGAGCCGCTCGTCGTCTATCCCAGCATTGACTCCATTCAGGACATGAAGATCCTGACCGCTGATTACAGCGCGCTCTACGGTAAAAGCGCCTCGGGAAGCGTTCTGGTGACAACGAAATCGGGCACCGATCAGTTTCACGGTGTCGCCTATGGTTTCATCCGTAATGAAATTTTCAACGCAAGAAATTATTTTGATCAACCGAACGCAGAGCCTGAAGGTTTCCAGGGCAAGGCCGTCTACCGCACGCCACTCTACAGACGACTCGATTTCGGTGGCACCCTTGGCGGCCCTATCTACATCCCTGGTGTTTACAACACCGGCAAGACGAAGACTTTCTTTTTCTTTTCCGAAGAGATTCGCCGCGAAAAGACCCCGGTCGATTACAACCAGGCTGTGCCTACCATGGCCGAGCGGGCCGGGAACTTTTTCGACGTCTGCCCGACGCCGACTCCAGGCGTGAGCGGAACGTTCAGCCCGTCACAGTATCCCGATTGCCCGCAAGCAGGCATAAGCAGCAGCACATCTTTCAACAGCCTTGCGGGTGCAACCTACAATGCCGGCTTGCAGGTACCGGTGGATTACATCAGTTCGGCGATTCTCAACTCCGGACTGATTCCAGCACCCAACTCGGCCAGCGGTTGCAATTCGACCAATCCTTCGCCACTGTTTCATTGTTTCGTTACCGCCGTTTCGCCGCCGACCCACTGGCGCGAGGAGTTGTTTCGTATCGACCACAATCTGACGGAACGAGAACGCCTGTCGTTTCGCTATGTGCACGATGACTGGGACACAGTGACGCTTGCTCCGCAATGGGGCGTCGTCCAGAACAGCTTTCCTACGGTCGAAAACCAGTTCGACGGCCCTGGACTAGACATGGTTGTGATGCTGGCGCAGGTGCTGCCACATGGAATCAGCAACCTGATGTCGGCAGGCTACGAGGTCGAACACATCTCTCTCGCTCCGCAGCCAGGACCCGGTGTCGCGTCGCTCAACAGGCCTCCGACACTGAACGATCCAGCCTCGCAAGGAGGAACGCCGGTCACTGGCAGCCCGGGCTGTGCTGTATTCTCGGCTCCGAGCGCTGCCTTTACTCCTCAGTCCGTGACCGAGTGCCCGATGGGTTCCATCTTCAGCAACAGCAGTAACGCCCTAACGGGAGGTGACAACGAACTGCCGGGATTGGTCTTTCAAGGGACGAATGGCGCGTATGGGGGACATGGCTTTGCCGCAGATACGGGGTACGCGCCCTGGGCCCAAGACAACCCTACCTTTACCGTCCGCGATGACGCCAGCATGATCGTCGGAAAACATATCCTGCAGTGGGGATTCTTGGGATCGTACGTGCAGCAGAACGAACTAAGCGCTGTTACCGGAGCTAACTCCGGTGACCTTCAGGGATTGCTCACCTTCAGCAACCAGCAATCGATCCACACCTCGGGCAATGCGTTCGCAGACTTTCTATCCGGCTCAGGCTTCCTGCCAAGTTCTAACGGAAATACAAATGGAGTCATCCTCCCTGTGACTGCCATCAAAAGCTACACGCAGGACAGCGGAAAGTCGGAGTATCACAGCCGTTACAAGACAGCCGACCTTTATCTGCAGGACGATTGGCGGATACTTCCTCACCTGACGATCAACGCCGGCTTCCGAGCCAGCCTCTTCGGAGCTTGGTACAACCCCAACGGCACGGCCTATAACTGGCGGCCTGAGGCCTTCAACCAATCCCTTGGCTCGTCCATCTATATCGACCAGAACCAGGGAAATCTGGTCTACAAGAACAGCGGCGTTCAGATTCCCTTGAGTCTCACCTCTCTTGCTCCTGCGATCGTGAACGGACTGGTGCGGTGCGGCGTCAACGGTGTGTCCGATAGCTGCATGTCCAATAGCGTGTTCCATCCCTCGCCGCGGGTAGGCTTTTCCTGGGACCCATGGGGCGATGGCAAGACCGCCGTCCACGGCGGTTATGGTCTCTTTTGGGAGCACGGAACCGGTTATGAAGCCAATGTCGGTTCGCTGATCGGCAGCGCCCCCCTTGTCCTGAGCGAGACCCAGTCGAATATTCAGGGTAATGCTTCCGGCAACGCCTATAGCCACATTGGGCAAGGCGCTGGGCAGGCGGGGAGCAATCCCTCCTCTAATGGAGGAGCCACCTTCCCCTTGAATGTAACCTCTATTCCCACAAAGGCTGTGTACTCCTACACTCAGCAATGGAGCCTAAGTATTCAACGCGAAGTCAGCAAGGGTATGGTCGCCCAGATCGCCTACGTCGGTACCAAGGGCACGCATCTGACGGCAGTGAGCGATCTCAATCAGTTGCAGCCGCTCAGCACAAGCTTGAATCCCTTTGGGGCAGGGCAACCGATCACCTCTGGCGTCTGTACCACGGGAGCCAACAATGGTGCTTTTTCGGTAGCAGGCCAAAATACCAGCGGCGGGTCTGGTGGCGGCATCACCATCCCCAGTTCTCCAGCCATCAGCCCCAACGATCCGGGCTATGCCAATATGTTTATCGCCTGCACTGGTAATCCGGGGTTCGGAGCCGGAACCTCAGCAGAAACGTTCAAAAAGCTGGGTGTAAGCGCCGATGTCTTGCGGCCCTATCGCGGGTTCAGCAACATCATCTCGGTTCAGAACATAGCCGACTCGGAGTACAACGCCCTTCAGGCCACGCTCCGACAGACGACTGGACCTCTGACCATCGGCATCGCCTATACCTACAGCCACTCCCTCGACGACTCCTCCGACCGTGCCTCGGCTAACTTTGCCAACTCGCTCGATGTCCACTCCAACCACGCCACCTCGGACTTCGATCAGCGGCAACTGCTGAACATTAGCTACATCTACGATCTTCCGCTGCTTCGCCTGCTTCATGGCTTCACCCACCTGGTGGGCACCGGCGGCGACTCAGATGACACGGCCGCCGTCTCCGATCACGCCACGCCGGATTACTCACCTGTTGTGAAGACAGTGCTGGGAGGATGGCAGATCAGCGGTATCACCAGCTATGCGACCGGTACGCCCTTCAGTGTCATAAACGGGGGCGGTTCGGACGGCACCGGCGCGGCAGACAATGCGGGTGTAGGCGATGGGCTGGGCGTTGGGTCCTACCCGGATATGATCGGCAAAGCGCGTGTTGGCAAGCCCTTTGTCGCTCAGAACGCCAATAACGTCGGGCCGCTGCTGCTGAACCCGGGTGCCTTTGCAGCCCCGCGCGGCCTTACCTTCGGCGACGCCGGGCGCAACTCTCTGAACAATCCTTCGCGCATTAACTTCAACGCCTCTCTGTTCAAACACTTTAAGCCAGTGAAGCGTCTGGATATCGAGTTTCGCGCCGAAGCCTTCAATGTCTTCAATCACACTCAGTTCCGCATCACCGACCCCAGTCATCCGGGCAATACCGGCAACAACGTCATCAACTGCTACGGGAGCCAGACCGAACGCTACTCTGCGGGCGCTACTGGCTGCCTCGCCGGAAACTCCTTCCTGCATCCGGTGGACGCTCACGACCCCCGCATCCTGCAGTTCGGCCTGAAGGGCACCTTCTAGCAAAGAGGAAATCGTCATGCAGCATTTCGAATCTCAATCCGAACCATTCATGAGGGTGGCAACTCGTCCGGTGGCAGTCCTGTTTCTCGGCTGGCTTGCCGGATGCAGTTCAAGTCCGATTCCCGTCACGCAGGCGCCCGCACCTCCACCGAACGTGCAAATCTACTTCGCGCCGTATGTTGAAGGGAGCAGCGTTCCAATAGCCCCTCTGACTTATACCCTCGACGATGTTGTGGGTGCTGATGGGACGGGGAATTTTTCACAGACAACCTACCGGCCTCAGACCCAACCCGGCCCTCAGGTTCTTAATGCCGGTAGTCTCGCGATCGGACAGCGCGGCTTGCGAAGCCTCGGCGTTACAGCCACTTATAACTACATCAACAGTGGCACGCCTTCGTATGAGGCTACGACTTACAACCCGGCTCAACCCGGCAGCTTCGCAGTGGAACTTGCCGCTCAGGCCGGAGGGCTGGTGCAGATGGTTGGGCAGCCGGTCCAGCCTCTCGTCGCCGCGACGCAATGCCCTAATTTCTCTTCCGCGCAGACCTACCAGTTCATCACTATCCCGGCACCGGCGAGCGATCAACTCTCAGTCGGTCCACCCGGCGGCCCATCAACTTATGAGCCAGAGGGCAACTGGAACCCAACAACCGATACCGCATACGGCAGCGTGGACGTCATCTCCAGCGGCAGCACCGTCACATTCCAGAACATTCATCAGTACATCCTGCCTCCTGCGGGGGGAGCGACAGCACCTCCAAAGCCTCCCCAGGAGCCGGCCCAGTTAAATGGTTCATCGATAACCGGAGCTTGCGGGCCCACGTTCTTTGGCAATACCATCAACGTTCCTGGGCAGTTAATCGTCACCGATCCTGGAAGCGGTCAATCGAGTCCGCCGCAGGCTGTGGTGGGCATCGGTCCGACCGGCCTTCTGGTCGAAGATAACGGGCACAATGGGCAGGACTTTCTACCCAATACGCCCAAGGCATTACCTGGCCTTCAATACAACAACGTTCTCGGCGCGGGTACTGGCGCCGTCGGCCTGCCTCAGCCGCCCAGCCCACTAGACACCAGCACAGTCGTCAGCAAACAATATCTTGGCTTCATCTATGAAGCCGGGAACAACGACCAAGGTGTGACTGGGTCGTCGAACCTCGTCTCGTTCGGCTTCCCCAGTCTGCCCACCGGGACCACCGGTTGTCCGTCCGTAGACGCTGACGCCTCCAACTCTATCCTGATCTACGGCGGAGACTTCCCGGTGAACCCGAAGACGGGCCTGCCTGACCCTGGCCCCAACAATAGCAGTAACCCAAACTATCCGTATGGCAAATACGACTTCACCATCGACCTCGGCCCGCAGGACACTTCGAATAACGGCCTATATCGCCAGGCTAAAGTTTGCGTTGGCAAATCGTATCCGGGCAATTCAACCGGCATCGCATATCCCTTCCAGGCCGTGGCCGTCGCCGGACAAGTGGGTAGCCAATATGCCATCTTCCTCATAGGGCAGTACTCCCCAACTGGGCTGGACTCCGCTCAGCCCTGGGCCATCTACCTCCTATCGTCGAATTGAAGTAGGGCTGTGGAGCCACCTTAGCCGCAGCGGAAGGGTAATCGCGATGAACAGATTTCCGAGATTTGGATTCGCTATGTACCTGGCGGTTGTGGCAGGTAAAGCACAAACCGTTGTACTCGAGGTCCTGATAGCGCAGGAACGTTAGATTTGGGGCTGTCCTCGCCTACTACCAAACCGTGGTAGTCATCTAGGACAGCCCCTTTCAAAATATCTGAATATTGAACCTGTAGCGGAGACGGTTGCCTGGCAAGCAGGCATAAGTTCACTCGTTGACTCCTTGCGATCTGCAAACTTCCGCTAATGCGGTCAGCTAGTCAGCCTTCAACCAACTGCGTCCTTTGTAGGTAATTCCCACTGGATGTTGATAAATTATGACAATGATTGCGTTATCCATGTGATTATTTACCATTGATTCACAGCCGATAGCTATTTTAGTTTTGTCCGCTCCGTCTTGAGCGCAGCTTTGCTTCGAGGTACGGATCTGTTCAAAAAGAACAACGATAGAACGGGAGACGGTGTCCCTTTCTATCGCCCTTGTTCTACTTCACGCTTCGTCTGGAGGAGCGCCAATTTTGCTGCAATCGTCGTTACGCCATCCCGTTCTCCTGTTGATCTTTGCTGCCCCCTTAATATCGTTGGAACTCACTGCCGAGGCGCAGTCCAAGCCTCCATCGGTGCCGTTGTCTGAATCGATCCTGGCTCGCATCCCAACTGCTTACCGCGCCGAGGTAAGCGCGAAGATCAGGCAGACCGAAGAGATCCAGCAGCAGGCCGAAAAGATGCCGGGCGATGAACTCGTCGCAACCGTGCTCCACGTTCTCGGGGATATGCCCTCGGAGTCCACGTTCCTGCTCGACCAGCTCGAAAGAGAGCCCTCGACGGCTCTCCGCATCGACCTCATTCAAGCACTCGAAAAGCACTGGCAAAGCAACCAGGATCTGTCGGTCCTTGAGAGTCATGCAGCGTCCGACGCTGACGTGACCGTCTCGATCGCCGCCGCCGAGATGCTCAAGACTATCCGCATCGACTCTCTGAACCGTCTGCTGAACACCCGAATGGGGGCGGCCATGGCCGCCCGCGACGCGCGCAGCACGGGTCTCGTGCTTGACGAGCAAAAGCTGCTGCAGCAGACGCGCTACGGCATCGCCTTTCCATCATTCATGCGTGTTCCGCCTCCACTCTTCTCTGTCGTCCCGGCAGCCAAGCCGATTCGGGTCTTGGCGTTTGGGGACTTTGGAACCGGCTCAGCAGCGCAGAAGCAGACCGCAGCGGCGATGGTGGCTTATCACAAGACCCATCCGTTTGACTTTGGCTTAACTCTCGGCGACAACTTCTACGTGCGCGGCATGTCAAGCCCCGACGATCCGCGTTGGCAGACGCAGTGGGAACAGCTATACAGCCCAATGCACATTCCGTTCTATGCCGTGCTCGGCAATCATGACTGGAGCGGCCCCGATAGCCCGGCGGCAGAGGTGCTTTACTCGGCCAAAAGTCAAAGCTGGCATATGCCTTCGCCGTACTACACGTTCACCGCCGGTTCGGTACAGTTCTTCGCATTCGACACTCCAGGGATCGATGAGGCAGAGCTGAAGTGGCTGGATGAGGAATTGACCAAGAGCACCGCGCAGTGGAAAGTCGTCTACGGCCACTATCACATCTATTCGGCGACACGCGGCGACAACAAAGAGCTCATCGCAAGGCTTCTACCCGTACTAAAAAAACACAACGTCGATGTCTATCTGAATGGTCACGACCACAACCTGCAGGAGCTGCGTCCAGAGGGAAGCGTCCACTTCTTTGTCAGTGGCGGAGGCGGCGCTGGTCTCTACGAGATGAATCCGTATGACCGCTCCGTCTTTCGGCAGAAGGTCAACGGCTTCACGGTTCTTGAGGCCGATAACAATACCCTTGCAATTCTTTTTGTTGGCACGGATGGAAGTGAACTCTATCGTCGCACCCTCACCAAATAAATTGCTCATGAATGATAGGCGCTTGACGCGCCGCGGCTTTCTCTCTGGAGCTGCGGCGGCTCTCACCGGACTTGCCGCAGTCCCCGCATGGGCAGCTCGCAGTGTGCCAGCCGATATAACACTGCGCATTGGCCCGATAAAGGTCGACGTCGCTCCCGGAAGGACGATCCTCACTACGGGATACAACGGCGCAGCACCGGGGACCCTGATTCGTCTGCAGGAAGGCGTCCCTGTCACCGTGGACCTTTTCAATAACACAGACACTCAGGAGTATGTGCACTGGCATGGATTTCCATTGAGTGCGGCCCTCGATGGCACGCAGGACGAGAACAGTCTTCCTGTTCCTCCATATGGGCATCTCCGCTATCGCATGACTCCGCAGGTTGCCGGCTCGCGATGGGTTCATTCGCATGTGATGACGATGGACAACCTCACCGCAGGCGTATACAGCGGCCAGTTCTCCTTTGTCTATGTTGAGCCGAAGGAGAATCCCGGTCGCTATGACCAGGAGATCTTTCTCTCCACGCATGAATGGGAGCCTTTCTTCATCGATATGGACAACGATGAAGATCTCTCTGCCGTGGAGGAGTTCGGCGAAACCGATTGGGGTCCCAGCACGGTCGAGGTCGGATACCGCATCGGTTCGATCAATGGCAAATCGCTTGGCCACGGGGAACCAATTCGTGTAAGAGAAAGGCAGCGCGTTCTGCTTCACATTCTCAACGCCAGCGCGACCGAAAATATTCAGATTGCTCTTCCTGGTCACGAATTTCTTGTCACCGCATTGGATGGAAATCCCGTGCCGCAGCCTCGTAAAGTTCCTTCGCTTGATTTGGGAGCTGGCGAACGCATCGACACAATCGTCGAGATGAACCATCCTGGCGTGTGGATTCTGGGCTCGACTAACGACGACGTGCGCGGCGCGGGTCTCGGCATCTTAGTTGAGTATGCAGGCTGCCGCGGCATTGAAAGGAGAGCGCGCGCTACCGTTGCGCCGTGGGATTACGCGCAGTTTAGTTTTCCTGGGCCGCAGCCGTCTGCCGACGTAATACTACCGATGGTCATCGCGCGTGTCCCTCCCGGCGAGAACGGCATGGAACGATGGACGATCAACGGTAAGAGCTATCGTTCATCAGACCCGCCAATGGCTTTGCACAAGGGCGTGCGCCATCGCTTCGCATTTCACAACACTAGTTCCGACGCACACCCACTGCATCTTCATCGCAGCTCGTTTGAGCTGACGTCTATTGACGGCAAGGCCACCCGCGGCCTCCTGAAGGATGTTGTGCTCATCGGCGCCCACCAGCGGATGGAACTCGATTGGACGCCCGAGGGAGAAGGCCCGACGCTCTTTCATTGCCACAACCAATTCCATATGGATTGCGGATTGCAGATGTTGTTTGACGTGACGTAGGCGACAACGGAGCCTCGCGTTGCTTTGTGCTTAAACGATTTTCAGGGAGAGATTCAAAATGGTTGTTGCGTTCCGTGCTCTTTGCGCCTCTGTGCGGCACCCTTTGCGATCCGTTGCAACAGCAGCGGCGATGTTGGCCTTCGTCACGACAGCCTATGGTCAGACCATGGCCGCACCGGACATCACACGGACGCCTACACTTTTCATCGTCCCATATGCTCATCTGGATACCCAATGGAGATGGGAGTTTCCGCAGACCATCAGCCAGTTCCTTCCTAAAACGATGCAGTCGAACTTCGAGTACATGGATAAATATCCGCACTATGTCTTCAACTGGACCGGCGCGAATCGTTACCGCTTGATGAAGGAGTATTTCCCCAACGACTATGCGCGAATCAAGGGATATGTTGAGCGTGGACAGTGGTTTCCCGCAGGCTCTTCGGTGGAAGAGGGCGACGTGAACTTGCCCAGCGCTGAAGGAATCTTCCGTCAGGTGCTGTATGCCAATGCGTATTTTCGCCATGAGTTCGGCAAGGCTAGCAACGAATTTATGCTGCCAGATAGTTTCGGATTTCCAGCTTCGCTGCCTACGATCCTTGCTCACGCCGGACTCAAGGGATTTTCGACCCAAAAGGTCGGTGGGCGCTGGCCCGCGGTCCCGGTAGCAGGTGGCCCCGATTCAGTCGAACAAACACCGGACGGCGTACCCTTCAACGTCGGCGTGTGGGTTGGGCCAGACGGAAAGAGCGTGATTGCGGCATTGCATCCTGGGGCGTATGGCAGCAGCATCTACACCGACATAAGTGAAGCTCCCAGCACGTCCATGGAACAGACACTGCTAAGCAGCGAGCAAAAGCCACCGCTCACCGACGAGCAGGCCAATGCGCTTCACCGTCTTGTCGCGGCCGATACAGACTGGGTAAAGCGCATCGACATTGATGGCAAGGCGTCAGGCGTATTCGCTGATTACCGCTACGTGGGTATCGGAGACATCGGAGGAGCGCCGCAGGAGTCTACGGTCAAACTCCTTGAATCCATTACAACCCACACCGACACAATCCTGCCGGCCCTGCCCAAGCTGAACGGCGCGCCGGCCTTCCCTGCACATTCGGTCACGATACGCGTGGGAGAAGGTCCGGTGCATGTGGTTGAATCTTCCGCCGATCAGATGTTCCGTGCGATCACGCCCGAGCTAGCCTCGCACATGCCGCACTATGAGGGCGATCTAGAACTAACCGATCACTCTGCCGGATCGCTTACGTCGCAGGCATATCACAAGCGATGGATCATCAAGGATGAGAATCTTGCCGATGCCGCGGAGAAGGCTTCGATCGCCGCGCAGTGGCTTGGCGCGCGTGTTTATCCGCAGCAGCGTCTGAATGACGCATGGATGCTCTCGCTGGCCGGGCACTTTCACGACACGGCTGCGGGGACATCGACGCCGCGCGCCTATCAGTACACATGGAATGATGACGTGATCGCAGCGAATCAGTTTGCTGCTGTGCTTACCAATGCAAGCGCTGCTGTTGCTTCCAGTCTCGATACGCGCACACAAGGCGTTCCTGTCGTGGTCTACAACCCGCTCAACATCGCTCGCCAGGATCTGGTCGAGGCTGCAGTTGTCTTTCCTGGTGGCGCTCCTAAGGCAGTATGCGTCTATGGTCCCGACGGGAAGGAGACGCCGGCGCAGTGGGAAGACGGCAAAGTAGTATTCCTGGCGAGCGTTCCCTCGGTTGGCTATGCCGTCTTCGATGTGCGGCCGGTCGCGAGGGCAGCGGCGAATAAAGAACTGCACGCATCTGAACGCTCGCTCGAAAACCGGCGTTATCTCGTACTAGTCAACAATGATGGCGATGTATCGAGTGTCTATGACAAGAAGCTCGGCAGGGAACTCCTCTCCGCCCCTCTCAGGCTTTCAATTTCCACCGACATACCTCGCAACTACCCGGCTTGGAACATGGACTTCGCACAGGAGCAGGCACCACCGCATAGCTTTGTCAGCGGACCTGCGCAGATTCGCATCACTGAGAATGGCCCAGCGCGCATCTCGCTCGAAGTGACGCGCCAAGCCGAAGGCTCGCGGTTTGTCCAGACAGTCAGCCTCGCAGCGGGCGATGCTGGCAACCGTGTCGATCTTCACGATTCCATCGACTGGAAGACTGCGGGTGCCAATCTCAAAGCCGACTTTTCGCTAAGCGCTTCCAATCCGAAAGCAACCTATAGCTGGGATATCGGCACAATCGAGCGGTCCAACTCGCAACCGCGGCAATATGAGGTCGCCTCGCATCGCTGGATCGACCTGACCGACAACAGCAGAAGCTTTGGCGTTACTCTGCTGACTGATGTAAAGATCGGCTCAGACAAACCCAGCGATCAGAAGATTCGCGTGACTCTGTTGCGTTCTCCCGGAGCCAGACCTAGCGCCGACGGCCATCCCAGCAACTACAGCGACCAGACTACTCAGGACTGGGGACATCACGAGATTGCACTCGGCCTCGCCGGCCACTCAGGCGACTACCGCCAGGAACAGACGATGTGGCAGGCCTACCGCCTCAACGATCCGCTGATCGTCTTTACAACCGAGAGGCATCCAGGCACACTTGGCAAAACTCTCTCACTCGTCCGTGTCAGCGATCCCGCAATTCGTGTGCTCGCTTTCAAAAAGGCGGAGGATAGCGACGAGCTTATCCTCCGCATGGTCGAACTGAACGGCAAGTCGATGCCAAACCTGCGCGTCTCCTTTGTTGCGCCGGTCGCGTCGGCGCGCGAGATCAACGCGCAGGAGGAACCGATCGGACCCGCAGAGGTGAGTGGCGGCGACCTCACAACATCCTTCACGCCGTATCAGCCGCGCACCTTCGCTCTGCGCCTCGCACCGCCGCAAGCTCCACTTGCGCGCCCGCGCGCGCAATCAGTCGCACTGCATTACGACCATGCCATCGCCAGCAACGATGGGACGGAGATAAAAGACGGCGGCATCGACGGCAAAGGAAGTGCGTTGCCCGCCGAAATGCTTCCGGCTTCGATCGACTATGGTCCGGTCCGGTTCGAGCTTGCCGCCGCCCGGACCGGCGCGCAAAACGCTGTCACGGCCAGTGGCCAAACCATCGCACTCCCTCCCGGTCGATTCAACCGCATTTATATGCTGGCAGTGGCATCCTCCGAGGATGATCAGAAAGCGCTTTTCCGCGTGGGGAATCGCGCTACCGAGTTGAACATTCAATCGTGGACCGGTTGGATTGGACAGTGGGACACGCGCATCTGGAAGAACGCACCGGACCGAGATTGGGCCGTGTCTGCCAATCTCGCCACATGGAGCCCCCGCGATTGGACGAGCGAGCCCCGGCCAACATGGCGCTATCCCAACGACTACGTTGGATTGAAGCCAGGCTACATCAAACAGGCTCCACTCGGCTGGTACGCGTCTCACTACCACACGGCAGAGGGACTTAACGAGCCGTACCAGTATTCCTACCTCTTTGTGTACTCGCTCGATCTACCTGCGGGAGTTCGCACACTTAGTCTCCCAAAAAACGATAAGATTCATATTTTGTCGCTCACAGTCGCCGTCGACGACCCATCTTTAATCTCCGCGTCCCCACTGTTCGATATGCTGGGTCGTTCGGAGCCGTGAAGCAATTTCTCTGGAAAGTGCCAGCGAAGCTAGGGGCAGAAGTCAAAGTGCCTGCCGAATTGATGACGCCAAATCCGCTTTCGCCAGTAACTGCTGTATTCGTTTATCCCGTTGAGCCGAACTTCGACCTAGTCGGCCTCGGCTTTCCTGCTCCGATGTTGGAGTATCTATTTGCTCACCGCTCTCTGGCCAATAACAACCGGCTGCGCCAGCGGCGGTTAGGGCAGCCAAGTGGGTATAGTTGACCCATGCGGACGAGAATCGACGCATGGCGAACGATAGAGGTCAGGCTGGCTCCCACACTGATCAGCCCGTGGCCATTCATAGCTGCGCTACACTAACTCCTCACTGGTACAAAACATCGGGCAATCCACGCCTTCCATGAGCACGTTGCTGTTCTCCTTGTTTCAATATGTCTCTCATTCACTGGTACAAAGCAAGCTGGGCAGGCCACAACGGGCGTGGTGCAACCATGCTGACCTCGAATTCAAAGCTTTCGTCGGAGCGAATGCCCTCGTGCCGAAACGGGAGTGGCATCGAGATCAAACGCGGAGGCAACAGAGTTCTAGGTACTCCCCGACCGATCTTCGTTACTGTGTCAGCGCGATGGTGTGATTGGTGCGCGCGGATTCGCGAGCAGCTTCGAGGATGCGCATGACTTTAACGTTGGTTTCGAGGCCGGAGGGATCGTTGGGGTCCTGGATCTGACCGTGGATGACGGCGGCGAGGTAGCTGAGGGGATTACTCTGTGCGCTGGTTAGAGGTTTGGCGGCTTCGAGAACTTCGTCGGACTGGCCGGTGCGGCGGACGCGGAGATGATCGAATTTGACGGTATTGACGTAGCCGGTAGCGCCGTAGACCTCCAAGTCCTTGCGGTCGTAGGGCCAGTTCCATGAGCCCTGAATGATGGCCTGAGTGTGCGGGTAGGTGAGCAGGATGGTGCTGTCGTCGTCAACGTTGGGGTAGATCTCGGGCTTGATGTGGAGGGTGATGGCGGTGACGGTGAGGGGGAGTTCGCCGTGCATGAGCCAGGTGGTGAGGTCGACGCCGTAGCAGCCGAAGTCGTAGAGGGCACCGGCACCGTTTTGTTTGGGGTCGGTGAGCCAGCTGAAGAACTCGGGAGAGACGCCGGTCTCTTTGGGGCCGCGGTGGCCGTCGTGGACGACGATCTTGCGGAGGTCGCCGATGGTGCCGCTGGCTAGGATGTCGGCGGCGGCGGTGTTGGACGGAAACCAGGTGGTGGAGTAGTTGACCAACACCGGGACTTTGTATTCGAGCGAGGCACGCTGCATGGCGAGGGCGTCGGCGAGTGTAGTGCTGAAGGGCTTCTCGACCATGGAGGCAACGTGGTGGCGGGCGGCGAGTTCAACGGCGGCGCGGTGAGCGAGTGGAGATGTATAGACGAGGATTGCTTCGGGTTGGGCACGGTCGAGGAGCTCAGCCTCGGTTGTGTAGAAGATGTTGTCGGGTAGATGGAATAGGGATTTGTATTTTTCCCGGAGGGTGGCATCGGGTTCGGCGATGCCGACCAGGGTGATCTCGGGGTGTGAGGGGAGGAACTTGAGCAGGAGGGAGGTGTGGCCGTGGACCAAGCCGACGAGCCCGATTCGCATGGGGATGGGGGGTTGTGCTACGGCGGGGAGGGTGATGATCAGGATAACGAGGACGGCTTGCAGTAGGCGGAGGGACTTTGGCATTGGCGGCTCGGTTGGATTAGAGATGGTGGATGAGTGCGGGGACAGACAACGGTAGATACGGCGGTCTCTCCACCGCGCTGATCACGATCCGTATCTCGGCATGGAGCTGCGATGTGTTAGTTGGTGGAGTGATTGAACGGCTCGGGAACGCTGGAGCAGAGATGGGCGTTGGCGTCGCTCATCGATGGGGGTGGTGTGGTGGTGCCCCAGGTTGAAGGTGCCGAGCCCATCATCAGGACAAGGGTTGCTCCATCTTTAATCTGGGCGTGACGGAACCAGGCGTTGGGGAGATCGACTCCGTTGAGCGTGGCGGACTGGACGTAGCGGTTGAGGCCGTTGGGGTCGAGGTTCTTCGCGATGATGCGGAGTTTTTTGCCGTCGGCGAGAGTGAGCGAGGCATCGGGGATGCTGGGGGTGCTGATGAGGTAGACGTCCTGGCCGGCGACGGGGAAGATGCCGAGCGTGGAGAAGATGAGCCAACTGGACATCGCGCCGGAGTCGTCGTTGCCAGGGATGCCGGCGCGGTTGTCTGTGAAGGCTTTTTCTAGGAGGAGATGGACGATGTCGGCGGTCTTGTCGGGGCGGAGGGCGTAGTTGTAGAGAACGGGAATGAGGAAGCCGGGCTCGTTGGTAACGTCGAAGTGGCGGCGACCGAAGATCCAGTCTAGGCGATGGACAAAGGTCTCGTTGCCGCCGGCCATCTCGATGAGGCGGCGCATGTCCTGGGGGGCGTAAATGGAGTAGGTCCAGATGTCGCCCTCGTAGAAGAAGTCGGGCCAGGTGCCGCGGACGACGAGGTAGGGCGGGGCCCAGGTGCCGTCGGGGTTGCGGGGGCGGAGGAAGCCGTGGAAGCCTTCGGCTGTCATGTCCTTGTCCCAGAGGTGCTCGAAGTTGTGGGTGCGACTGGCGTAAAGGGCGGCCTCTTTCGGTTTGCCAAGGCCGCAGGCCACTTCGGAGATGGCGAAGTCGTCGTAGCTGTACTCGGCGATGCGGGAGCCTGAGCGCTCGTCGGCGAGGGTGATGTAGCCCTTTTCGTTGTAGTCCTTGAGACCGCCGCGGCCCTCTTTTTGAGCGTTGGCGGGAGGGACCTCGGCGTCGTGGACCATGGCGGCGAAGGCGGTCTCGTAGTCGATGCCTTTGAGGCCTTTGACGTAGGCGTCGGCTACGACGACGTTGGCGTTGGAGCCGCCCTGGGTGCGGCCGTTGTCGTTGCCGCTGCGGGCGTCGGGCATGTAGCCGGTGTGACGGTAGATGTCGATGAGCGAGCGGATGATGTCGCGCTGGCGGTCTGGGGAGATGAGGGTGAGGAGCGGGCTGGAGGTGCGGTAGGTGTCCCAGATGGCGTAGTAGTCGTCGTAGTAAGGCTCGGTGGATTGCCAGCCGGGGTTTTCACCGGTGCGGTCGGTGGGCATGAGCATGATGTGGTACATCGCGGTGTAGAGCTGGCGACGCTGGGAGTCGGATTCGCCAGTGAGGTTGAGCTTGGATAGCTCGGTGTTCCAGAGGGCGGTGGCGGCGGAGTGGACGGCGGCGAAGCTCCAGGCCGGGATCTCTTGCTGGACGTTTTGTTTTGCCTGATCAGCGCTGATGAAGGAGATGCCGACTTTGGCCTGGATGACTTGATTGGCGTGGGTGGTGAAGTCGAAGGTGGCGCCGATGGGTGTGCCTGCTTCGGCGGTCGCGTCTTTGGCTTGGGTGAGGGTGGTGCCCGTCCAGGTTTGGGTGGCGGTGGCGGGGGTGTCGAGGACCATGTAGTAGTAGACCTTGTACTCGCCGCCTTTGTTCCAGCCGCCGGCGAAGCGAGCGACACCTTGCGCTTCGTGGTTGCTGGTGAGGTGGATCTCGGCGCCGAGGAAGCGCTGGGATTCGGAGCCGGGGCCGAGGTCGAGCGCGGAGGCTACGTTGATGGTGAGGTGGGATTGCTGTGATGCAGGGAAGGTGTAGCGGTGGAAGCCGACGCGACGGCTGCTGGTGAGCTCAGCCTTGACGTTGTAGCGGGTGAGCTTCGCTGCGTAGTAGCCGACATGGTTGACCTCATCGGTGCGTGGGGTCTTGATGTCGTTGAGGTCGAGCGGACCGGTGACGGGAGCTACGAGGATGTTGCCGTACTTGCCCTGCGCTCCGCTGAGGTGGAGGTGCGAGAAGCCGAGGATGACGCCGTTGCTGGAGTAGCCGAAGCCGGAGCGACGGCCGTCGAAGGTCTGCATGTCGGGGCCGACTTTGACGAGGCCGTAGGGGATGGCTGAGCCTACGAAGGTATTGCCGCCCCAATCGACGCCAATGAACGGATCGACGTTGTGGGTGTAGTCGGGTATGGGTTTGGGGGTGGGCTTTTGCGCTAGGGTCGGTGAAGCAAGCAACAGTGCGGTGAGGGAGAGGCGGAGTGAGCGCTGGAGGATGGAGTGCACTGCTGCTTGCATGAGGATCGGTCCCTTGGATGTGTTGAGTGCGGTGGAGATTTGTGAGGCGAGTGAGGCCTGTGTGGCGTAGACCTCACTCGCTTGTCGCTGTCCGTGCTGCTGTCATGGTAGAGCGTTAGAAGGAGTAGCGAAGGCTGGCCTGCATGGCGCGCTGGCCGGTCTTGCTGGTGACTTTGCCGAAGGAATTGGCTACGTTGCCGAAGGCGGTTGTATCTGTGTAGTTGGTGTCCGGCTGGGACAAGTTGGGGTGATTGGGGAAGTTGAAGGCGTCAAAGCGGAAGGAGAGTGCCTGTCCTTCAAAGGTGGCGAAGCGCTTTTGCAGACTTGCGTTGAAGCTTGCCTGGCCGGGCCCGTAGATCAGGTTGCGGTTGTGCTGCGAGGTGAATGTGCCGGGAGCCGGCAAGGAGAAGGCGCTGGCGTTGAACCAGGAGTTGCTGTCATTGCCTACCGAGAACTTTCCGTTGCCGCCGAGGTGAGCGCCGGGAGCAATCTGGAGGAACTGACCCTGAAAGCCTGCGCCGACGCCTGCGATGTCCTGACTGGTTAAGACGTTGAAGGGGGTGCCGGTCTGGAATTGATAGGCCTGCGAGAGCTGCCAGCCGCCGAGAGCTTCGTTGGCGAGACGGCTGCCGCTGCGGAAGGGGATATGGTAGACGGAGTTGAGGACGAGGACCTGACGCAGATCGTAGTCCGCCGTGCCGCAGAGGCCTTTGGGATCGTCGGCGTTGGGGAGGATATTCTTCTGGAACGAGCCGCAGTCGCGGGAGTGAGCGTAGGTGTACGCGACTCCGAAGCCGAGGCTGTGGCTGAAGCGGTGATTCACATCGATCTGCAGGCCCTGGTAGAAGGCGGTATCTCCCTGATAGACCTCCGTGATGGCCGCGTAACCGAGATAGGGACGATGGGCGTTGACACCGTTAGTGCCGAAGGCCTGCGCGGTTCCTATGGGCGCCTGGTTCACGTCGGACTCAAACTGCTGATGCAGAGAGTGGCGGCCCACGTAGGAGACGTCAGCTACCGTATCGAAGCCGAGTTCGCGTTCAACAGACACATTCCAGATGTAGGCTTCGGGTTGTGGGGACTGCTGATTGATATCTCCGGTAAGCGTTGGGAAGGAGCCTGTGCCGATTGCGGTACCACCGGGGTTGTCTGCGCTGCCGCCAGTGATCGAAACCACCTGCTGTAATGGCGCGAAGCCGCCGAGAAATACGTTGTCGGAGGTACCCTGGCGGCTGGTGTAGCGGCCGAAGCCAGTGCGCAGAACCGTCTTGTTGTTGAGTGAGTACGCTATGCCGACGCGCGGCTGGAAGAGGAACTTCTGCACATGAACG
>CAJCIM010000134.1 GCA_903970395.1 Acidobacteriaceae bacterium
AGATTGTTACCGATGCCGAGCGCCCCGCCGTCCGTGGTGCCACGGAGGTTCAGGATCGACAGCATGTACACCGTGTCATAGAACAGGCCAAAACCGGCGCGGACGGTGGTCTTGTCATCGAGCGCGTAGGAAGCTCCTACACGCGGGCTGATAGAGCCCTTGTACGGATTGTAGAGGTTGCTAACGTTGCCGCCCTGGATCGCGAAGCCGCCGGCGAGGTTGGGATTGAAGCTGGTGAGGTCCTTGCCGCTGTCGTGCACAGCCTGGCCATAGTCGTAGCGGATACCGTAGTTCAGGTTGAGCTTCGGCGTGATCTGCCAGGCGTCCTGACCGAAGAGGTCATAGGTGTTCTCGTAGACGGTACGCTTCTGGTTGCCTTCCGCGATGATGGCGTTGGTGGAGGAGAGGCATCCAGCGAGGAAGTCGGCCAGCAGAAGGACGTTGCCATCGGTGACGTTGGGGTCGGCGGTGCCGACGTTCTTTGTGGCGAGCGCATCGCAGGCCGCGGAACCGCCGGTGGACGACCAGGGGCCCTGCGAGCCGTCGAATACGAATGCACCGCGCGCACCCGTCTGGTAGAAGTCATAGACCTGCGACTTGCGGAACTCGCCGCCGAAGCGGAACTCATGCTTGCCGACGGTGTAGGCGACAGCATCGTCATAGTGGCCGGTGATATCGGTACGCCCCTCAGGAGGCGTAACGCCGATGGGATCAAAGCCGCTGGCATTCCCTGTAAGACCGCTGCCGGCAGCAGCACCTCCGATGGTTAGCTTGGGAGCGCCAGAGAGCGATGCGTCGGTGACACCGGTGTTCAGACCCAGCGCAACCGGGTTGAAGTTGTGCTGCGCGTCCGAGAAGACCTGATCAAAGTAGCTGACGCCGAAGAACGCCTGGTTGGTGAGCTTGCTGTTGAAGATGTGGTTGTAGATGACCGAGTAGTTCTCGACATGAATAGGAGCGACCTCAAAGTATGGGCTAAGCTCCGAGGAGGTCGGCGCGGTCTGGTTGCCGTCGCCGAAGTAGCCCTTCACGCTGAGGGTGTTCTTCTCGTTGATGTTGTAGTCGATCTTCACAAGCGGATTAAAGCTGTGGCCGTTCTCCGTGCCGGGGTTGAAGTAGTTTCCAGTGGTAGCAGGGCCGGTTAGGGCAGACTGCGGCCAGAGGTTCTGCAGCAGGGCCGTAGAGACAGAGTTGACCGGCACACCGTAGAAGTTCAGCACGCTGGTGGCCGCGGCCTGATACGCGGCTGAAGGCTCGGTCTTTGCCGTCGCCACGCCCAGGACGAAGCCCTGATGCTCATAACTGACGAAGAAGAAGAGCTTGTCCTTGATAAGGGGACCGCCGATGCTGCCGCCGTAGTCGATGTCGCGGGCCTCAGGCTTCTTCGCCGTGGGGTTGAAGGGGCTATTCGCGGAGAAGAACTCGTTGCGGTTGTAGTAATAGCCCGAACCGTGGAAGTGGTTGGTGCCGGACTTGATGGAGAGGTTGACCGTGCCGCCGGCGTTGCGGCCGGTCTCCGGCATACCGCTGGTGACGAACGAGAACTGCTCGATGGCGTCGAGCGGGATAACGATGCCTGCGATGCCGGAGACGCCGCCCTGATTGACGGCGGGGATGTTCCACCAGAGGTCGTTGTTGTCGGTACCTTCGATCTGCCAGTTGACCTGGTTGGTGCGTACGCCGTTGATCTGCGCCGCACCTGCGCCGCCCCCGACCGAGTAGCCGGCAAAGCCGGGAGCGTACTGGACGAACTGTGTGAAATCGCGGCCGTTGGTCGGAGTGTCGGCGACGACCTGCTGCGGGATGTCCGTGGTCTGAACGACCGAGGTAGTGTCGAGGGTGAGCGCGCCGGCGTCGACTTCAACCGTGGTAGCAGCGCTGGAGACGGCCATCTTGACCGGCAGGGTGTAGGTGGAGCCCGCCTGGACGATGATCTTGTCGATCTTGGCGGTAGAGAAGCCAGAGGACGCGACGGTCACCGTGTAGGTGCCGAGCGGAAGGTCCTGGAACGAGAACTCGCCAGCAGAGGTGCTGACTGAATTCAGCGTAGCGTGGGTGTCGTCATTGGTGACGGTGATAGCGGCGCTGGCAATGGCCCCACCCTGGATGTCCGTAATAGTACCGTTGATGGCTCCGCGAAAGTTCTGCGCGCGGGCTGTGGTGAAAAGGAACGTGAGTGAAAATAGCAGTGTTGCGACAATGCGAAACTTCGCGTCCGGCAGTCGAATCATACGGCTCAACCTCACAAGAATGTGGATACAACAGAGAGAGGGTTCCCACCCGTTCGATGACGGGGAGATACACGCTGGTCTGGACGCAAGCGCGCCGCAGGAACCATGCTGTCTTTTGGAGTTCGCCGAAGTTGCCTCGACATCAGGGTCAAAAGGCAAAGCGTAGGGCGTAAGAACTACTTCTGGGAGATCAGTAGAACTACGTTACGAGAAGGTTTGCTCGATTGCAAGTGCAATATCGGAACAGGATGAAATGAGCCCACTAGACAGCTTGAAGGAGCGTCTGCCCAGCATGGCAGGCCACAGGGACGGCACGAGCGGTTATAAGTTGCCAGGGATGCCATGAAGTACACTCGCAACAATCATGCCTCCCGCAATCCTCGCCTCCTCGCTGACGCGCACCTTCAACGGCTTTACCGCAGTCGACCACGTCGACCTGACAGTGGAGCCTGGGCAGTTCTTCGGCTTTCTCGGGCCCAACGGCGCGGGCAAGTCCACGACGATCAAGATGTTGACCGGGCTGCTGGCCCCCAGCGCCGGAACGGTACAGATTTTGGGACAGGATCTGTTCACCAACCCGGTGGAGGTAAAGCGCAACATCGGCGTGGTGCCGGAGGGCATGGCGCTCTTCGGCAAGCTGACTGCGACTGAGTACCTCCACTTCGTCGGGCAGATGTACGGCCTGGACAAGGCGACCGCTACAAAGCGCGCGGCCGAACTGCTGGAGTTCATGGGGCTGGCAAACGAGCCGAAGAAGCTCATCGCGGACTACTCACACGGTATGGGCAAAAAACTCGCTTTGGCCGCCGCAGTCATTCACGGCCCGAAGGTGCTGTTTCTCGATGAGCCGTTCGAAGGCGTGGACGCGATTGCCGCCAACACGCTGAAGACGATGCTGCAGAACATGATCGCGCGCGGAGCGACGATCTTTCTCACCTCGCATGTGCTGGAGATCGTGGAGCGGCTATGCACGCACATCGCGATCATCCATCGCGGACACATTGTCGCGAACGGCTCGCTGGACGAGCTGCGCGCAGGCGTGCAGGCGAGGCTGGCTCCGTCGGCTGACGGCCAACCCGCACAGCCAGTCGGTGTGCTGACGCTGGAACAGATCTTCCTGAACGTCGTAGGCGGCGAGTCGGGAGTGACGCACCCCGAGCAGGAGTTGACATGGCTGAGCTAAACCACAACGAGCTTTCACTGGGCAAAGCCCGCTGGAGTGCGAAGCAGACGCGCTCGCAGTTTGCAGCAATCGCGTGGCTGCGCTGGCGCATCCTGGTCAACAGCTTTCGGCGCAAGGGTGGCACCGGCGAGCTGCTGGGGCGCATCCTGCTGATTCCGCTCCTGTCCGGAATCGCCATTGGCCCGAGCATCGCGGTGGCCGTGCTGGCCGGGCTCTTTACGCATCAGCAGCACCTCGATAAGATCGTGTGGCTGCTGTGGGCCACATTTGCCTACTGCCAACTGTTGAACATCCAACTTGGTCAGCCGGGCAGCACGTTCGACCCCACGGAGTTGATCAGGTTTCCACTGTCAGCACGGAACTACATCTATATACGGCTGTGCTTCGGCCTGCTGTCGCCGGCAAACGTGATCGGCACGATGATGGCAGCGTGCATTGCAGGCGGAATCATAGTCGCCGAGCCAAGACTGTGGCTGTATGCGCTGCTGGTGCTGGGCGTCTTCGCCGCGGCCAACGTGCTGTTTTCGCGGATGGTATTTGCATGGGTAGACCGCTGGCTGGCTACACGCCGCGCGCGGGAGATCTTCACCGGCCTGATCTTCTTCTTTTCTTTAGGCATCCAGTGGCTGAACTTCACCTTCAACCCTGCGTACAGCCACAACCACAAGGTCTCGCCCGAGCACTTAAAGCTGGTAGCCGACTGGTCGCACCGCGTTGCGCCGTTCCTCGTGTGGCTGCCGCCGGAGATCACGACGAAGGCACTGATCGCCGCACGCCAGGGCGACGTTGCGCACTACCTTCTGCTGACGCTTGCCTGCGCGCTGTATGCGGCGGCGTTCCTTGCGGTGTTTGCTCTGCGTACGAAGACCGAGTTCCGTGGCGAGAACCTCTCCGACAGCGCCAACGCGGTGTCGCGCAAGACACACAAGCCCGCGTCGGCAAAGACACCGGCACTGCACAGCACCGCAGCAGCAACGAAACCCGAGCGAACCTTTGGGCTGTCGCGCGTGGTCTTTGCGCAGCTGAGCAAGGAGTTCCTCTACGTTCGCCGCAACACCGGCATTCTGTACGGGCTGGTCGCGCCGGTGTTCCTGGTGCTGATCATCGCGTCGCGGTTTGCGTCGCGCGGCGGAAGTTCCAGCTGGGTGTTTCCTGCGGCAGTAGCGTACACGCTGCTGGCCGTCGGCACGTTCAGCTACAACTCCTTCGGACTGGAAGGCACCGGCGCGCAGTTCTACTTCCTGGCTCCCGTGCGCATGCGCGATGTGATGTTCGCGAAGAATCTGCTGAACTTTCTGCTGGCACTCACCGAGGTGGTGCTGACATTCTGCATCGTGAGCTACATCGCAGGATTTCCGCCGGTGACGTATGCGCTCTCCGCGTTGCTATGGGCGGGCGCCACGATGCTGCTGACGACGATCGTTGGCAATCGGCGCTCCATCACGACGCCGAAGAAGGTCGCCATCGGAAGGATGGCCAACAAGCAGGTCTCGCAGCTGAGCGCGCTGTTAGGCATGGGCATCCTGCTGGGTTCGGCCACATTGGCGGCGATACCGGTGGGGCTGGCGGTCTACTTCAACAAGGACTGGTTCCTGCTGCCAATCTTCGCGGTCTTCGCCGTGGCCGCCGTCTACTTCTACACGCGCAGCCTGAATTCGCTGGATTCGTTTGCACTGGCGCATCGCGAGGAGCTGTTCGCCGAGCTGTGCAAGGCAGGCTAGGCTCAGTCGGTGCGCGCACCGATCACACTCATCATGCGGCCGGTGATACCGCGCTCGGCACGGTGGCTGAAGTAGCGGCGTTGGCCGTCCGCGGCGCGCGAGCAGGCCGAGCACTCCGCGATGGTAGTGATGGCATCCGGCGACAGGCCTACGCCGATCAGCTGTCGCTGATTGGCCATATGCAGGTCTGCATACAACTGGCCTGCGTCTTTCAGGAAGAGGTCGTCGGCGTAGACGAACTCCGCAGCGAACCTCTCGCGAACCTCTTCACCGACGGCGAAGCAGCACCGTCGGATCGCCGGGCCGATGGCTGCAACGAGGTCCTCGGCCCGCGAGCCGAACTCACGCTCCATCGTTGCCACGCCATGCTCTGCGATGCGCGCCACCGTGCCGCGCCAGCCCGCGTGAAGCGCCGCTACGGCCCGCAGACGCGTGTCCGCCAGCAGCACGGGGACGCAGTCCGCCGTCTGTACGCCGAGCATCAAGCCACGCTCATTCGTAGTGAGGCCGTCGGCTTCGACGACAGCTTTTCCCTCGGGCGTGAAAAGCGGCGAGCCATCGTTCACAACCACACGCACCGTGTTCCCATGCACCTGTCGCATAGTCACCAGTTGCCAGCCGACGAGGTCATCGTTCGTAACGAGCGACACGAGACATGCACGGTTCTCGGCGACGACAGCGGGGTCGTCCTCCTTCGTCCAGCCGAGGTTCATCTCGCCGGGTGCGCCGTAGACAGCGGTAGCACCACCCTGCCGTGTGCTGAAGCCTGCGCTTAGCCACGGATACTGATCCCAGGCTTTGATCGGATGTACGTCAGCCATATCTCTGTTCTACTCTGTCTCGCGCCGGGGTTAAAGGAAAGGGCCCCGCTTTCAGGCGGGGCCATGAGAGGCTTCATTGGGGAGGGGGGAGGGTATGAGGAAATTTTGAGGGTCGCCCCAAAAATAGGGGCAAAGTTTGGGAAGGTATTACAGGTAGGACAAAATGTAGAAAAGCCTCTCGATTACTCAATTAGACTCCAAAAAACGGCTTTGGTTGCCAATGATCTTCCACAATCTGTCATATTGTTGTCTCCATTGTGTCACTAACCGAACATCGCCATCAAAATGGTCGTTTAATAGGGTTGTGGCGCAACCTTCGGCTCGATTGGGCGTCCAACCCGCAGCGAACCACGCGCGTGCTTCACACGATCAGGATTTCCTTAAGCCTGAAGGTGCCGTTCCTCAGCGGAACCCCTTGCACTGGAGGGACTTCGGCGTTACTATACCGCGATTGCTTTCATGACGACTACGACCCAACTCGCCTCCCATCTTCTCCGCTCGCGGATCGGCAAAATCTGCGTAGCTATCACCGGAAATACTCCCGAGGAGTTCCTCGAAAAGGCAACGGAGGTTCTGAAAGAGACCACGTTCCTTGAGTTCCGGCTGGATTATCTTGCCAAGCCCCTGGCGGCATTGCCACAATTCAAAGCGTACCTCGCTGAAAACACAGCGGCGACGGTGGTGGCTACCTGCCGCTGCAAGGAAAACGGTGGCCGCTTCGAAGGCTCAGCCGCTGCCGCCCTTGACGTTCTGCTCAAGGCCGCCGAGGCCGGTTTCCAGCTGGTCGATATCGAACTTGAGGCCATTGAGAAGCTGCCGGAGAATTCGGTGGATAAGCTGCGCGAAGCCGGCGCGGCGGTTATTATCTCTCACCACGATTTTCAGGCAACGAAAGACCTCGACGCGATCTACAAGCGCACTGAGCCCTACGCGCCCGAGTTTGTGAAGGTGTGCCCGACAGCGCGCCTGCTGGCCGACAATCTGACGCTGATGCGGTTCCTGGAGAAGATGGAAGACCATCCGGGTTCTTCCGTCGTCGGCATCTGCATGGGCGACGCGGGCATCATCTCGCGAGTGCTGGGCCTGCGGGCCGGGTCGGCATTTACATTTGCCGCTGCGTCGCAGGGTGAGGAGACAGCGCCGGGTCAGATCGCCGCGCGCACGCTCATCGAGACCTATCGCATCGACCAGGTCGACGCCGCCACCAAGGTATATGGCGTGGCCGGCAACCCGATCCGGACGTCGCTCTCGCCCCTGATGATGAACACGGCCTTCCGCCGCGAGACGGTCAACGCCGTCTACCTGGCGCTGCAGACCAGCAAGGCAGACGACCTGTTCAAGCTGATGCGCGAGATCCCGATCCAGGGCCTCAGCGTGACGATGCCTCTGAAGATCGACGTAATTCCCTTCCTCCAGCGCACAGACCCACTGTCGCAGAAGATCGGTGCGGTGAACACGATCCTGCGTGCGCAAGATGGCAAGTTCTACGGCTTCAATACGGACGTGGCCGGCATCCTGAACCCGCTGGAACGCCGCCTCAGCCTGAAGAACGCGAAGGTGCTGGTGCTTGGCGCTGGCGGCGCCGCACGCGCTGCCGTCTTTGGTTGTCGTGACAAGGGCGCAGAGGTCAGCATCCTGAACCGTACACCGGAGCCCGCACAGAAGCTGGCGAAGCAGGCCGGCGCGAAGGTGATCAAGCGCGAGGCCGTCGCCAAAGCGGGCTTCGACGTTATCATCAACGCCACGCCTATCGGCATGGCCGGCAACAAGGCTCCGCTGCCCCTTGAGCCTGATGACCTCGTCGCACGGTATGTCTTCGACCTGGTGTACAACCCGATCGAGACGCCGCTGCTGCGCATGGCGAAGCAGAAGGGCATCCATGTCATCTCCGGCGTAGAGATGTTTGTGCAGCAGGGTGCGCGACAGTTCGAGATCTGGACGGGCAAGCCCGCTCCGGAAGAAGAGATGCTGCGCGTGGTGGTTCATGCCCTGCGCCAGGGCACCGAAGCCAGCGATGGCAACATTGCTCCGACGTTGAAGACCACCGTGGTCCACGCACCCGAACCCACTGAGACAGAGGACGAGCCTGCGCCTCCAGTCGAGGTTGCGAAGAAAGCGGTTCCTGCAAAAGCGCCAGCAAAGGTAGAGGCAGCAAAGCCCGCCCCTGTAAAAGTTGCGCCGGCAAAGGCCGTCGTTGTCGTAAAGCCACCTGTAAAGGCGATCGCCAAGCCCGCGCCGAAGCCTGCGGCCAAACCCGCACCCAAAAAGCAGGCCAGCAAAGCCGCCGCCAAGCCTGTGCTTGCGAAGAAGGTCGCGGCAAAGCCGGTGAACAAAGTGGCCACGAAGAAGCCTGTAGCCAAGACGAAAGGCCGATAAGCGCGCGACTCGTGCGACTAGAGATGCAAAGGCCTCGTCATCGCGACGAGGCCTTTGCATCTCTAGTCGCACAGCTCTTTACGCGAACTCGCGGCCGATCCAGCTCTGCAGCGCCTTCATGCTGACCTCGCGACCAAGGAAGCCCTGCACCAGCTCCTTCGCTGGCTTCGATCCACCCGGCTCCAGCACCGCGCGGCGATAGCGCATCGCAGTATCTCCGGCGATGAGGTTCTTCGTGTCGAACTCCGCGAAGAACTCCAGCGCGATCACCTTGTCGTACAGGTAGGTGTAGTAGTTCGAGGTATAGCCGACGAGATGCGTGAACGCCGCATACATGCGGTTGCCGTCAACAAACTCATAGCGCGAGAAGCGATCGTACCCCGCGCGCAGCAGCGTGTCGAGATCGAGCTCCTTCGCGTCGCGGTCGTGCGTCTCCAACGAGTACGTCGCGTACATCACCTGCGTCAGCGTGCTGAGCGCGCGGCCATGCGCGCTGGCGCGGGTCATCTTCGCCACCACGTCGTAAGGGATCGGCTCTCCGGTCTGGTAGTGCTTCGCGAAGGTGCGAAGCAGGTCGGCATCCTCGAAGAACTCTTCGAGCATCTGACTCGGGACCTCGACGAAGTCACCTTCGGTGGTGATGCCGCTCTGCGCGGCCCAGCGCTGGCGTCCGCCGAGAACCTCGTGCATCAGGTGCCCGAACTCGTGGAAGTAGGTCACCACATCCGAGTACTGCATCAGGCCCGCGTCGTCGCCTTTGGGCTCAGGAAAGTTGCACACCAGCGAAGCCTCTGGCAGCTGCTCGCCGAGCACACCGCCCACCAGCGAGCACTCGCTGAACCACTTGCTCTTGCCCTCGCGCGGGTGCATGTCCAGGTAGATCCTCCCGACGACCGCGCCAAACTCCTTCGACGCTTCGAGATTATCGACAACATCGAAGGCCTTCACGCCGTCTGCCCAGACCGTCGCTATCTCACTGTGCACAAACCTCACGCCGAAGAGCCGCCCAGCCGTCGCAAGGATGCCCGCCTCGACCTGCTCGTACGGGAAGTACGGGCGCACACTCTGTGAGTCGAAGTCGTAGCGCGTGCGGCGGAACTGCTCCTCCCAGAAGCGGGCATCGCTGAGCGTCAGCGGCAGCGCACTCGCATCACGCTCGCGGACGAAGGCCTCCAGCTCGGCAAACTCGCGCTGCGCGACCTCGCGCGCGGCACTCTCCACCTCGCCAAGAAACCCGCGCATCTTCGCGGCCGAACCCATCATCTGGTCCA
The DNA here is from genome assembly GCA_903970395.1 of Acidobacteriaceae bacterium. GTDB lineage: Bacteria > Acidobacteriota > Terriglobia > Terriglobales > Acidobacteriaceae > Granulicella. The sequence goes on from CAJCIM010000134.1 coordinate 9,604, forward strand.
CGGTGGCAAGGTCGGCCCAGCTGCGGAAACCGAGCAGCGACGCCATCTCTTCACGCGCGGCCAGCAGGTCCAGCAGCACCTGCTTGTTCGCCGGGTAGCCGCGGTCGTTATAGGCAAGATACACCCGTCTGCGCAAACCCCGATCTGCCGCGTAGCTCATCACCGGGCTCATCTCCGGCGGGTCAGTGGTCAGCACCACCGGCGCTTCGGCCACAAGCTTGCCAGCGGAGCCCTTCACGCCGTGCCGCACGAGATAGTCATCAGGCAGCCCCCGCAGCTCCTCCACGTCGGCGACCTCGATCTTGCGTACGTCGTCCTGCACGGTACGGCTGAAGCTCATGCTCAGCTCGGTCATGCGGTCGGCCAGCGCGCGAATCTTCTCGCGCGTGGCGTCGTCCTTGTCCACGCCGGAGAGCTTGTAGCCCAGCAAGGCGCGCTCCACGTAGTAGCGCGTGGCGGCATCCTCCGCGCTGGCGTCGATGGCAGTCAAAGCCTTATAGACATCGCGGTTCAGGCTCAGAGCCGTGGACTCCGCGCTGATGGACTGCGAGCAGGCCTGCGCGGCGTCGCGCACCGCGGCCAGCGGATGCACCATGAACATCACGCCGCTCTGGCTCCCCGCCATGCGCAGATGCCAGCACGCGCTGTCATACGGCTTCAGCGTGTTTGCGACGGTGCGCTCGCCCGTCACGGCCAATAACTCGGCCACCTTCGCGCGACAGGCCTCCAGGTGCGACTCTACCCACGCCGACGCCTGCTCCGCGTCACCCAAACCACTCCAGATGTGCAATGTATCCAATGCTTGCTCCCATGACTCGGCCCGCGTCGTGCCGAACCGGTACTCCACCTACCAGCCTACATTTTGTGGCCAGCTTTTGCTTCCCCGCTCTGCACAGCACGCCCGACCCCCTACAATAGCCGAGTATGCGTTTTTTGATTGCGTTGCTCGCCCTCGCCGGCCTTATCGACTCTGCCCTTGCCCTGCGGATTCACTATCAGGACCCCTCGCAGGCGCCACCCTGCGCCGTCACCGAAAAGTTCGACTGCGGCGCGGTCAACCACTCGCGCTTCGCCGAGTTTCCCCCGGCAAGCTTCGACGAAGCCCCCGGCTCGAAGAAGGTGCACGTTCCCGTCGCGCTCTTCGGCATCATCGGCTATGGGCTGATCCTGCTGACCGCGCTCGCGAAGCTGCCGTGGCTCACGCTGCAGCTTGCCGAGATTGGCTTCGCCTTCGCAGCCTTCCTCAGCTACATGGAGGCCTACATCCTGGAGAAGTGGTGCATCTACTGCCTCTGGTCGATGGGCATTATCACGGCGATCCTCCTATGCAATATCCTTTGGGTGATCATCCATCGCAACCGCAAAACCGTGACCTTTCTGGGCTCCTGATGTCTATGCCAAATGCCATTCCAAAGTGGACAAAGCTTCTCTCCGGCGCGGTCAACTTTCTGCCTGAGGCGGGATGGGTGACCATCGTCGTTGAACTGCTTTCGCAGCTGGCCAATTCAATAGGAGTTACCAGCGGAGACAGCAAAGAAACCCTGCAACATATCGAAGCCCTGCGCGGCGAGCTAGGCCAGGTGGCAGCAGCCCACGACGGACTCTCCGCACAGCTCGTCGAGCAGCGCGAGCTGATAGTTGCCCAGCTCGAGGCCGTCGGTACGCAGTCCGCGCGCATCAATGCCCTGTCCATTGACATGGAAGACCTAAGGCTTGCGCTGGAGAAGCATCACCAACACCAGCGCCGCAGCTTCCGCATCCTGCTGACAGGCACCGGAGTTGCGCTGGCGCTGCTGATTACTCTTGTAGTACTTGCCGGCATGACGTTGCATCGAGTTCTTCAACTTCACTAAAGGCCCACCACCGGACTGCATGGATCCCGTTACGACCCGTTCCCGCCGCCCGCACTTCGTCTTTGTCGCTGCCACGCTCGTGGTTCTCGTGGCACTCCTCACTTACCCGTTGCTGCGCAATCATTTTGAAGCCGTCGCCGTGCTCGACCAGGTTGCGGGCAAGCCGATTCCCGCGCCGCTCACGCACTACACGCACGCAGTCAGCGTAGCCGACCTCACGCTGCCGCTACCCAGCGGAGCGGTCCGCGCACGGCTCTACACACCAACGGACAATCCCAACGCGCCCGCACTGATCGTGCTGCACGGCGTCCACCACATGGGCATGGACGAGCCGCGCATGATCGCCTTCGCACGCGCCATGGCCTCCACCGGCCTGCGCGTCCTCACACCGGAGCTGCCGCACATCGACGACTACCACGTCGACGCCAGCACCATCACCACTATCGGCGACACGGCCACCTGGTTCTCCGCCAACACCGGCAACCATCCCGTCGGCATCCTCGGACTCAGCTTCTCCGGCGGCCTCTCGCTGATGGCCGCGGCCCAGCCCGCTTACGCGCCGCACATCAAGTTCGTCACCGCGGTCGGCTCTCAGCACTCCATGGCGCGCGTCGCCGCATACTACCGCACCGGCGACGCCCCCCGCCCCGACGGCACGATCGAGCACCTCACGCCGCACGAGTACGGCCCGCTCGTCATCGAGTATCAGCACCTCGAAGACTTCATGCCCGTGGGCTACTCGCCGCAGGACCTCGCCGCGCAGCGTCTCGTCCTACGCGATCACTTGTACGAAGACCCCACCCGCGAGCGCGGCGACTACGCCACGCTCACACCGGCCCAGGCCAGGCTCGCGCATCGGCTTATGAGCACTACGTCGCCCACGACACAGGCACTACTTCAGGCCAGCGAGCAGCGCCACCTCGACTACGCCACCTCGGTAAGCCCGCGCGGCATCCTGCACGAAGTCAAGGTTCCTGTGTACATACTGCACGGCGAGGGCGACAACATCATCCCTGCCGCCGAAAGCCTGTGGCTGGCCTCCGAGCTACCCCACGGCGCACTGCAGGCGATGCTGATCACACCCGTGATCTCGCACCTCGACATGGACGGCAAAGGCCCCAGCACGATGGACAACCTGCGGCTGATGCACTTCTTCGCGCAGCTGCTGCAAGCCGCCCAAAGCTAAACAGCGAGGCCGCGGCACTACAATCAAATGCAGATGATCACCCTCGCCGACATCCGCGCAGCCCACACCCGCATCGCGCCCGCAGCGGTCCGCACGCCACTGATCCCCATTGACCCCGAGCGCCTGCGCGCCGCCGGCATCACACCGCCTAGCGCCGCCATCTACCTCAAGGACGAGTCCGCGCAGCCCATCGGCAGCTTCAAGCTGCGCGGCGCGTACAACAAGATCGCGCAGCTCAGCCCCGAACAGCTGCAACGCGGCGTCATCACCTACAGCTCCGGCAACCACGCGCAGGGCGTCGCCTACGCGGCCCGCGCTCTCGGCTCGAAGGCCGTCATCGTGATGCCGTCGAATGCGCCGCAAGTCAAACGCGAAGCGACCGTAGCTCTCGGCGCAGAGATCGTCCTCGTCGGCAATGCCAGCAGCGACCGCAAGCTGAAGGCCGAAGAACTCGAAGCCGCGCACGGCTACACAATGGTGCCGCCCTACGACGACCCCGCGATCATCGCCGGTCAGGCGACCTGCGGCATCGAAATCCTTGAACAGCTTCCTGACGTTGACCTCGTACTCTCGCCCGTCTCCGGCGGCGGCCTGCTCTCCGGCGTCTCCACCGGCATCAAGCTGTCCCTCGCAGAAGACCGGGTGCCCCATCTTCGCGACGGCTCTATCGTCGCTAAGGTGGGTTCGCAGGATGTCAAAGTCTACGGCTGCGAACCCGCGCTGGCCGCCGACGCCAAGCAGTCCTTCGACACCAAAACCCTCACCGAGTGGTCAGCAGCCGAGACTACGCGCACACTCTGCGACGGCCTGCGCACGCAGTCGCTCGGCACGCTCAACTTCGAGCACATTCTGCGCTTCACCGACGGCATCGTCACCGTCACCGAGGCCGAAATTCGCCGCACCATCCGCCTCATCCTCGACGCAACCAGCATCGTAGCCGAGCCCAGCGGCGCCATCACCCTCGCCGCCGCACTCTTCCACGCAGACGAGCTGCCACCCGCAAAGAAGATCGTCGTCATCGTCTCCGGCGGCAACATTGACCCCGCACTTCGCTCCGAAATCGAATCCGAAGCTCTCACCACCATCGTCTAAGCTGGTAACCATGCCGATTGCTCCTCGACTCCGGGTGCCCCATCTTCGCGACAGCTCTATCGTCGCGAAGGTGGGAGGATCGCTTCTGCTGCTCGCGCTCACCACCACCGCCTTCGCCCAACACCGCAAGGGCGACCGCAACGCCTCCGGCTACGACAACGCCGACCGCGCCACGCTGCTGCACACAGCTAATGTCTACGTCACCGCCGACAGCTCCGCGCCGCCGTTGACCACCGTCGCCCCAGGGCATGAGGTCGTGCTGCAGCAGAAGAACGGCGACTGGGTGAACGTCTTCGCCAACACCGACGCCAAGGACGACGCCGACCCCGACTCCAAGCCTGCGTTCGAAGACCCCAAGGACAACCCCGACCCCAGCTCCGGCTGGATTCGCGACAAGGGCGTGGTCGGCCCAAAGACACCACACGGCGACGTGATCCTCTTCGGCGCGGCAGCCGAGTACGAGTCGCAGGCCTCGCACCCCAACCCGCCCGCGGACGCAGCAGCCGCCGCGCACCGGCTCTACCAGCGTGTCGTGGACTACTTCCCTGACTCACCGCTCGCACCTGAAGCGCTCTTCCGCGCCGCCGACATCCGCTGGCAGCTCGACAAGACCGACATCTCCACGCTGCCCAGCGCGCATGAGCAGGAAGCCTACCTGCGGCCCTCGCTCTACGACGGCGAGCTGCGCAAGGTGATGAAGCTCTACCCCAACAGCGACTTCGCCGCGCGCGCAGCCTTCGACCTGCTCGAAGCCAAACTCTGCGGCGACTGGCAGGGCCTGCCCAAGTGCCCGGAGATGGAGGCGAACCTCTATCTGAAGTACGCCGACCAGTACCGCGGCGGTCCCAAATCCGCCGAAGCGCTCTACAACGCTGCCTACCGCCAGGGTGTGCTCGTCACCATGTACAAGGTCGACGAAGACCAGCGCCGCTCCGACGCCGCCGCAAAGAACTGCCAGGCCATCGCCGACCAACTGCTGCACGACTACCCAAAGTCCGACTACGCCAGCCGCGCAACCGCACTCGCATACAAAGTCGCGCAGGGGATACCGATCTACGGCAGCGACAGGAACTAAGCGAACCAGTAATCATCACTGAGTTGTTGCCTTTGTTTTCTTGTTGTCATTCTGAGCGAAGCCTCAAGCAGCCCCATCGCAAGAGGCGCAGTCGAAGAACCCCGAAGGTCTTCACCAGCCACAACCGCTTACTCCTTTCCAACCGAGGGAGTCGCAGCTTCCAACCATCCAGCTTCCCGGTACGTGTGGCAAACTTCAAAAGCGTATGGAGGAAACCAATGGCGAACAGTCATCCAGTTACATGTCAGATTCGGTACACGCTGGATCTCTCCCAGCTCGACGCATTTGAAAGCTATGCATGCACCTGGATCTCGCTTATCGAGCGGTACGGTGGTACTCATCATGGCTATTTCATCCCGAGGTCGAATCCCGACCAAGTGGGAGCGAGTTTCCCGGGCCTTGGCTACGATGGCCCAACGAACATAGCCGTCGCGATGTTCACTTTTGCAGATGAAGATAGCTACCGACTATATCGCAACAGGGTTGCAACCGACCCGGAATGTTTATCGGCCGCCGCTCTCGTCCGGGAGACTGGCTGCTTCACGCGCTATGAACGCCTTTTTCTCCATCCCGTGAAGTGTGTATAAAGATCTGGCGAAACGACAAACGATACCTGGCGACAAGCGCGCTTCCCGTGATCTCTCCCTACACCCGGCACCTTCGCCGCATTCCAACCTTTCAGCAGATCCCTCTTAGCCTCACTCAGCTCCCACCAGCCCTTGAGACCACCTCAGGGGTGACGTCAAGGTCGACTGTCTCACGCCCTTCGCGGAAGGCAAGTGCACTCCGGGTCTTTTGCCAGGCAGCTTCAATGTCTTCGCGGTCCATCTTCACCAGGGGTCTGGTGTTCGCCGTCTCCCAAACGGCAGCTGCCTGTTCAATCAGAGCACTGCGATCCTCCGCTCGTTGCAGCTTCGGCGCAAGTCGTTCGAGAGTCGAAAGCAGGCGAATCAGGACCGCAGGATTATCTGCGCCTGCCTGACGGATCTGATCGAAGGCTTGTTTCACCAGACGTGGAAGGAGCAAGGGACGTACTTGAAGGCGTAGCTTTCCCTCTGCATCGAACCAGTGTCCGTTAGACTGCGGTGCCTCGGCCAGAATCGTCAGCGCCTCTCCCAGAAGGTCTACAGAGGCAACGCCGGTGAAGGTGTCGTTGATCGCCGGACTGAGGGCGCGGATCGCAATCTCGACAATTTGAGCAACGCCGAACTCCAAATCCTGGGATAGGACGCGGTGACGTCCCATTGTGATGTTGCGCGACACCAGGGGAGTCAGCGATGCCAGCTTCGATGCCGGAGAGATGGAAGCAAGAGTCTCGCCCTCCAGCACAAACTGCCCGGGCCTGAAAGGGACAGAGATCAGCGCACCGGCCTTCGCGGCAGCGCTTACCAGCGCCTGATGATGGATCTCCTGCAGGTACCCGCTCGCAGGGCTCAGCATGGCGGCGCTGTCGCTCATGCTCCGATGCACTTCAGAGGCATCCAGCTGCTGACGGTGGGATTCGCTCTTGCTGTCAGGGGTGGCGAGTTCTACTGCGCGGCGAAGGTCATCAACAATCCGCCCAATGGCATCAGGATTTTGAATCAACACCGCGACGCGGTGACTGTAGAAGACAAGAAAGCCGAACGCCGCGAGGACCAGGAACCAGCTTGTGATCAGCGACACCTGCGGGATAAACGAAGTGTGCTCATCCTTGTGGGTGACCAGGAAGACCAGGAACACATAGATGAACGCTCCCATGAAGAGGCCAATGCAGGCCTGTGTCACCCAGTCCTGTACAAAGCGATACAACAGGCGCGGGCCGAACAGATTGGCCACCATGGACAACACTAGGAGCGCCACGGAAAAGATGAGCGCCAGGACGGTGCTCACGCATCCCAGCATCGCGCTTAGAATCGCCCGGGCATCGTCGATGCCACCCATCGTGAACCAATCGGGAATGTGGATCACATGATAGGCAGCGAGCATGTCCAGAGTAATTGTGATCGCGAATAAGGCTACGGCTGCCAGAGACATCTTGAGCGGTACTATCCACAAGTTGACATTGTGGTTCGACGATCTGAGGCGAAAACCGGCCATGAAGCTGCTCCTAAAACAAACTGCGGGTCGATGAATTAGCGGTTTGGAACGGAACACCGGCTGACGAGGAAGACCCGCCTACCTCTCAATACGCATCGCATCTTTGTTTAAATGCAATGCGCGAGACGGAACGCACCAGGAAAGAACGACTTGCTTTGCCGCGTCAGCTAAAGCTCAGAAGAACGCAGGCACAGACAGAGAAGAGAGCGGCGATAGGTCGACGGAGGAGCGCAAGTGCCTACCACTATCGGGCGGTTTCAAACCGAACGATAGACCCTATCCCATTTCAACACCTGGCCCGTAAAAAAGGCATAAAGGAGTAACGAAGGCAGACTCCCCATTCAACTTCGTTCATGGGAATAACAACAACCTCCAACCAACAGAAACCCCTTACATCCCCAGCACCTTCGCCGCATTCCCGCCCTTCAGCGCATCCATCTCCGCCTCACTCAGCTCCAGCGACGCCAGAAATTCCTTCCCCTTCGTGTTCGCGCTGAACGGGTAGTCCACCGAGTACATCATCCGCTCCAGCCCCACGACCTCGCGGCAACAATCGAACGGCGGGCGCGTGAAGTAGCCGCTCGTAGTGATGTGTACCTGGTCGAGCAGCGTCTGCGTCACGCTGCGCTTCAGGTGCGGGCTCACCGCGGTCAACCCTGCATTCGACCGCGCCAGCGCATACGGCACAAACTCGCCCATGTGGCCCACGATCAGCTGCAGCCCCGGCAGCCGATCGAACACACCGCTCACGATCATCCGCAGCAGGTGCAGCCCGGTCTCCGCGTGCCACCCCCAGCCGGCGATCGAGAGTAGATTGCCCGCCTCCGCTGGCAGGCCGGAGAAGTAGGCCTTCTGCACCACCTTCGGCGGCGGCGCAGGATGCAAGTACACCGGCACACCCAGCGCAACGGCGGCCTCCAGCACCGGGAAAAACTCGGGCGCGTCGAGAAACTTCACCTCGCCGTCCATCACCGTCGTGCCATCGACAAACATCCCCTTGCAACCGAGCTGCGAGACACAGCGCTCCAACTCTTTCACCGCTTCGGCAGGCTGCTTCAACCCAACGGTCGCGAACGACGCCAGCCGCTCCGGATTCGCCTTCACGGCTGCGGCGGCCTCGTCGTTCACCCCGCGAAGCACAGCCGTCTGCTCCGCCGGGGCCAGTTCGTCGAGCCCCATCGCCGCCAGGCTAATCACCTGCAGGTCAACGCCCCCCTCGTCCATCGCGGCGATGCGTCCAGCTCCCAGATCCAACAGCTTTTCGCGCATGGCTCGCATCGGCGCGGAGGCGTCCTGACCATAACTTCCGGCCGCCTTCAGAAAGTCGGCGGTGACAAAGTGCTCTTCCAACGTGATCGTCTTCATGCAGCCTTGGATGCGCTGAAACCTGAAACGCCGCAGCGGGTTCAGTCAAAATCCTGTCAAGAGCCCATCGACGCTTGACCCTTGTAACCGACTCAATCCAAACCACATAGCCTGCAAAATGAATTACATATTCATCGGTCCCGGCTGGATACAATAGAAGTAGGGGTCAAAGAATCCCATTTAAGTCGTCCTAACCCGAGCACTTATCCCTTTTATTTGCAATATCATACCCGCAACCCGCACCAAATCAGCCACTTACCCGGGGGATCACCCGCTAAGTGACTGATTCCAATAAATAGGGCGAAAAACAGGGGAGGGGGGCACCCCGATGATTCATACTCTTCGCCCTCGCTTCGCTTTAGAATCGAACTCTATGTCACTGCTGAAGATCCTCATCTTGGCGATCGTGCAAGGCCTCGCCGAACTGCTTCCTGTCTCAAGCTCCGCGCACGTAGTCGTAGCAGAAAAGCTGATGCACCTCGACCCAACCTCGCCGGAGATGACGCTCGTGCTGGTCATGCTGCACACCGGAACGATGTTCGCGGTGATCGCGTACTTCTGGTCGCAGTGGAAGCGCGCCTACTTCTCCGCCGAGGACGCCTTCAAGCGCTTCGTCATCCGCGCCATCTGGGCCACGCTGCTCACTGGCGTCATCGGCTACCCGCTGCAGAAGGTCGTCGCGCACATCGCCTTCCCGAACGCACCGAAGGCACAGATTGAGGACCTCTTCGGCCGCCTCGACATCGTCGCCGCCGCCCTGTTCGCCGCCGGTCTGCTTATCATCTGGGCTGGCCTCGCTGGCCGCGACGCCGAAGCCGCCGCGACCAACGCCTACGAACGCTCGATCACACGCTCCGGCGAGAACGTCACATTCTCCCAGGCCGGCTGGATGGGCGCGATCCAGGGCTTCTGCCTTCCCTTCCGCGGCTTCTCGCGCTCCGGCGCAACGATCTCGACCGGCCTGCTCGCCGGCGCCAACCGCGAACGCGCCGAACGGTTCTCCTTCGCACTGGCCGTGATCCTGACGCCTCCAGTGATCGCCCGCGAGCTGCTGCGCCTGCTGCACGCCAGGCACGAGGCCGCAGCCGCCGGCATGGTCATCGACCTGCACGGCAGCATGGTCGCCGCACTGTTCGGAATGTTCTTCAGCTTTCTCGCCGGACTCGCCGCGCTGCGCTGGCTGAGCAGTTGGCTGGAGAACGGCCGCTGGTATCTCTTCGGCATCTACTGCGTGCTGGCGAGCTTAGTCGTCTTCTACCTGCACCACATCGGCTACTAGTTCTCAGTCCGCGTGTAGTGATACGCCCACCAAATCAGCGGAATCTGCAGCGGCAACCTGAACCACAACAACCAGCCCGGAAGCTGTGGGAACAGCTCCGGGTGCATCGCCATGTAGATGTTCGCCGGAAATACGGCGGCGAGCAGGCACACAAGCCCCCAGGCCGCCGCTCGACGCCTCCCCGGAACAATGACGCCGAGTCCTCCCGCGATCTCCGCGAGCCCGCTCAGCAGGACAATCGTATGTGGATCGGGAAGAAACGGCGGAACAATCCGCTGATAGGTCAGGCTGAACAGGAAGTGCGACGTGCCTGAGATGAGGTAAAGCAGCCCCATCGCCACTCGGCCAGCACGCATCGCTACACCTCACCTTCCACTGTACGATGCGCAACGCTGCCATCGCATAGTCACCACTATGGTTCCCCCACGCGACGCCGCGTTTTCCCAAGCGTCAACGTGGAACAATAAAGCTGCTCTGGTTGTTCCCGGTTGGTTAAAACTTCGCACTGAACGTCCTCGCACAGCCGCATCTTTGGCTGACACTCTCGCCTGCGACGAACTGTTAGAACCTGCAACCGCGCGCACCCAACTATGAAGCCGAATCATCTTTCCATCGCACCGACCCGCAACCGCAGACTCAACGAGATGCTTGGTCTCGTCGTCATCGTCGCGTCCGGCCTCCTTCTCCTCTCGCTGCTCACCTACACGCCGACCGACCCTTCGCTCGACTCGGTCAGCAGCATTGCCGGCCCGCACGCAGCACACAACTGGGCCGGCGTCTTCGGCGCATATCTCTCCGATCTGCTGCTGCAGTCGCTCGGCATCGCTGTCGCCTTCGCGCCCATCGTGCTGCTCAGCATCGGCATCGCGTGGCTGCGCTCGCGCGCCGTAGGCTCAGGAGTATCTCGTCTCTGCGGGCTGCTGCTATGGCTGACCTTCGCGCCTGCGACCATCGCTCTGCTGCCCGGCAACCTGCACTACAAACACGCCATCTCTATCGCCGGCATCGAAGGTCGTCTGCTCTGCGACGCACTCGTCAAGAACCTGAACCTGCCCGGCGCAACGATCCTCTGCTGCCTGATGGTTCTGCTGTCTCTGTACCTCGCCACGAGCTTCACACTGACCAACGCGCGTGAGTGGTTCGCTTCGCACTTCGGCTTCCTCAGCATTCTGAGCAACGGCATCGCCGCGCGCCGCCAGCGCCATCAGGAAGCCAACGTCGACGACGCCTTCGCCAGCTATCAACCCGCTGTTTCGACCGCGATGGAAGAGCCTGAAGAGGCACCCGCCAACAGCTCGCTGCTCAGCAGCTTCTTCCGCTGGTTCGGCCGCCGCAAACGCGAGGTCGAAGACCTCATCGAAGACGAACCCGCAGCCGCAAGCGAGCCGCCCTCGATGTGGGAGAGCATACCGCGCACGCACGTCGACACCGTCGGCGCGACCGGCATCCACGTCGCCGCAGCAGCCGCCGCGCCGTTCGCAGCCGAACTCGCCGAGGCAGCAGCGCCTATCCGCGCTGTCGCCGAGCTCCCCTTCGCCCAGCCGCAGCAGGACGACTGGCTGAACGCACCCGAGCGCAACACGCCCGCGCCGATCCTCGCCAAGCCGCAACTGGTGCCGAAGCCCACGCCGCAGCTTCCGCCAATGCCCTCACCCGTCGCTGACATCCGCGACCAGAACATCGCCTTCGGCAAACGCGCCGACGCCAACCAGCTCGCCGTCACCATCCTGCCCAAGTCCATCCGCGGCTACAAGCTGCCCCCCAGCTCGCTGCTGTACCACAGCGAAGAGCACGCGCTGGTTCGCGAAGACGAGCTCCGCGCAGAGGCCCGCGTGCTGGTAGAGAAGTGCGGCGAGTTCGGCGTCGACGGCAACGTCGAGCAGATCAACCCCGGCCCGGTCGTCACCACCTTCGAGTTCCGCCCCGACGCCGGCGTGAAGTACGCGCGCGTTACCGGGCTCGCCGACGATCTCTGCCTGGCCATGGCTGCCGAATCCATCCTCATCGAGCGCATGCCCGGCAAGTCCACCGTCGGCATCCAGGTGCCAAACCGCGAGCGCGAAACCATCTGGCTGCGCGACGTCGTCGAGTGCGAGAGCTTCGCGCAGAGCAAATCGCGCCTAGCCATCGCGCTCGGCAAGGACATCAGCGGCCGCATCGTTACAGGCGATCTCGCCTCGATGCCGCACGTGCTCATCGCCGGCTCGACAGGCTCCGGCAAATCGGTCGCGATCAACGCCATGATCATGAGCGTGCTGTACAAAAGCACACCCGAACAGGTCCGCATGATCCTCGTTGACCCCAAGCGCGTCGAACTCGGCATGTACGAGGGCATTCCGCACCTCTTCACGCCCATCATCACCGAAGCCAAGCTCGCTGCCAACGCACTGCGCAACGCCGTGCGCGAGATGGAGCGTCGCCTCAAGCTGCTCGCAGCCAACCACGTCCGCAACATCGACCAGTTCAACAAGCTCTTCGAACACGGCAGCGACTACCTCTTCGAGGACGTGAACCAGGAGCCGCTGCCCTACATCATGATCGTGATCGACGAGCTCGCCGACCTGATGATGCTCGACCGCGCCAACGTGGAAGAGGCCATCACCCGGCTCGCACAGATGGCGCGCGCCGTCGGCATTCATCTTGTGCTCGCAACGCAGCGGCCTTCGGTCGACGTCATCACCGGACTCATCAAAGCCAACGTGCCTACGCGCATGAGCTTCCGCCTCGCCACCAAGGTCGACTCACGCACCATCATCGACAGCAACGGCGCAGAAAGCCTGCTCGGCCGCGGCGATATGCTCTTCCTGCCGCCGGGAACCTCGCGGCTGCAGCGCGTACACGCACCCTTCGTCACCGAGAAGGAGATCGCAGCGGTCACGGCCTTCTGGCGCGAGCAGGGTCAAGCCGAGTACGTCGAAGGCTTCCTCGAAGGACCGAAGGACGAGAAGGGCAACGCCGAAGGCGGCAGCGCGAACGATGGCGACGACAACGATCCCATGTTCGACGACGCAGTGCGGTTGATCTTCGAGTTCGGAAAGGCTTCCACCTCGCTGCTGCAGCGCCGCCTGCGCATCGGCTACGGCCGCGCCGCACACCTCATCGACCTGATGGAGAAGGACGGTCT
>CAJCIM010000135.1 GCA_903970395.1 Acidobacteriaceae bacterium
GTGAGGGTGTCGGTGACGGACTGTTGCTGGCGCAGGTTGTTGAGCAGGCCGGAGTCGGCGAGTGAGCCGGCGGCGTTCAGCTGGGAGAGGATCGCAGCGCGGAGGGCGTCGAGGCCTTCGCCGGTGAGGGCGCTGGTGCGGAGGCAGGGGATAGAGGTTAGGGGATCGAGGACACTGGATGCCTCCGTCAGGTCTATCTTGTTGCTGACGATGAGGTGCGGCCGGTCGGCGATTGAGTCGAGTAGTTGACGATCCTGGCTGGTGAAGGGTTGCGTGGCTTCGTGAACCAAAAGGATCAGGTCGGCGTCGGCGAGGGCTTCGTGCGTGCGGGCAATACCGTGCTGTTCGGCCTCGTCGGATGCCGTGGCGCGGAGACCGGCGGTGTCGATGAGGCGCAGGGGGATGCCGTCGAGCGAGAGCGACTCTTCGAGTGTGTCGCGCGTGGTGCCTGCGATGGGGGTGACGATGGCGCGGTCGCGTTCGAGGAGGCGGTTGAAGAGCGAGCTTTTGCCAGCGTTGGGGCGGCCGACGATGGCGATGGCCGCGCCGTTGCGGAGGAGCTGGCCGCGCTGGAAGGTGGCGGCGAGAGCTTCGAGCGGGGCGCGGACTCGGGTGGTGAACTCGGCGATTTGCGACGGTGGGACGACGTCCACGTCGTCGAGCTCGCCGGAGGCGAAGTCCATGCCGGCTTCGAGGAGCGCGATGAGGTGAAGGAGAGCTTCTTTTGCGGGTGCGACGCGGCGGGAGAGCGCTCCGCCGAGTTGCTGGGCTGCGACCCGGACCTGGTGGAGTGTCTGGGCGGCGATGAGGTCATGGACAGCCTCGGCCTGGGTGAGGTCGATGCGGCCGGCGAGGAAGGCTCGCTGGGTGAACTCGCCGGGGTTGGCGAGGCGGACGGCGAGGCCGAGGCGTTCGCCGGTGGTGAGCGCGTTGCGAAGGAGCGCGTCGAGGATGACGGGCGAGCCGTGGGTGGCGATCTCGACGAGGTTGTCGGCGGTGTAGCTGTGCGGGGCGTGGAAGGCGGTGACGAGGCAGTCGTCAAGGGTTTCGCCGGGGTTGGTGGGGTCGAGCACGCGTGCGAAGTAGGCGCGAGCGTGCGCGGCGGGGTCGGCCAGAGAGTGCTTAAGCTGCAACAGATAGCCGGCGAGGGTGAGGGCGTCCGGGCCGGAGAGGCGGACGATGCCGATGCCTCCGCGGCCGGGCGGCGTGGAGATGGCGGCGATGGTGTCTTGGGGGAGCATAGTTAAGGATGGCATGGCAAATCCCTCACCGGACGTCCGGCAGTCATTTTGCGAGCGAAGGGGCTGGAACTAAGAACGGGGAAAGATACGCAAACTACAGACCCGAGGGATCTATATACGAAAAATGGAACAGATCGATGAAAAAACGGTAAAGCGGCGGCAGTGTCCGTAGAAATTCGTAGCATCTACAAGTATTCGTTTGGCATGTCAATTGCTCACGCTATATACGCAACCCCACTAACTTCTTCGTACCAATGGCGCCATCGAGATTTGTCTCGGAGTTCCTACCAACTTTGAGTTTCCGGAGTAGATATGAAGACATTTATAAGCGTGGCAATGGCAATACTGATGCTGCTGACAGCTGGCAGCGGTCTGTCTCAGACGCAGGCTGGCCAAGGTGCCCTTGCTGGCATCGTGACGGACGCAACAAAGGCGGCCATTCCGGGCGCACGGGTCTCTCTCGACAATGCTGGCATCGGCTTTCACAAGGAAGTTTTGACTGGAGCTTCGGGTGAGTTTAGCTTCTCTCCACTCACAGTCGTCGAAGGTTATAGTCTGACGGTCACAGCAAAGGGCTTCTCGACCGCCAAGGTGGACAACTTTGCTACCTCAGTAGGCACCGTCGTCACGCAGAATGTTCAACTCGCAGTGGGTAGCGAGGGAACTACCGTTGAGGTTCAGGGTGGCAGCATTGAGCAGGTTCAGACCGATACGTCATCTGTCTCGCAGCTTGTCGATAAGCAGATATGGCAGGAGTCGCCCCTGTCTGTGCGCGACTCGAACCAGTTTGTCGGCCTTACGGCAGGTGCTTCACCTGGCTTTACGGGTCGCGGCTTCGCTATCAATGGCGCCCGCTCCGGTGCCGGCAACTTTCAGGTAGAGGGTGCTGACAATAACGACCAGGGTCAGGGCGGTTCAGGCAACGGTGGTGGTGCCGTTACCTCCATCTCTCCGGACGCCATTCAGGAATATCGCGTTATCTCCAGCGTCCCGAATGCAGAGTATGGACGTGCGGGTGGATTCACCACGGACACCGTGCTTCGCTCGGGTACTAAGCAGTGGCACGGTTCAGCATTCGAGTACAACCGCATCCAGGCACTGGCGCAAAACAGTTGGTTCTCCAACCATAACAACCTTCGCGACCACCTGGTTCGTAACCAGTTCGGCGGCTCCATTGGTGGCCCGGTTTATAAGGACAGGACGTTCTTCTATGCAACGGCCGAGTTTCAAAGGCAGCGCCAGGGAAATCCCGCGTCTTACACCGGCATCACACAGGACTTCTACAACTTCGTAAAGTCTGGCGCGTATGAAACATGGATGGAAGGTGGTGGCAACCAGCAGAACAAGACATTCATCACCGATCCGAATACAGGCAACCAGATCGACGGTCAGGGTTTCTGCCCCGAGAATGGTTTTGGCGCGTGCCCTGGTGCCTTTGCCGATGTTGCCACCACCGGACCTGTATTCAATGCGCTTTACGCACAGGTAGGCCCGAAAGGGCTTCCTTTCCCTACCCTCAACCCAACCAATATCCCGACGGACCTGCTGATTGGCGATACGGAGTATCTGCCGGTCAACATCTACGCAACGGGCAACGTGATTGACACCGTCTCCTACAACGAAAATCGCGCCTCTCTAAAGCTTGACCATAGGCTGACAACGAAGGATCAGCTGTCTTTTACCTATCTTGCGGATTTGAATAACACCGATTCTGCCAACATAGGCGGTGAAGGCACTCCTGGAGCGGATGAGCTCAACATCGGTGGCGCACAGCTCTTCATCTCCCGATGGAGCCACTCGTTCACCCCGAACCTGCTGAACGATTTCCGGGCAGGTTATACACGGCACGTCAGCAACTTTCAATCGACGGCCCCGTTTGGTGTTGCAAGCGAGTATTCGGCTGATTCCATCACTGAAGGTTTCGGAGCCGCAGGCGGTTTACCGCAACTCTTCACCGAGAATGAGTTCACCTATGAAGATGCTCTTTCTCTTACCCACAAGACCCACACCTACAAGGCAGGCTTCCGCTTCATCCGCACGCGGAACGGATCGTCTTTTTACAACGATGTGAACGGCACAATCGCCTTCTGGGGTGCGCCCGGGCTTCTGACGGACGGGAAAAATGAGCTGGATGGAGAATCCCTTCTTGACGGAACGTCCCGTACCGCTCCTCCGGCTCCGGCCCCTGGCAGCTTCCAGGCCACCGATGGCGGACTTTACGCGCTGAGCGCGTCGCAGGATCCCTCCACCGGACTCGCGCCTGATCCTTACCGCGGATACCGGGCGAATGAGTTCGCCGCCTATGTGCAGGATGATTGGAAGGCAACCGCACGGCTAACGTTTAACTACGGCATCCGATGGGAGTATTTTGGGCCTCCCCACAACTTCCGCGCTGGAGTTGACTCCAATGTGTACTTTGGATCGGCTTCCACGCTTGCTTCCTCTGGCAATCCCTTCGAGCCCAATGTTCCTTTGCTTATTGGTGAGCAGGGTGCAGCGTTCAAGTGCGTCGGCTACACCGCCTGCGGCAATAACACGCCTGGCACAGCAGGATATGCCGCGGCTCTTGGGTCAAGCACAATCTGGGATCGCGATCTGAACAACTTTGGGCCGCGCTTCGGCTTCGCTTACGACACCTTCGGCAACAGCAAGTTGGTGATCCGCGGTGGTTTTGGCATCGGGTATGACCGTCTTTACAATAACGTGTATGAAAACATCCGCTTCAACGGTCCGCACTTTGTAGACAATACGCTTGGTTTCGGCGAAGGTGCTGCGGGTGTTCCATTTACCACTGCCGCAGCGGTCGTGAAGCCGATCTTTACCGGCAACTCATTGCTCTCAGGAGCCAACCCTGTACCTCGCCATGTAAACCAGCACTTGAAAACGGCTTACTACGAGAACATCCACTTTGGCGTAGAGACAGAGCTTTACAAAGGCTATGTGCTCGAGACCAACTATATTGGCACTTTGGGGCGCCAGTTGGTCGGTATCGAGAATATCAACACCTTCGAGGGCCGTGTGGCCTGCTCGAGCACGGCGCAGAAAGCAGCCTGTGCAAAGGCGGGACTCACAGCGACGCAATACTCGACTGCTCGTCCCACGTCGGCGTTCGGCAACGACAACTTCCGCACGAATGGCTTCAGCTCCAATTACAGTGGTGGTCAAGTAAGCCTGCGAAAGGGTTACTCCAATGGCCTACAGATGCTGCTGAACTACACCTACAGCAAAGCGATGGACGAAGTCTCAGACGTCTTTACTCTCCGCTCAGGAGCAACCGGCATCACATCGCCGTACAACCCGTCCGAGCAGTATGGCCCGGCGGACTTCGATGTTCGTCATAACGCCGTGTTCACAGTGAACTACCAGACCCACTCGTCTACCCACAAACTGTTGCTTGCGGGCTGGGGCGTCTCACCTATCCTTACAATGCGCAGCGGTTTGCCGATCTATACCAAGGACAGCAACTCTTCGTATGATCCTAATAAGGATGGTACTACTGGCGTTGAAAAGGTGATCTACAGCGGACCAGGCTCGATCAAGAGCGTGTTGAACCATAGCCACAGCCCCAACGGCCAGGATGGTGTTGCAGGAAGTGGTGTCTTTTCCAGCACCTACTTCAAGCCTTATACCTGCCCGGCAACGGTCAATCTCGGCTTGTTCTGCGATGTCCCGGGCGATCGTCAAAGCTTGTACGGTCTGCGAGGGTATAACCTAGATGCGGCGGTTTCCAAGCACATTGCGGTCACAGAGCGCTTCAAGCTCACACTGCAGGCTGCCTTCTTCGATATAGACGGCCACGTCGAATGGAATAATCCGGTTGGTGATATCAACAGCAGTAGTTTTGGTAAGTCAACTGGCGCCAGCGGTCGTGAAGGCCAACTCAGCGCTCGTATAGACTTCTAACTCGTGCGTAACGCTTCGACTGCCAACGGCTCTCCTTCAGGAGAGCCGTTGGTGTTTGTGCCGCGCCAGCTGTGGGATATTACCTCGGTGTCTGAACAATCTCAGCGGATGAAGTCGTGGTTCGTTGTTTAGTATCCGCCGCTAAGTGCAATGATCTGCGGATCTTACCCCCGAAACTGTGGGCGGGGAAGCGCACTAAGCTCGAGGCAGCGCAGGGAGAGGGCGCCCTTCAGGTAGGCGTGTTCGACTTATTGCATCCCGATAACGGTGTCGGCCAGTTCGCGAAATGAAGGGTGCGCCTTGCAGCCTCTGAGGATCATGTGGAGCACCGCTGGTTCGCAGAGAAGGAAGTCAGGGACTGCTCCGAGTCGAGCATCTTGCAGCTGCCGACCAAATTAATGGCCGGAGTGGTAGGGGTGTCCGGCGCGGATGGTGAGGGCGCGGTAGAGCTGCTCGGCGGCGACGACGGCGGCTAGCTCGTGAGGCAGGGTGATTCTGCCGAAGGCGATGGTCTTGTCGGCGCGGTGGCGGGCGGCGGTAGACCAGCCGTCGGCCGGGCCGATGGCGAGAACCAGCGTCTGCTGGCCGGAGTCGAAGAGCTGC
>CAJCIM010000136.1 GCA_903970395.1 Acidobacteriaceae bacterium
AGGGTTGATAATGGTTCTTGAACGGAGAAAATGCCTTGCCAGAATTGCCACAAGTACCTATCACTCTTGAAGGTTCCAGTGTTCTGCACCAGATGTTTCGCTTTGACTGGGCCGCGTGGAAGAAGCTTCCTGCAACAGAACGCGCTGCGCTCGCGAGCGAATTCAGCGAGAGGCTGAGTTGCTGGGAGCGTGGCTCGAGTGAGGGGCATCCGAACCAGTCCGCGCTCTTTTCGCAGATCGGCCACAAGGGCGATCTCACGCTGATCCATTTCCGAGACTCGCTGGAAGAGCTGAACCGGGTCGAGTTGGAGTTGGCGCAAAGTGGGATCTATCCGTACCTGCAACTGGTGAACTCCTACCTATCGGTGGTTGAGCTGGGGCTCTATGAGTCATCGGAGAAGATTTACACGCAACTGTCTGAAAAGGGCCTGGAGCCCGGGACGGCGGAATGGAACGCAGGGATCACAGAGGGCACGGCTCGGACCGCCGCCTCGCTGGCCTCGCGCTTGTTCCCGAGTATTCCTCCGGCGAAGTACCTATGCTTCTATCCTATGGACCGCAAGCGCGGAGAGACCGTCAACTGGTACGCGGAGCCCATGGCCGATCGCCGTGCCATGATGCACGAGCATGGGTTGATTGGGCGGCGCTATGCGGATTCTGTCCGTCAGATCATCACGGGTTCGATCGGGCTGGATGACTGGGAGTGGGGAGTGGATCTTTTTGCGGACGACCCGGTTGTCTTCAAGAAGCTGATCTACGAGATGCGCTTCGATAAGGTGAGCGCTGTCTACGCGTCGTTCGGGCAGTTCTTTTTGTCCGTGCGCGTTCCTGCGGCGAACGCTGCGCAGTGGTTTGATGGAACTCTAGCGTAACGCCGATATACTGGGGCGGAATGATTACGAAACTTACCGTGATGTTGTTGGGGCTGTCGTTCGGTGCGGCCTATACCGTCGTCTTTCTACTCATGGCGCTCCAGTCGGCCTGCATCCCCATTCCGTCGGAGGTCATCATGCCCTTCGCAGGCTATAAGCTCGGCCACGGCTGGCTTGACCTCGTCATCCTTGCCACGGTCGCCTCGCTGGCCTCGAACCTAGGTTCCATCCCTGCCTACTGGCTCGGAGCGCGCGGCGGCCGTCCCATGATCGAGCGCTACGGCCGCTTCATCCTCCTCAACCGCCACGACCTCGACCTCGCCGACCGCTTCTTCACCCGCTTCGGCTCCATCGCGGTCCTTATCGGCCGCATGCTCCCCATCGTGCGGACCTTTATCGCCTTCCCAGCCGGTGTCGCCCGCATGAGTAAGCTGCGCTTCCACATTTACACCTTCATCGGTTCGTGGCCCTGGTGCTTCGCACTCGCGTACATCGGCATGAAGCTCGGCGCCAAGTGGGACTCCGACCCTGAGTTCAAAGCCATCTTCCACCGCTTCCAGCTCGGCGTTGAAATCGTCATTGTCGTAGCCGCCATCTGGTACATTTGGACGCACTGGAAGAACCGCACCGGCGTCACGGATGCCGCATAATCAAAGACGCTCTGCAAATATCCCGCTAAGTTACCGTTGTCTTGTTTCCCCTCGGCGCGGTGAGAGATACTTACATGTCCGTCCGCGGAGAAAACTGTTCTTAGAAGGGTACGTTCCTAAAAATGTCTACACCCCAGGCCGCACAACCAACCGCGGCCGATATCACCCCCCACAAAGGCAAACTTGGCATCATGATTCCCGGCATGGGCGCAGTTGCAACCACGCTCATCGCTGGCGTTGAGGCGGTTCGCCGCGGCTTCGCCCAGCCCATCGGCTCCATGTCCCAGATGGGCACCATCCGCCTCGGCAAGCGCACCGACGACCGCACCCCGCTCATCAAGGACTTCGCCCCGCTCGCCCCCCTTGAAGACCTCGTCTTCACCGGCTGGGACATCTTCGGCGGCAACCTCTACGACGCCGCCAAGACCGCCGCCGTGCTTGACCGCGACCAGCTCGACCAGATGAAGCCTTTCCTCGAATCCATCGAGCCTATGCCTGCGGCCTTCGAGGAGCGTTACGTCAAGCGCCTCACCGCCAAGGACAAGAAGGTTGGCAAGAACAAGTGCGACCTCGCCAACCAGATCCGGAACGACATCGCGGAGTTCAAGACCAAGACCGATCGCCAGGTCATGATCTGGTGCGGTTCCACCGAGATCTACCACGAGCCCAAGGCCGTCCATCAGACCCTCGAAGCCTTTGAGAAGGGCCTCGTCGAGGACGATCCCGACATCGCACCGTCGATGCTCTACGCCTGGGCTGCGCTCAAGGAAGGCATCCCCTTCGCCAACGGCGCACCGAACCTCACCGTCGACATCCCTGCCTTGCAGGAGCTGTCGAAGAAGATGAACGCGCCCATCTGCGGCAAGGACTTCAAGACCGGCCAGACCTTCATCAAGACGGTCCTCGCGCCCGGCTTCAAGGCTCGCCAACTCGGCGTCAGCGGCTGGTACTCGACGAACATCCTCGGCAACCGCGACGGTGAAGTCCTCGACGACCCGGATAACTTCAAGACCAAGGAAGTCTCCAAGCTGGGTGTGCTCGAGCACATCTTTCAGCCCGAGAAGAACCCCGCCCTCTACGGCGACATCTTCCACAAGGTCCGCATCAACTACTATCCGCCCCGCGGCGACAACAAGGAAGGCTGGGACAACATCGACATCTTCGGTTGGCTCGGCTATCCGATGCAGATCAAGGTGGACTTCCTCTGCCGCGACTCCATCCTCGCTGCTCCGCTCGCGCTTGACCTCTGCCTCTTCATGGACCTCGCTGCCCGCACTCCTGCACTCCGCGGCCTCGGCATCCAGGAGTGGCTGAGCTTCTACTTCAAGGACCCCGACACCGCACCCGGCGTCTACCCCGAGCACGATCTCTTCATCCAGTCCATGAAGCTCAAGAACACCCTGCGCCACATCATGGGCGAACCCCTCATCACCCACCTCGGCCTCGACTACTACGGCGAGTAACTGTGCTGCCTCCAAAGCAAAACGCCCTGCGACTTCCATCGCAGGGCGTTTTTATCTTCATGAGCGGTTACCCGCGCGAAGGCTGCGTAAAGTCCGGCATTGAGGGCGAGCACGAAGCCTCAAGCCACCGGCTGATATAAACACCGGCATGGGCCTCACCGCAGTAGTGGCGCGCCCCCGGGGCCTTTGCCGCTTCGTCGTTCCACTTCAACACCTTCAACTCATCCGAGTTGCACTGAATCATGAACCAGTGGATCGGGTTTGAGCTCTCAGTCCCGCAGATCTCGCATCGATAATGAATCACCGCCGCCATTCCGAATCCTCCGTGTGACAGCAATCCATCCGATGTGGCAAACGCTGTCTGTGGTCAGACAAGAATAACCGAAACCCGATCTGGCTTTGTACTTGATCCCCGTCGCTTAACCAACTTTATACGGACTGTCAGGCGAGACGGGCTGTCCGGTCCCGCCTGACTTGTCCTTAGCGATTGTTCCCGAACTGCCACTGAACTCTGCCGAAGTAAGAGCGCGCATCGCCCACGAATCCACCCACTCCGTTTGCTGCCGTGAAGTAGAGAGTGTTCGTAAGGTTGCGTACTCCAAATTCGCCCGACAAGCCACGAGCCTTGAAGCTGGCCACCGCGTCCGCCGTCGTGTATGACGGGATCGAGTTCGTATTGAGCAGATCGGCAAACATGCTGCTGCGGTTGGTAAATCCTCCCGCAAGCGTAAACGTTTCGCCGCGGCCCACCGGCAGGTTATAGCTGGTCCACAGGTTGACGATGCGGTTAGGAACGCCCTGCGGCCGCCGGCCTGTCGCTGCGGGGTTCGAGGGGTTATCGGTCAGCGAAGCGTGCATGCCGGTTCCGTTGGCCGTCAGCTTCCAGCGTCGGTTCAACGCCAGCTCTACCGTGCCTTCACCGCCCTGCGTCAGCTGGTCGTTGAAGACGGGGATGTCGCTGACCAGGGAGAAGACATTGTTGCGCATCACGTGGAAGGCTGCCGCTGTCATCTGGACGCGGTCATTGAGCACGGCTACCTTGACTCCGGCCTCGTACTGCGTACCGTTCTCAGGGGGCACCACTCCGTTCTGTATGGTCTCCGAGCTGAAATTCGTGAGGTTGCTGTGCGCTACGCCGAAGAACGTCGAAACTCCCGGAAGAACACGGTACACCGTACCCGCATTCCAGCTGAATGGCGTGTCGCTGCGGCTGCCGGGAACGCTGGCCTGCGGAATAAGAGCGGTAAATGAGGTCTGCCACCAGTCCTGGCGGCCACCGATGCGGATCTTCCAGCGCGAGGTTACATCGATCTGGTCGGTTGCATACAGGCCTTCGTAGTTGGAGCGCAACTGATCGAGAAATCCGGAGTGCGTCGTGTCGCGGAGAAAGACGAGTCCCGCTCTTGAGGTTTCAGGCACGACCGGGGCGAATATGTTCACGATGTTCTGCAGATCGGCCGTCGAACGGTTCGAAACGTCTGCCTGATGCTGTATCTCAACACCTGTCAGCAGCATGTGGTGAATCGAACCAGTATGGAAGCTCCAGACGGGCTCGCCTTCGTAGTCAAAGTCGTTCAGTACATCCTGCTGATTGCGCAACTGCCGCCCCGTGAGAGCCGACCCCACCACCGAGCCGCCGTCGCCGTTTCGCAGGATGGACAGGTTACGGTACATATACGAAAAGCGATTGTTGACGGTGACATAGGGCCGGGCCTGCCATACCTCTGAGGCTGTGAATCGTCCCAGGGACTGGTTTCCAAAGCTGAACGGCGTCGAATACTTCGTCTCGCGCGGCACCACCGTGATAGGCGTGTGGTTGTAGTAGATCAAGCCCGCAGGGTCGGGAGTCGCCTGCAGATAGCGCCCATCGCCTGCAAGCAGCAGCACGTTATGGCTGGTCGTGAAACCCACCACGGGTCGAATCTCGTAGTCACCGGCGGACAGCGCGCGGTAGCCGTCCTTGTGCTGCATGAGGCTGTCAATGCGATAGTCCAGCCCGTGAATCGCGGTCGCTCCGTTGAGATAAGCGCTGCCAGAGTACAGACCGAACGAGCCGGTCTGGAACTGTGCACCGGCGTCAAGGCGCGGCGACGGGGTGTAGTGCACCAGGTTGATTGTGCCTCCCGGTGGCCCGCTGCCGAAGAGCGAGGAACCGGGGCCTTCAAGAATCTCAACCCGCTCCACTCCATTGAGTGAGTGTGGAATGCCGTTGCGTTCATCTCCGTCAGAAAACCCATCGTTGTAGATGCGGGCTTCGAGGCCGCGAATCTGGAACCGGTCGCCGAACCCGAAGCCGTCGGTGCCGCCCTGGATCACGCCGCTGGCGTTGCGTACTGTATCCGCCAGCTCAAGGTCGCCCTGAGCGTCCGACAACTGGTGGCTGATGACGGCGACGCTCTGCGGAATGTCTTCGAGCATTGTGCCAGTCTTTCCGACCGTGGGCACCTGCTCTAGAGCATCTGCATCGCCCTGAACGGCAATCGATTGTGTTGCCGACTGCAGCGAAAGCCGTACCGGCCAGTCGACCACGCCGTCGTTCAAGAGCCGGATGGACAAGTTCTCATAACGGGCAAATCCCGCCTCCTCGATCACCAGCGAGTATGTGCCTGCTGGAAGGGATGAAAACTGATAGCTGCCAGACGCGTCGGAGGTCGTCGCCCTTTCAGTTCCATGACCCGATAGGGAGATATGGGCACCGGCAAGCACAGCCCCGGATGGATCGGCAATTGAGCCACGAATCTCACCATTCTGTGCCTTTGCGGCGAAAGAGGCGAAAATCGAGAGGAATACAAGTCTTGTATAGCGTTTCAAGTACAAACTGCGCATGAATTCTCCATGTCGCATACGTAAGGCGACCGTTGTGGTCGTATTTATATGCGACTGGTTCAGTCTGAAATTAAGTCAGGCTGAAATTGTCACGGAATTGTCGGTAGATTGTCGCTTTTCGCTAAAGGAGTGGTAACGCTGCTGCTTTTGCCGTCGAACGCAGGCACACTCGGGTGTTGACACGGTACGTATAATAAAAGCAGCGTATGGAAGACAGCGCGGCCTCTGGCCTGGCTCGTCAAGACAGTTCTTCGAAAAAGTAACTCGCAACATGGTACGAGCCTAAGTCCAATTGGCTGCGGATCTTACCAGGAAAGATCCGGGGGGGGGAGGGGAGAGCGTTACTCCAGCACCGCCAGTATCTCCGCCCACAGCGCCTTCATCCCCGCATCCGTCTTGGACGACACCGGCAGAATCTGCTCCTCACCATGCGCCTTCCGCAGCGCAGCCAGCGACTTCGTCAGCTGGTTTCCGCCCAACCGGTCGGCCTTGGTGCCAACCACTACATGCGGCCGCTGCATCTGCCGCAGCGCCGTAATCAGCAGAGTGTCGCTCTCCTGGGGAGAAATGTTGGTGTCCACAAGGCACACGCACAGCGCCAGCTGCTCGCGCTCCTGCAGGTAAGGCTCAATGAACGTCGGCCACTCCGCCGAGATCGCCTTGGAGATCTTCGCGAAGCCATAGCCCGGAAGATCGGCAAAGATCAGCGACGGCTTCTGGTTGTACTTCTGCGAGGTCCCTTCATGCAGAGCGAAGAAGTTGATCGCCCGCGTTCGTCCAGGAGTCGAAGATACCTTCGCCTCCTTCGAGCCGAGCAGCGTATTGATCAACGACGACTTGCCGACGTTAGACCGCCCGAGAAACGCAACCTCAGGCGCATCGAACGTGCGTGCCGAGGTAGGGAAATGCTCCGGCGCCATCGCCGACAGAAGAAACTTGGGAACGAATCGCATCACTCTTGAGCTTACAGCTTCCACCAGCGCCTCGCGCTATCATGGTCACGAATCCGCATAGTGCAAATCACACAGCACACGCAGAGGAGGATTCGTGTCCGCGCGCCAACTCGCCCTAACTCTTACGCTGCTGCTCGCTACAGCGCTGCATGGACAAGTCGCACCCAGCTCCATCCTGCTGCCCACAGGCATTGCCTACGACACAACCGGCAACCTCTACTTTGCCGACGCCAATCGCCACCAGGTCTTCGAGGCCACCATCGCAGGCAAACTCCTCCTCATCGCCGGCACCGGCACACAAGGCTACGCAGGCGACAACGGCCCCGCAACCTCCGCACAACTCAACACCCCGCAGGCGCTCACCATCGCCTCGAACGGCACGCTTTACATCGCCGACACCGGTAACAACGTTATCCGCGCCGTCTCGGATGGCACGATCACCACCTTCGCTGGAACCAACAAACCCGGCTTCTCTGGCGACAACGGCCCCGCAACAGGAGCCCAAGTCGCCTCACCGAACGCGCTTGCCACCGACTCGACCGGCGCGCTCCTCGTCTGCGACAGCGCCAACCACCGCATCCGCCGCATCGACAGCACAGGTACAATCACTACCTTCGCTGGAACTGGCACTCAAGGCTTCTCCGGCGACAACGGCCCTGCAAGCTCCGCCCAACTCGACACACCTTCAGGCATCGCCGCCGCAAACGGTACCGTCTACATCGCCGACACGCACAACCACCGCATCCGCATGGTCGACGCGAATGGCACGATCACAACCGTCGCTGGAACCGGCAAACCTGGTTACTCCGGCGACAGCGGCCCTGCAACCTCCGGCCAACTCGACTCACCGCGCGGCCTCACGCTCACCAGCGCTGGTGCGCTCCTCATCGCCGACGCCAACAACCAGCGCATCCGCTCCGTCTCCACCAGCGGAACCATCACCACACTCGCCGGAAGCACGACACAAGGCGTCACAACCGACGGAACATCCGCCCTCGCTGCCGCACTCAACACCCCACGAGCCATTGGCTCCTCACCATTCGGCTATGAGGCCATCGCCGACGCACCAAACCACACGCTCCGCATCCTTGCAGCCAATGGCAACCTCTACGTCCCTGCAGCACTCGCCCCAACTCGCACCACCGCGATCAGCCTCACCGCAGGGTTAACCGCTAACATCGCCGTCACCGGGATAGCGACGCCGCAAGGCGCGGTACAACTCACCATCGACGGCACACCCGGTCCAACCACAGCCCTGACCTCGGGCACTGCCACCATCTCGCTCGCATCTCTCTCAACCGGAAACCATACCCTCACTGCAGCCTACCTCGGCGACGGCCTCAACCCCGCCGCT
>CAJCIM010000137.1 GCA_903970395.1 Acidobacteriaceae bacterium
GGCAGGCAGACCATCGCCGGCTACCGCGTCGGCAACATAGCTTACCTCACCGACGCCAGCGAAATCCCCGCCGAAAGCCTTCCTCTGCTTGAAGGTCTCGACATACTCATCCTCGACGCCCTGCGCCGAGAGCCTCATCCAACCCACATGAACCTCGCGACCGCCATCGCGACCGTCGAAAAAATCGCGCCGAAACGAGCGTTCTTCACACACATCTCACACGACCTCGACCACAACACCACCAACGCCGAACTGCCCGCACACATTCAGCTCGCACACGACGGCCTCAAACTAGACTTCGAAATCACCACCGCATAAGAACAGCCTGAGCCAATGCAAATAGTCCGCTCGCTTTCCGAACTCGCCAGCTTCACCCAACGCTCCGTCGTCACCATCGGCAACTTCGACGGCGTGCACTGCGGCCACCGCATGGTCATCGCCGCTGTGCGCGAGCGCGCAGCACGATTAGGCGCAGCATCAGTTGCCGTCACCTTCGACCCGCATCCCGCTCACGTCTTGCGGACAGATTCACATCTGCCGCTCATCACGCCGCTCGCGAAGAAACTTGACCTGCTCGCAGAAACCAGCCTCGACCTTACTCTCGTGCTCCCCTTCACCGACGAGCTACGCCACTGGACCGCGCGCCACTTCGCCGCCACCGTACTGCACGACGGGCTGCGCGCCGCCGAGGTCCACGAAGGCGAGACATTCCGCTTCGGCTACGACGCCGAGGCCGATATCAACAACCTCACCACGCTCGGCAGCGAACTCGGCTTCGGAGTCTGCGCCTACGAACCACGCACCATGCGCGGCGCGGCCATCTCCTCCAGTCGAATCCGCAAGCTCATCGCGGAAGGCAACATGCACCAGTCGCGTGCCCTGCTGGGCCGCACCTTCAGCGTTCGCAGCACACCCGCATCAGGCCGTGGCTACGGCACGCGCTACGCAGTCCCAACAATCAACCTCGCCCCCTACGCAGAGCTGATGCCAGCACACGGCGTCTACATCACGATGCTTCGCGTCGGCTCCGGCGAAGCATCGAGTCTCTTCCACGGCGTCACCAACATAGGCAACCGCCCCACCTTCGGCGCAGACTCCTTCGCCGTCGAGACCCACCTGCTAGATTTCGAGCCCATCGACCTCGATGAGCAGACACCGCTGGAGATGTTCTTCCTGCAGCGTCTCCGCGAGGAACGCCGTTTCGACTCGCCCGAGTTGCTCCACGCGCAAATAATGCGCGACGTCGGTCGCGCGCTACGCTACTTCGCACTAGGCAAAGCGCTGCACTGCGTGTCGCTCTAGCTACTGTGGATGCGCTGGAGCCTTGGGCGTAACACTCTTCGGTGCGGTCGCCTTCGTCGCTGTATAGTTCGTCACACTGTCCAGCTTCTGCGATGCAGCTGTATCGTTTGGCGTGAGATGATACTCCATCGACAGCGGCTCAGTCCCCTGCAGCTGCGCAGGCGTCTGTACTGGTGCACGCGCACTCGGCGGCTCCGTAGTTTTATCGTCATCCGGCTCCGGCGCGGCATCATCGCGCAGCTTCGCAGGCGTCGGCTGCACCCCGTTAGCAGCCGACAACGGAACCGCCAGAGTCTTCTTCGGAGCGCCAACCCGCGAGAACTCCTCGTTGGGACGGTCCACGATTGCCACCTTCATAAAGTCCATCCACATCGGCAGCGCAGCACGAGCACCAGTCTCCTTGTCACCCAACGTCTGCCGGTTGTCGTAACCGATCCACGTGCCGCACGTAATCGACGGCGAAAAACCAAGGAACCACGCATCGGTATAGCTGTTCGTCGTCCCTGTCTTGCCGCCAAACGCATGGTGCATCTGCGCCGCTGCCGCCGCAGTGCCGTGCTGCACTACCGCTTGCAGCAGTATCATCATCTCGCGAGCCACATCCAGCGAGATGACCTCACGCACCTCCGGCGTCGGCTCCGGCATCGCCATGCCGTCCGCCTGCTCCACACGACGAATGTAGTGCGGAGCAATCCGTATCCCGTCATTCGGAAACACCGAATACGCGCCCACCTGCTCGGCAAGCGTAATATCCGCCGAGCCAATCGCCACCGGCAGAAAGTTCGGTATGTTGCTCGTGATGCCGAATCGATGCGCCACCGCGATCACCTTCGCGATGCCCACCTTGTCCGCGAGCCGCAGCGCCGGTATGTTGCGCGACTCTGCAAACGCATCGATCAGCGTCATCGATCCGTGATAGTCCGCTTCGTAGTTATGTGGCGTGTATGGGCCACCCGGCGTGTAGAACGTCGTCGGCACGTCCAGAACCGTGTCATACGGCTTGATGCCTGCTTCCATAGCGGCAGTGTAGTCATACGGCTTGAACGAAGAACCCACCTGGCGCTGCGCCTGCGTCGCACGGTTGAACTGGCTCAACTGGAAGTCGCGGCCGCCAACCATCGCCAGCACTTCACCATTGGAGTTGTCCACCGCCATCATCGAAGCCTGCGCGCCGGAATCCTCTTCCAGCGCCACATGTATCGCACCGTCCACTGTCGCGCTCACCACGCGCACATACACCACATCGCCGACCATCACCAGATCAGTTGCCTTGGGATGCTGCGTCCACGTCCAATCAGCCGGCGCCAGCGTAGCGCTCTGCATGCCGATCCGCACCACCATCTTCGCAGGCGCAACCTCTGTTACCAGCGCATGGTAAAACGAGCCCTCGAAGATCGGCGCACTCCAGTCTGGATGCCTGTACGCATCAAGCGCAGTACCTTCAGCGAGCACGTTCTCTGCAGGCTTCTTCCAGCCATGTCGGCGCTCATACGCTGCAGTGCCGTCGAGAACCGCCTTCTCCGCAGCATGCTGCAGGTTCAGATCCAGTGTTGTATACACCTTCAAACCAGCGCCATGGACCTCATCGCTGCCAAACTCGCGTTCCAGTTGGCGCCGAACCTCTTCCACGAAATACGGTGCCTCTTCGTTCGAAGGAGCCTCAAGATGCAGCCCCAACGGAGCAGCCTTCGCTGCCACCGCTTGTTCCGGCGTGATCTTGCGGTCGTTCAGCATCTCCTGCAATACCAGGTTCCGCCTCCGCATCGCGCGCTCAGGAAAGCGCACCGGCGAGTAGTACTCCGGCCCCTTCGGCAACGCTGCCAACAACGCAGCCTCCGGCAACGTTACATCGCGGGCATGTTTGCTAAAGTAGTACTCGCTGCCCGCCTCAAATCCATACGTCCCGCGCCCCAGGTAGATCTGATTCGCATACAGCGCGAAGATCTGCTCCTTGGTGAAGTGCCGCTCGATCTCGAGCGTCAATACTATCTCTTGCACCTTGCGCGCGTACGTCTTCTCTGCAGAAAGGAACAGGTTTCGCGCCAGCTGCATCGTCAACGTCGAGGCACCCTGCACCTTGCCATGCGTGTGAATGTCCTCATACGCCGCCCCAACCATGCGCACCAGATTCACACCGCCGTTCGACTCGAAGTTTTTGTCCTCAATCGATAGAATCGCCTCGCGCAGTATCGGTGGAATATCGTTGTATCCCACCACAACGCGCCGCTCCAGCGCAAACGATCCAAATGCCTTGCCATGGATGTCGTAGAGTTCAGTCGTCGTGTCCGGCCGGTAGCGTTCCAGTTCCGCCATCTGCGGCAGGCTGATCGAGAAGACCAACACCAGCCCAACCGTCACGCCCAGCACGGCAGACGCCAGTAGCAGCGCACCAATCGCCGCCCGCTTCGCCAGCGGACGCGAACGCGGGTTGCGCGCATCCAGATCTTTGAATGGGAAGCGGCGCATAGCGCGCCACAGCACCGACCACGAGCGTTTCGTGTCGCTGCGCGCTGCTCCGTCAGTTGGACTTCGTGTCGCCACGGCTAGTCCAACCTTACTACGCGCCTCTGTGAATTGAGTTCAATCAGCAACGTTACGTTAGGCTGCCTTAGCCTTCAGCATGTCGATCGCCTTGGTCAGCTGATCATCCGGTACGGTCGCCTTCTTCACCGGAACCTTCGTCGCCGCAGGCTGCGTCGCATCGTCGTCGCCGCTGTCGAGATCATCCAGGTTCGAAGCCACCAGCGTTCCCGGCGTCACCGCATCGTCTTCAAAGTGCTTTCCCGAAGGCGACGCGTACTTCGCGATCGACAGGATCACCGCACCGCCATCCGGCAGGTCGAACGTCTTTTGCAACGACCCTTCACCGAAGGTTTTTTCGCCCACCAGGTCGCCGCGCTTGTCGTCTTGAATCGCACCTGCTACCAGTTCCGCTGGCCCGGACGTACCGCGGTTCACCAAAACAACCACTGGTCCGGTTGCGTCGATCACCTTCGTCGCATCCGCGCTGAAGACCTGCTTCGGATACTTCTGGCCCTCCAGCGTCGCAATCGTTCCACTAGGCACAAAGAAGTTCGTCAGACGCACCGCTTCATTCATGTCGCCTGCGGCTACATCGCGCAGGTCGAGCAGCACCTTCTTCTCTCCCGTCTTCTCCGCGGCCTTCAGCTTCTGTTCCACCTCGTCAACGTGGCCCTTGTCCAGTGCCACCGGCTTCAGATAAAGAATCGACGAGTTCTCGTAAAACTGCTCGCTCACCGGCGGCTCTTCCACCACCGCACGAGTCAGCGTCATCTTCTCCGGATCAGCCTTGCGCGGCCGAATCACAGCAATGTGCAACTCACTGCCGGGCGCACCCTGCAGCAGCAGCTCGATCATCGCCAACGAGAGGTCGCGCGTATCCTGCGCCCCAATCGCCTCAATAATGTCACCGTCGCTCAGGTTTGCCTTGTCAGCCGGGCTGCCTGGAATCACGGAGATAATCGTCGCGTAACCAAACCGCTTGGACACGTTCAGTCCAACCTGAGCCTTGCCGCCCTTGTCGTCCTTGTATGCTTTGTAATCCGCAGGCGTCAGATAGCTCGAGTCCGCATCCAGCGACTCCAGCAGACCACGCAGCGCGCCCGTCGTCACATCCGGAATGTTCGGCATCGAGACATAGTCGGACTGCACATGCTGCAGCACCTCGCCATAGACGTTGATCTGCTTGTAAGCTCCGGCCTGCGCGTCATTGTCCGCCGCGCGTACGCCATACACATTCACGCCGAGAAAGACGCCCACGATCAACGCAACCGACACAGCTAGTAAGGTTATCTTCAGGCTCTTTGGCATAGCTTCGGGCTTCACTCCACAGACAGGGTAAGGTACAGAAACGCGGACGACACAACCGCCGTTACGGGTTAGACGCAACCTACCGCCAACGTGTTAGTGTCCGCCGACAGCGATTGTTGAAATGATACTCTCATCTTCGAGAGTTTCTCTTGCCGTCCGGCGAACTAGGCTAAGTTATTGTGGTTTCAGAGTATTTTGGTGGCGGCGGGCAGAATCGAACTGCCGACCTACGGGTTATGAGTCCGTCGCTCTAACCATCTGAGCTACGCCGCCGGTGCCCCTCACAGGGCATTGCAAACTGTTATCCAGCGGTCCTGTACTTCGGCCGCGACATCAGCCGCTTTATCCATCATAAGTTTCACGTCCTTGAAGGTCAACCGTGGTGCTCCGTTTTCCGTCCTCGCAAATGCTCATCCCAGCCCTCGCGCTGGCCTCCTCGCCCGACTGCGCGGTCAATAGCGAGTCCCTGCAGTGCCGCCTGCTCAGCTTTTTGAACCTTCTCTACGTCCTCGGGACCGTGTTGGCTGTCGTCCTTGTCGTCGTGGTGGCCTTAGCCGTGCATGCCTGGTACACCACACGAAGCTCGAAAGACCTTCCGCTCGAAGCATCGAACTCGAAGAAAGCACCCCGCGCATGACCGACCCGTGTACGACCGCCATCAACCCAGCTCTAGGCCGAGTCCTCGGCGTTATCCCTGCGCGGCTCGAATCCACCCGCCTGCCTCGCAAGGTTCTCCGCCTGCTCAACGGTGAGCCGCTGCTCGGATGGGTCTACCGCGCCGCCCGCGCCTGCCCTGCGCTCGACGATGTCATCATCGCAGCCGACTCCAGCGAGGTCCTCGAGCTCTGTGCACAACGCGATTGGCCCTGCATGCTCACCTCACCGCACCTACCCAGCGGCACCGACCGCCTCTACGCAGTCTCGCGCTCCATCCCGGCTGACATCTACGTCAACGTCCAGGGCGACGAACCGCTCCTCCACCCAGAGCACATCACCGCGATACTCGCGCCTTTCGCACAGACCGGCGTGGACGTAACCACGCTCAAGGTCCGCTCCACACCTGAGAACATCAACAACCCGAACGCGGTCAAAGTCGTCACCGCAGCCGACGGCCGCGCACTCTACTTCTCACGTGCCACTATTCCGTACGATCGTGACAACGAAGGTCAGGCGGCGTACTGGAAACACCTCGGCCTCTACGCCTATCGGCACGCAGCGCTGGAACGCTTCGCCGCGCTCAAGCCCGGCCGGCTCGAACAGACCGAGCGCCTAGAACAACTTCGCCTGCTTGAAAACGGCCTCAGTCTCTATGTCGCGGAGACGCCCTTCGACACCGTCGGCGTCGATACGGAAGAAGACCTACGCCGCGTTGAAGCCATCCTCCAAGACCGCTAGGCAGTCCGGAAAACTACGCGTTCCGCGCAGCCTCCCCGGCGTTTTCCGGGTAAAGTCCGCAGCAATAAAGAGTTAGCGGAGGATACCAACTTCGGCCCCGGAGTCTGAGTCCAATGCGACCACGTCCGTATCCATCTTAAACCTTGTGTCAAGCGATCCGGCATCGGCTAAATCGCATCGATCGCCACTCGCAGCCCGCCAGCCTCAGCCGCCGCCGTCACGCTCTCCAGCGACCGCACCACCCAGCTCGCACCTACCTCACGTAGCTTCGCCTCCGGAGTTGTCCCCAGCACTGCGACCACGCGCGCACCTGCGGCAACACCAGCCTCCACGCCACTCGGAGCGTCCTCAAACACCAGGCAGTCCTTCGGCTGCACGCCCAGTCGCTCCGCGCCCATCTCATATGGTTGCGGATCGGGTTTTCCGCGCTCCACCATATTCGCGCTGATCAGCCGATCCGGCTGCGGCAGCTTCGCTGCGCGCAACCGAGCCGACAGGAGCCGGTCCGTCGCCGAGGTCACAATCGCCCACCGCTCCAGCGGCATGCTCTCCAGCAGCGCCTTCGCTCCGGGCAAGGTGATGATGTCGTCCACATCGGCGATCTCCATCTCTTCTATGCGGTGCAGCCCCTCGGCCACATCCACCCACGGCGCCAGGATGTGCACAATCTCTGCCGCGCGCACCCCGTGCGGAATCGTCACCTGCTCCCAGTGCGGCACGCCATAGTGTTTTGCCCATAGCTTCCAGCAGCGCTCGGCGCTGGCAATCGAGCTCACAAGTACGCCGTCCATATCAAACAACATCCCCGCCGCATCTAGAGTCGTCAGGCTCAATCCATATCTCCCTTGCGCAATCCAGCGCTAAAGCGACGATGCGAGAGACCATCACCCGAGGCCAAACCAACTCGCCTCCAGCGTCTCGTCTCTCGCATCTCTCTCTTACAGCTTCGCCAGATACTCGCGAATCCGCGCTACGCCCTTGTCGATCACATCCGCCGACACCGCGTAGCTCAGCCGCACATGCTCGGTCGTGCCAAACGGCTCGCCCGGCACCGTCACCACATGCGCTTCGGTCAGCAGCTTCGACGCCAAATCGCTCGCCGACTTGATGCCGCTCTTGCCGATAAATTTGCTGATGTTCGGATACACATAGAACGCACCCTCCGGCACCGTGCAGGTCAGGCCTGGGATCGACTGGAACCCTTCCAGCACGCGGTCGCGCAGCTTCACGTAGTCCTTGCGCATCTCGACAACGCACTCCTGACTTGCGGTCAGCGCGGCAATCGACGCGTGCTGCACCATGCTCGCCGTGTTGCTGGTGGACTGCGACTGCAGCTTGCTCATCGCGCCGATGATCTGCTTCGGCCCAAGAGCAAAGCCAGCGCGCCAGCCGGTCATTGCATAGGTCTTCGACAGCGAACCGAGCACGATCACATGCGCCTTCGCCTCCGCCACGCTCGCTCCGGAGACCAGATCGCCGTTGAAGCTCAGGTACACGTAGCACTCATCCAGCAGCACATACACACCACGCTCATGCGCCAGCTTCACAATACCGTACAGGTCTTCCTTCGCCATCACCGCGCCCGAAGGGTTCGACGGGAAGTTCAGAATGATCGCCTTCGTCTTCTCTGTGATCGCATCGGCAATCATCTGTGGCGTCACGCGGAAGTTCTCCGCCTCGCTGGTCTCCACAAACACCGGCTTGCCTCCGGCAAACTCGATAATGTCCTTGTATGAGACCCAGTACGGCACGGGCACGATCACTTCATCGCCGTGCTCCACCAAGACCTCAACCGCGTTGAAGATCGCCAGCTTGCCACCAGCTGTAAACACGCACTCGTCCACGGCGTAGTTCGTGCCAAAATCCGCGGCATGGCGGTCGACGATGGCCTTACGCACCTCAGGAATGCCCGCAACGGCGGTATACCGCGTGAAGTTCTTCTCAATGGCCTCAATCGCGGCAGCCTTGATGTGCTGCGGCGTGGAGAAGTGCGGCTCACCTGCGCCAAAGTCGGCCAGGTCGATGCCTGCAGCCTTCATCTTCAGCGCCTCGGCGGTAATGGCCATCGTGGCCGAAACTTCGATACGGTTGATGCGGTCGGTGAGAACCTTCGTAGCTGTCGCTGTGCTCATACCCTCTAGTTTACAGGGTTTGCTGCGAAGATTGGACGCCTCACTTCGGTTTCCACAGCCCAACAGTGTTCCCCTCCACATCCGCAAACCACGCAAAGGTTCCCGTCGGAATCTCCACTGGCGGCACGACCGTCTTGCCACCCGCCGCTTCAACTTCCTTGAGCGACTCTGCAACATCCTCCGTCTGGATATAGAAGTGCGTGAACTGGTGCGGCTCATGCCCCAGCACGGCAATATGCCCCTGAATGCCCTCGCTCGACCCCGTCTGGATCATCCCCATCGGCCCGGAATCGATCGTCCAGCCAAACAGCTTCGCGTAAAACGCCGAGGTCTTTTCCTTGTCCTTGCAACCAAGCTCAAAGTGAACTACAGGATGTGCCATCACAACTCCTTCGCACTTCAGAGATGAACAACCCGGACCTTCGTCTGTAACAGCATCCTACGACGCCTTACGGCCCCCAAACATCAAATTCGCGCTACCTGCGTTTTCGCAGCACCCACGTCGTCATGCAGCGATGATCCTGAACCACAGTCGTCTTCAGAGGGTCCACCAGCAACGCATCCATCTGCGCGGTCATCGTCATCAGGGCCTCCTCATCGACCAGGAACCACTCCGACCCGTCACCGATGCGATAGATATGCCCACGCATGTGCGGTAACTCCATCCCGATGCGCGACCCCAGCCGGCAGAACAGCATCCCACCCGGCCGCAACACACGCCACATCTCCTCCACCATCGCCAGAAACTGATGCTCATCGCGCGCAAAGTGCAGCACGGAGTTGCACAGCACCACATCCGCCCAGCCATCTTCAAACGGCATGGCCTCAATAGCCCCCACGCGAAAGTTCTCGGTTGGCAACGCCGGCGCAAGCTCCTGCGCAAGCCTCCGCACATGCTCGACGCCCTCTGCATTCGCATCGAGCGCCTTCACCTCGCAGCCCATTCGCAGCAGATACAGCAAGTTGCGCCCATACCCGCAACCGGCGTCGATCACCTTCATCTCGCCCGTGATATTCCCGCGTAGGATCTGGTCGAAGACATAGATATCGATCTGCCCAAACTCATCCTGCAACGTCAGTGCGTCGTTCAAGAGGCCTTCCCTGGGACGCGCGCCTTCAGCCGCTCCACCACATTTGGCGGCACTAGCGTGCTGACATCGCCGCCCAGCTCAAACACACCCTTAATCAGCCGCGAACTCACATACGTGTACTTCTCCGCGGGCATCATGAACAGCGTCTCCAGCTCTGGATCGAGTTTGCGGTTCATCATTGCCATCTGAAACTCGTACTCGTAGTCGGAGATCGCGCGAATCCCGCGCAGGACGGCCTTCGCGTTCTGCGCCCGCGCAAAGTCCACAAGCAGCCCGTCGAACATCGTCACGCTCACATTCGAGTAGCTGGCCGTCGCCTCGCGCAGCATCTCCACTCGCTCCGGCACAGTAAACAGCGGCGTGCCCTTCTGCGAGTTCCGCAGTACCGCCACCACCAACTCATCCACTATCCGTGAAGCACGCGCAATTAGATCGAGATGCCCATTCGTTGGCGGGTCGAACGTTCCCGGATAGATCGCCTTTGTCCCTTTAGTTGACATCATCATCGCCCAGCAAGCATACCTTGTTTTGTTCTGCGTCTATATCTGGGTGCCCCATCTTCGCGACAGCTCCATCGTCGCTAAGGTGAGACGCCATCACTCCGCGCGCTTCGTCAGATAGCCGACATACTCCCGTACGCCGTCCTCAAGACTCGTAAATACCCTCATGTATCCAGCCTTGCGCAACTTCTCCGTCGTAGCTTCGGTGAAGTACTGGTACTTCCCTCGCAACACGTCAGGCATCTCCACAAACTGGATGTTCGGCTCCTTGCCAATCGAGTGAAACACGGCGGTCACCAGGTCTACCCATGTCCGTGCCCTGCCCGTACCGCAGTTGAACAAACCACCCGGCGCACCGTACTCCTGCTCGGCAAAGTGCAGCACGGCATCCACCGCATCGCCCAGCCACACAAAGTCGCGCAGCTGTTCACCGTCTTTGTACTTAGGGTTATAGCTCTTGAACAGCCGCACAAATCCATTGCAGCGAATCTGGTCAAAGCTCTTGTTCACCATCGATCGCATGTCGCCCTTGTGGTCTTCGTGCGGCCCATAGACGTTAAAGAACTTCAGTCCGACAATCGAGCTCAGCAGTCCTTGTTTCATCGCCCACGCGTCAAACATCTGCTTCGAGTAGCCATACATATTCAGAGGCCGCAGGTCCGGCGTCACAGCATCGTCATCGCTGTAACCGTCGTTTCCATCGCCGTAAGTCGCAGCACTGGACGCATACACAAACCGCACCTCATGCGACTCGCACCAGTTCGCCAGCACCCGCGTGTACTGGTAGTTGTTGCGAAGCAGGTAGTCCGCGTCCTTCTCCGTCGTCGAGCTGCATGCGCCCATGTGGATCACGCTGCGCGCGTCGGCAAAGTTGCCCTCTTCCAGCAGCCCCAAAAACTCCTCTGGACTCACGATGTCCTCATACCGCAGCCCAACAAGGTTCTTCCACTTGTCGTCCTTGCCCAGCTCGTCGACGAGGATGATCTCGTCCTCACCACGACGGTTCAACTCCGCCACCACGTTGCGCCCGATAAACCCGGCCGCACCCGTCACTACAATCGGTCTCGCCATTTCGTCTCTCCCAACACTCGTCATCATACTAACCATCTGAGCTACCTATGCACTGTCATCCCCGACGCCGCCTGTCCCACAAATGCACCCAATCCCTTCCTAACAACAAATTCTTAGCCGCCCAAGCACCATTTCCCTGCCCGCGGTGTCTAAAGCCTCAGCATCACCGAGGAGTTCCATGCGCCGCACGCCGCTCGCAACCCTTCTGCTCTCCGCCTCTCTCATCGCCTCGGCACAGCAGCCAAAGCCCCTGCAACCCCGTCACACCCCACCAGCCGAAGCCTCCACGTCTGAGCACACCACGTCCCTCCCGGTAACGCGCGTCTCGCTATACAAAAACGGCGTTGGCTTCTTCGAACACACCGGCCGCATCACCGGCGACGCCTCGGTCACCATCGACTTCACCAGCGGCCAGCTCAACGACGTCCTCCAATCGCTTACCGCCATCGACCTCAACGGCGGCCGCATCGCTGGCGCCGACTACAACTCCACCACCCCGCTCGACCAGCAGCTCAAGAACCTGCCCATCGCACTTGGCACCGACCCCACCGCGCTCGACTTCTACAATGCCATCCGCGGCGCGCGCGTGGAGGTCAGCGGCTCGGGCTCCGCCATCAGCGGGCGTCTACTCTCCGTCGAAGCGCGCAACGTCGCCCCGGCAAGCAACGACGAGAACCACCGCCTCATCGAGCGCGACTTCCTCACCGTCGTATCCGATACCGGGGAAACGCGCACCGTTGAAGTCACCTCCGCTATCTCCATACACCTACTCGACACCCCTCTCCATACCGATGTCACCCGTTACCTCAAGCTCCTCGACGCCAACCGCGGCCAGGGCCTGCGTCACCTCACGCTGACCGACAACGGCACCAGCAGCCGTGAACTCCGCCTCAGCTACATCTCAGAAGTCCCCGTCTGGAAGTCCACCTACCGCATCCTCTTCACCGACGCCGGTAAATCCTCTTTCACACAATCCGCAACCCTCCAGGGCTGGTCCGTCGTCGACAACACCACCGGTGCCGACTGGATCAACGTGCAGCTCTCACTCATCGCCGGTGCGCCGCAGAGCTTTATCCAGCCGCTCTCGCAGCCTATCTATTCCCGTCGCCCCGAGGTCCCCATCGCGCAGGAGGCCCAGCTCACCCCGCAGACGTTCGACAGCGCTATAGAGACGGATAAGGTGACACTCGCAGACACTGCAGTCAGATCCAAGATGGCTCCGATGGCTCGCGGTATCGGGATGGTTGGCGGAATGGCAGCTGGTATCGGCATTGGCCCAGGCGTTGCAGGCAATACGGGCGGCGGTGTCTACCATGTTGGAGCAGCTATGGCCGCGCCGCCGCCGGTCGAAAGCTACGAAGACATCGCCAACCAGTCCATCTCCCCCACCACCACAACCGCGGGATTCGACGACTTCTTCGCCTACAACCTCACCGAACCCGTCACCATCCTCAAGAACCAGTCCGCGCTCGTGCCTATCCTGCAGGCCAAGGTCACCGCCGACCGCGTCACCCTCGTTCATTACGACGGCTTCAACCTGTCGCAGCCGCTTCGCGCCCTTTGGCTCACCAACACAAGTGGCCTCACGCTAGACCGCGGCAGCTTCTCCATCGTCGAAAACGGCAACTTCGGCGGCGAAGGCCTCCTCGACCCCATCCATCCCGACGAAAAACGCCTGCTCTCCTACGCCGCCGACCAGGCCGTCCACGTCACCACTGAAGGCAACAAATCCTCCCAGCACATCGACAGCATCACCGCCGCCAAGGGCGTCCTCAAGCTGCACCACGACGAGCTACATGAGGTCACCTACGTCATCCACAACGCCGCCGCCGATACCCGCACCGTCGTGCTCGAAGAGCCGGTCGTACAGGGCTTCACACTCGACAGCGATTCGCCCGGAAGCCCTGACCCCAAGCCCACAGAGACCACTGCGACCGTCTACCGTTTCCGCATCACGGTCGCTCCCGGCGAAACCGCCCGCCTGCACTCCGGCGCAAAACGCCGCGACGCGACTACCTACACCCTCACAAACTCCAATGAAAACCAGATCGCCGCCATCATCCGTCAGTCCGACGACAATCCGGTGCTCGTCGCCGCGCTCCAGCCCATCCTCGACGCCCGCCGCAAGGTCGCCGACGCCCAAACCGCCGTCGACACCACCAATAAGCGGCTCACCGATCTCCGTTCCGACGAGGACCGCCAGCGCGCCAACATCACCGCCCTCGCCACCGCCGACAAGACCTCTCGCGACCGCTTCGTCCACGACCTCAACACCACCGAGGACGCCATCTCCGCCGCCGAAAAGGACTTAGCCACCCGCACTGCAGCCCTGGACGCCGCCAGGGCCGACCTCGCCGCCCGCATCGAAGCCTTCCAGATCGACACCCACTGACCCCAATCGGGAATCCCTCGAACGGGGTAGAACAATCTGTGTTATGGACCATCTCAGTTGCCCGCTGCGTCGTTATCCTTAGTATCACCCCGCCTCTCCCAGGCGTGGTTTCAAAGAAAACGGCAGCCCGCAAAGGCTGCCGTTCTTCTTCACTCCTCTGCCTTTTACACTTGCGGCTTCGGAGTAAACAGCACGAACTTCGCCGACTCCGCCGCCCAGTTCGCCAGTATCCTCTTAGCCAGGACGCTCTTCGTCTGCGCTACATGTTCTTCCAGCAGCGTCTTCAGAGAACCCTGCTGCTCGGCGGTTGTCTCCGCGAAGTTCTGCGCCTCCAGAAACTCCGTGTGGTAACGTGGCCCCGGGTTCTCCGGTTTGCCCGCGAGCATCGTCTGCTCCACGTCATACAGCCAAGCCAGTCCGCCGGTCATGCCCGCGCCAAAGTTGATGCCCACGTCGCCGAGGATCGTCACCATGCCACCGGTCATGTACTCGCAGGCATGGTCGCCCACGCCCTCCACAACCGCCGTCACGCCGGAGTTCCGCACCGCGAACCGCTCGCCCGCGCGTCCAGCCGCAAACAACCGGCCCGCCGTCGCACCATACAGAGCCACGTTGCCAAGCAGCGCGTGGTCCCAGCTCTTCTCTGCGGCAAGTCCCTCCGCGCGCAGCACCAGGTCCGCGCCCGAAAGCCCCTTGCCCACAAAGTCATTCGCTTGCCCGGTAAGGATCAGCTTCATGCCGGTCCCGGCAAACGCACCAAAGCTCTGCCCCGCTGTGCCCTGCAGATCGAACGTCGCATCCGCGTCGCCAACCTCATTCTTCACACGCAGCACCGACAGCTCGCCACCGAGCCGCGCACCTACAGCGCGATTCTCGTTGGTGATCTCGGCCTTAACGTAGAAGGGCTCGTGCTTCTTCGCCGCTGCAATCGCTGGCGCGGTCCACGGCTCGTCAAGCGGATTGTCTACGCCCGGCCGCGCGTTACGCACACCCATCCAGCGCGCCGGTCCTTCGTTCACATGCGCCAGCATCGGAGTCAGGTCGATGTTGCCATCGAACCGCACCTGCTCCAGCAGATCAACGCGCCCAATCGCAGCCTCGATGCTCGGCAGCCCGAACTTGGCTAACAATCTCTGCAGATCGCCCGCAAGCTGCGTGAAGAACGTCACCACATGCTCCGGCTTGCCGCGGAACTTAGCCCGCAGCTCCGGCTTCTGCGTCGCAATGCCCGTCGGGCAGGTGTTCAGATGGCACTGCCGAGCCATATCGCAGCCTAGAGCCACCAGCACCGCCGTACCGAACGCATACTCGTCCGCACCCAGCAACGCAGCCACCAGCACATCGCGAGCCGTCGCAATGCCGCCATCCGTTCGCAGCCGCACGCGGTCGCGCATGCCGTTATTGCGCAGCACCTGCTGCGCCTCCGCCAGCCCAAGCTCCCACGGATTACCCGCGTACTTGATGCTCGACAGCGCCGCAGCGCCCGTGCCGCCCGTATTACCCGCGATCACGATGTAGTCCGCATAGGCCTTCGCAACACCTGCGGCAATCGTACCCACACCGCAACCCGACACCAGCTTCACACCGACAGCGGCCTTCGGATTCACGCGCTTCAGGTCGTAGATCAGCTGCGCCAGATCTTCAATCGAGTAGATGTCATGGTGCGGCGGCGGAGAGATCAGACTCACCCCCGGCTGCGCATGGCGCAACCGCGCAATCAGACCGGAGACCTTGTGCCCCGGCAGCTGACCACCCTCACCAGGCTTCGCACCCTGCGCCACCTTGATCTCGATTTCTTCGGCATGAGCGAGATACTCCGCCGTCACGCCGAAACGTCCCGATGCAATCTGCTTGATCTTGTTGTTTAGATCGACGTGCACCGCCGGAGCGCTCACCAGCTCCGCGACCGCCACACCGCCGCCTGTCTCTGGGTGCCCTATCTTCGCGACGGCTTTATCGTCGCTAAGGTGGGAAGGTATACCGCCCGGCCTTGAACCCTGAGGCCGATACACATCGCGGTCTTCGCCACCCTCACCCGTGTTCGACCGCGCGCCGAGCATGTTCATCGCCACCGTGATCGTCTGGTGCGCCTCCGGACTCAGCGAACCCAGACTCATCGCACTCGCGATGAACCGGGTACACAGGCTCTCCGGCTTCTCCACTTCGTCAATCGACAGCTCTGCACCAGCGGGCCGCACCTCGATCAAATCACGCAGCGAGACAACCTCGCGCGCATCCATGTTGCGGCTGAAGATCTGGAACGCGCCCGCAGGATCAGTCGGAGCAGCAACACCACGCGCGCTACCGACAACGGTCTGCAGGGCCTTAACCGTCGGCGGCTGCCAAAGGTGCGGCTCAGCCGTATCGGCCTTACGGAAGCGCACCCAGCCGTAATCCGGCAGGTCCGCAGCGGTAGCCACTTCGCCCAGCCAGCTTGCCCGCAGCCTGCGGTCAAGCTCTGCAAATCCAATGCCTGAGATCGGCGCCGGCGTATGTGGGAAGCAACGCTCCACCACGCTCGCATGAAGGCCCAGAATGTCGAACTGGTGTGCGCCACGGTAGCTGTCCACTACCGAAATACCCATCTTCGACATCACCTTTGCAAGGCCGGCATCGAGCGCCTTCAGCATCATCGCTTCGCCGTCCACTCCTTCAGGCTGCAGGCTCTTCGCCGTCTCCAGCGCTAGCCACGGACACACCGCACCCGCACCATAGCCAATCAAAATCGCCGCATGGTGAATATCGCGGCAGTCGCCCGCCTCCACCGCAATGCCCGTCAGCGTTCGCAGGCCCGCGTCCACCAGCGACTGGTGCACAGCACCCACAGCCATAGCCATCGGAATTGGCAGCCTCTCCTCGCTAGCACCGCGGTCGGTCATCAGCAGTAGTCGCGCGCCTTCCAGCACCAGCTCCACCGCCCTCAGGCATAGATCGTCCAGCGCTTGCTCCAGCGTCCGCTCCGGCGAAAACGTGCACGGCAGCTCTTCCAGCCGCAGTTCATCTGCATGTGGATACTGCTTCGCACGCAACGCTGCTAACTGTCCCAACGACATGAACACCGAGTTCAGCGCGATACCCGGCAGCGGCGCCGCCTTCTCCAGCAAGTGCGCCCACGGGCCAAAACGCGTCGTCAGCGAGACCACAATCGCCTCGCGCAGCGGATCGATCGCAGGGTTGGTCACCTGCGCAAATCGCTGCCGAAAGTACGCATATAGCGGCCGCGGGCTCTTCGCCAGAAACGCCAGCGGCGTGTCATCACCCATCGACCACACCGCGTCCTTACCGGTCGCGGCCATGGGCTTCAGGATCATGTTCACGTCTTCCTTTGAGTACCCAAAACCCTTCTGCAGCGCAGCAATCGTAGCCGCATCGGCCACAGTGGTCTCCACCGGAACCAGCGGCATCCGCTCCACCAGCTTCGCGTACGTCGCCTTCGCATCGAAGGCCTTCAGCATCTCGTCGTTGTGATAGATCGCGTGCTCGTCCATGTCGAGCCCGATCATCTGCCCCGGCCCAAGCCGGTTGCTTTCGATGATAGTCTCCGGATCGATATCTACCAGTCCGGCCTCACTGCCGGCGATCACCATCCCATCGCTCGTGATGGCGTAACGACAAGGCCGCAAACCGTTGCGATCCAACGCAGCGCCAACGACGACACCATCGCTAAACGCAATCGCCGCCGGGCCATCCCAGGGCTCCGTGCAGCCTGAGTGGTACTGCAAAAACGGGCTCTCGTAACTCACCGTCGCACGCGCCGGCGGCAGCAGCATACGCACGCTCTCCGCAATGGTGCGCCCATTCTGGCTGATCAGCTCGATCGTCTCATCCAGGCTCGTCGAATCCGTGCCGTCCTTCGTGTGTACCGGCTTGCACTCCACGGGCAGCG
Organism: Acidobacteriaceae bacterium; assembly: GCA_903970395.1. Lineage (GTDB taxonomy): Bacteria > Acidobacteriota > Terriglobia > Terriglobales > Acidobacteriaceae > Granulicella. The sequence continues at coordinate 17,601 of CAJCIM010000137.1, forward strand.
TGCTATCGCGCGCCACCATGCGGCTTCGGTTGCCCCAGACCGTATTGATCTCGCCGTTGTGCCCCAGCTTGCGGCCCGGCTGCGCGCGATGCCACGCCGGCAGCGTGTTCGTCGCGTAGCGCTGATGAAACAGCGCAAACCGCGTCACATACTCGGGGTCAGCCAGGTCAGGATAGAACTCCGGCAGCAGGCTCCCCATGCACATCGCCTTATAAACAACGGTCGTCGTCGACAGCGAGCAGACATACCCCGTCACCTCGCCCAGTTCCACCGCGCGTTCAAACTGCTTGCGCGCCAGGTACAGCCGACGCTCCATGCAATCCTCGTACTCAGCCGACTGCGGATCGGGCATCGTCACCGCCGGATACCGGCTCGCTGCCTTCAGATCCTTCGCATCAACCACCAGCACCTGCTTGATCACCGGCATCGTGCTCAGCGCAATCTCACCTAGCACGCCGGGCCGCACCGGCACATCGCGCCACGCCAGCACCTTCAACTCCTGCGACTCCAGACATCGCTCGATCACTGCCTCGGCGCGCGTCTCCTCTTTGGGCAAAAAGATCATGCCCACACCCAGCGGAGCATCATCCGCCAGCGTCAGGCCAGTAGACTTCAACAGCAGCGCCCGCGGCACGCTGGTCATAATCCCAATGCCGTCCGAGCTCGTCCCGTCCGCAGCTACGGCCCCGCGATGCGCGAGCCGAACCAGAGCCGTCAGCGCATCCTGCAACGTCTTATGTGAATATTTCCCCAGAACCGAAGCGACAAATCCCACACCACAGGAGTCCCGCTCGAACCGCTCATCAATCAGAGAAGCTCCAGCATCTCGTCGTCGAGCCACGGGAAGCCCCGTGGAATCCACCACAAACTCACGTGCCTCACTCCGCACACCTGCGCGCAACCACTGTGCACGCCACTCGCCCATCCCATGGTTCTCAGACATAACTAACTATATTCCGTTTCCCGGGACTTTCGTCACGCCTGCCCGCAAAGTCCCCGTGAAATTAGCCCTTGCCGACAGCTTCGCGGCCACCGCAGAAGGCTCGTGGTACCACCTTGACAACATCTGTTTGTATATTTATACATGATAAGTGGATTTTTATGCACCCGCATGGAGGCTTTTATCCACCGTGGCGCTCATTTTTGAGGCGTCACATTATTTATTTCCTTAATGCTCTTACGGTTTCGCTAACAATACTGCATGAAAAGCCAACGGCACAACGCGATCAGAGATCTCCTGGTGAAGGCAGCCGTCACCAACCAAGACGACCTGCGTCGCAAGCTGGAAACAAAGGGCATCCACGTCACCCAGGCCACACTCTCGCGCGACATCCGTGACCTCAAGCTAGTCAAAGGCCCCAGCGGCTACGCCCTGCCTGCCAACAGCAATGGCGAAGACGACATGCCCGCCACCGCCGCCGTGCTTGAAAACTTCGGCCTTGAGGTGGTGCAGGCCCAAAACCAGCTCATCCTGCACACCACCATGGGGGGCGCCCAGCCTGTCGCGGCCGCACTCGACTCCGAAGATTGGGACGAGATCGTCGGCACTATCGCCGGCGACACCGCCGTCCTCATCGTCTGCCCGGACAACGCCGCCGCCGCCACGCTCAAAACCCGCATCGAGGCCCTCCTTGTCTGAGAACTACACCAACCCGCTTCGCACCGCCGTCCTGGGCGTCACTGGCTACTCCGGCGCGGAGCTCGTGCGCCTGCTACTCGACCACCCGCGTCTCGCGGCACACTCCCCGCTGCTCTTAGGACGCTCCGGCTCAGAGACCGTTGCTCTCACCAGCATTCATCCGCAATTGTCTGGCCTTCCAAACGCGGATTCACTCTCCGTCGTCCCCTTCGACCTCAAGCTCCTCGTCGACGAGAAGATCGACATTCTCTTCCTCGCCACGCCGCACGAGCAGTCCCGCGAGGACGTTCCTGCTGCCGTCGCCGCAGGCCTTCGCGTCATTGACCTCAGCGGCGCATGGCGCCTGCACAACGACGCCAACCGCGCCGTCTACAAGCTCCACGACGCCGACCCCGCGCTCGCCGCCCAGCTGCAAACGGAAGCCGTCTACGGCTCACCCGAACTCCACGGCGAACAGATCAAGACCGCGCGCCTGATCGCCAACCCCGGCTGCTATGCGACATCCATCATCCTCGCGCTCGCACCCCTCGTCCGCGCAAATGTCATCGATCTCGACTACGGCATCATCGCCGACGCAAAGTCCGGCGTCTCCGGCGCGGGCAAGGCCCCCACACCCACCACGCACTTCATGTACGCGGCTGATAACCTTTCCGCATACGCCGTATTCGGTCATCGCCACACCGGCGAGCTCCTCGAACAGCTCCACCTCGACGCGTCGCAGATCCAGTTCACCCCGCACCTGCTGCCCATCCCACGCGGGATTTTATCGACGATTTACGTGCGACTGGCCCAACCCGGCAGCATCCTAAATATTCAGTCACTCTATGACGAGTTTTACGCCAACGCGCCGCTCGTCCGGATCCGTCGCTCCCCTGCTCTGCCGCAGATCCAGCACGTCGTCCGCACTGCCTTCTGCGACCTCGGCTTCCAGCTATCTCCTGATGGCAAAAGGCTCGTCATCATCTCCTGCCTCGACAACCTGCTCAAAGGCGCAGCCTCCCAGGCGGTCGAAAACATGAACCTCATGGCCGGCTTCTCTCAATCCGAAGGCCTGCGATAAATCCTTGGCGTTTCCTTGACGCTCTTCGCGCCTTGGCGTTTTCTTCTTTTGGAGTACCAAATGAAATTCGTAGTCAAACTCGGCGGCGCCACACTGCAGGATGAAGCACTCCTGCACACCTGCGCCAAGGCCGTCACCGCTCTCGCGCAGGACGGCCATCAGGTAGCCCTCGTCCACGGCGGCGGCGTGCAGCTCACCAAACTTCTCGAGCAGATGGGCAAAAAGTCCGAGTTCGTCGCCGGCCTCCGCGTCACCGACGCCGAAACCCGCGACGCGGCTCTGATGGTGCTCGGCGGCCGCGTGAACAAGTCTCTCGTCGCTGCTCTCACCCAGTGCGGACAGGAGGCAATGGGCCTCACCGGTGGGGACGGCCACGTCTTCCGCGCGCGCAAGAAGAAGACCAACCCCGACCTCGGCTTCGTCGGAGAGATCGCCGCCACCGACCCTAAGTGGCTCGACGCCATCTGGACGATGGGCGCGGTCCCCGTCATCAGCAGCATCGCACTAGGCTTCGATGGCGAGTACTACAACATCAACGCCGATGAGATGGCTGCCGCCACCGCCGTCGCCACCAAGGCCGACGCCCTAGTCTTCCTTACCGACGTACCCGGCGTCAAAGGGGCGGATGGCACCGTCATGCGCTGGCTGCACCTCAAAGACATTCCCGCCCTTGAAGCGAGCGCAGTCGTCTCCGGCGGCATGTTACCCAAGCTCAACGCCTGCAAGGAGGCCCTCACCCAAGGCGTAAAACGCGTACGTATTCTACCCGCCAACTCCGCCGCGCTCCTGCCCGACCTCATCAGTACCCGCGTCGACGACGGCACCGAAGTCATCGCCGCCTAGCTTTGCCGTTGCTTTTCTTGTTGTCATCCCCGCAGGGGATCTGCTTCACCCGCAGCTGCACTCCAGCTAAAGGAAGGAACGAAATGACCCTCGCCGAACTCCAGGCCGCCGAATCCAAGCTTCTCCTCCAGACCTACGCCCGCTACCCGCTGCAGTTCGTCTCTGGCAACGGCGTCCACCTCCGCGACGAGCACGGCAACGACTACCTCGACCTCCTCAGCGGCATCGGCGTCTGCGCGCTCGGCTACAATCACTCTGCCATCACCAAAGCGATTACGCAGCAAGCCCAGCAGATCATCCACACCAGCAACCTCTTCTACCACCAGGGCACCACTGAGCTCGCACTGCGTCTCACCGAGCTCACCGGCCTCGACCGCGTCTTCTTCTGCAACTCCGGCACCGAGGCCTGGGAGGCGGCGCTCAAGCTCGCACGCGCCAACGCCAAGATGCTACGCGCGGAAGGCAAGCAGATCGGCACCAAGTTCATTGCCATGGAGAACTCATTCCACGGCCGCTCCATGGGCTCTGTCTCCACCACGCACAAGGCGCTCTACCGCGAACCCTTCGCACCGCTCATCCCCGGCGTGGAGTTCATCCCCATGAATGACGTCGCCGCCCTCCGCGCAGCCTTCTCCAATGAAGTCTGCGGCATCGCCATCGAGGTCCTGCAGGGCGAAGGCGGCATCAACCCGGTAACCGAAGAGTTCCTCGCCACCGCACGCGAGCTCTGCGACTCTAACGGCGCTCTCCTTCTGCTCGACGAGATCCAGTCCGGCATGGGCCGCACCGGCAAGTGGTGCGCCTACCAGCACTACAACGTGCGCCCCGATGTCACCACACTCGCCAAGCCCATGGCCGGAGGTGTTCCCATCGGCGCTATGCTCTGCACCGACGCAGCCGCGCGCGCCATCACCCCCGGCATGCACGGGACTACATTCGGCGGAAACCCGCTCGCCGTCGCCGTCGCCATCGCCGTCATCGACGAGATCAAGTCCGCGAACCTCCTCAATCACGTCAACGAGATTGGCGATTACTTCCGCACGCAGCTTCAGTCGCTACAATCGAAGCACGAGGCCATCAAGCAGGTTCGCGGCCTTGGCCTCATGATCGGCGTCGAGTTCCACTCAGCCGATCTCGCAAAGACCATCCTCGGCAAGATGCAGGACCGCCGCATCATCATCAACCGCACGCATGAGACCGTTCTACGTTTCCTGCCGCCCTACCTCATCACACGCGAGCACGTCGATCAGACCATCGCCGCTCTCGACCAGCTTCTCACCCAACAGAGCAGTTCTCAGTTCTCCGTTGTCAGTGCACAGCAAAACTCATAGAAACCACACAACACTCGACAGCAGAGAACGGAGAACTGAGAACCCTATGGATAACAAGACCATCGTTATGAACGCACCCAAATCCGATAAGCCCGCTGCTTCCCTCGGCATCCAGTCCGACACCGCCTTCACCGAAACCGCCAAGGGCCTCTCGGGACGCGACCTCACCTCTATCGCCGACCTCTCCGTCAACGAGATGGCAGCAATTCTCGAACTAGCCCACGCAGTCAAGGCAGCTCCAGAAGACTTCCGCCACGCCCTCGACGCCAAGCAGATGGTCATGTTCTTCGAGAAGGCCTCGCTACGCACGCGCCTCACCTTTGAGGTCGCGATGAACACCGTCGGCGGCAACGCGACCTTCGTCGACCAGACCGCCGAGCCTCTCGGCCAGCGCGAGTCCATCCCCGACGTCGCCCGCAACCTCGAGCGCTGGATGAACGTCATCGTCCTCCGCACCTACGCGCACGACACCGTCACCGAGATGGCCGCGCACGCCAAGATCCCGGTCATCAACGCGCTCTCCGACCTCGAGCACCCCTGTCAGGCCATCACCGACTTCTTCACCCTCGAAGAGCACTTCGGCTCCCTCGAAGGCCTCAAGTTCACCTACGTCGGCGACGGCAACAACGTCTGCCACTCGCTCATGCTCGCGGGCGCTCTGCTCGGAGTGCATGTGACCGTTGCGACACCCAAGAGTTTTGCGCCGAAGTTAGAGATCGTCCACAAGGCCATCGAACTCGCAGAAAACACCGGCGCGACCCTCACCATCACCACCGACCCCATCAAGGCCGCCACCGGTGCGGACGCCATCTACACCGACGTCTGCACCTCCATGGGCATGGAGCACGAAGCCGCCAAGCGCGCTCCCATCTTCAAGCCCTACCAGGTCAACGACGACCTCATGAAGCTCGCGCAGGACTCCGCCGTCTTCATGCACTGCCTCCCCGCGCATCGCGGTGCAGAGGTCACCGACACGGTCCTCGACGGCCCACAGTCCATCGTCTTCGACCAGGCAGAAAACCGCATGCACGCCCAAAAGGCCATCACATTGATGCTGCTCGGCGGTGCAAAACGCATCCCCAACAACCGCAACCGCTCCGGCCTGCAAGCGAGGACCAAGAGATAGACCTTGGTTCTTTGTTGTCCGTTACTCATACTCCGGCCTCACGCGCTCTCCGGACAGCTGAGGACGGACAACTGACAACTTCTACAGCCGTCTTCCGCACCGCTACGAAAGGCACCATGTCCGTAATCCTCGAATCCCTCCCCATCAACCAAAAAGTGGGCATCGCCTTCTCCGGCGGCCTCGACACCAGCTTCTGCATTCCGTGGCTGATCGAGCGCGGGTTTCGCGTGCATACAGTGTTCGCCGATACCGGCGGCGTCGATGCGGCCGAGCGCGA
>CAJCIM010000138.1 GCA_903970395.1 Acidobacteriaceae bacterium
TCACCCCGTTCACCCTCACCGCTTCACCCTCGGCAACGTCACCCCCGGCGACGGCCGACTCTTCCTCATCGCCGGCCCCTGTGTCCTCGAGTCCGAGCCCCACGCCCGCTTCCTCGCCGACTCCATCCAGCGCATCACCTCCGACCTCGGCGTTCCTTACATCTTCAAGGCCAGCTACGACAAGGCCAACCGCACCTCCATTCACAGCTTCCGCGGCCCTGGCCTCCTGGAAGGCTGCCGCATCCTCCGGGCTGTAGCCGAAAGCAACGGCCTCCCCGTGCTGACCGATATCCACACCCCAGAACAAGCCACCCAGGCATCCGACGCACTCGGATCGGCCGACGCCATGCTGCAGATCCCCGCCTTCCTCTGCCGCCAGACCGACCTGCTCATCGCCGCCGCCCACACCAACCGCGCCATCAACGTCAAAAAGGGCCAGTTCGTCGCCCCCGGAGACATGAAGCACGCCGTCGAAAAGCTCAACGACAGCGGAAACAACCGCGTCTCCCTCACCGAGCGCGGTGCCAGCTTTGGCTACAACAACCTCGTCGTTGACATGCGTGGCCTGCCCACCATGCGCGCCATGGCCCCGGTCATCTTCGACGGCACCCACTCCGTCCAGACCCCCTCTGGAGCAGGTGGAAAGTCCGGCGGCCAGCCCGAGTTCATCCCCACCCTCACCAGGGCCGCCGTCGCCGCCGGCATCGACGGCCTCTTCCTCGAGGTCCACGACAATCCCGCCGAGGCCAAATCCGACGGCGCCAACGCCCTACGCCTCGACCTACTCAAACCTCTCCTCGAAACCCTCCTGGCCATCCATGAGGCAGTGAGTAGAGGAGCGTAGAGGCGTAGAGGAGTGGAAGAGTGGAAGAGTGGAGCATATCGCACTTTCTACTCTTTACTCCTCTGCTCCTCTGTCTTCCCTACTCACTACTCCTTGCCTCAAAAAAAGGGCCCCCATCTCTGGGGGCCAATCTGCCTTGGTTCTCTCCTTGCGGGAGAGCTTGAAGGCGGCCATCCTTGATGGATGAACTCGCCGCCTAACTGGCGCGAAGTGCCAGGAAATCTGGCTGTGGACCAGATTCGGGGCCCGAATACAACTTCGCTATCCGGGAAACGATGACCCCGCATAGTTGGATTCCTGGTTTTTAAGTTTTCGATCGGGCGTCCTGTCAGCGCGTACCAATTTGGGAAGGAACCCCACTTCCCATCAACATCCACCCCGAAGTTGAGCAACCACTGACTACTTCGTCGACACCTGCACCGCGTGCATCACCGGTAGCTGCTGGTTCCAGTTGTCGCCGATGTTCTCAAAGATCAGCCGGAAGTCCGCCTCGCCCCCGGGAGCGATCGGCGCCGCGCTCACCGGCTCGGTGTCCACATACGGCTCCCGCGTCCGGATCAGGCTCAGCGGCACGGTCATAATCTGCGGCGGATTCCCCACATCGTTCGCAAAGAACACCTGCACCGTCACGCCGGTAATCGTCTTGTTGCCCTTGTTCGCAAGGTGTCCATCGATGTACGTCGACGTTCCACCCGAAAGACTCGTCGACTGGCTCATATTCACATTCGTCACATCCAGGCTGTCCGCATAGGACGACACCGCCTGCGGCACATTCGGCGGAGGCCCCGACGGCTTGCGACTCATCAGCACCAGCACCACCACCAGAACCACCACCGCCACCGCTGCAATCGCCACCGCGGTCGTCGGAAAGCTCTTCTCAGGCGTCCGCTCGGAGAACATCCCAGGCGCTGTCTGCTTCGGTGTCGGCGGCGTTGGAGTAGCACTCATGCGCCGATTTTACATCCCTCACCCAAACCGCGCCCGCTTCACCTTCTGCCGAAAATCCTCGCCCTGCATCTCCACCACAACGCACATCTCCTGCAAGCGGCTCCGCATACGCTCGGTGATGCGGTCCCCCAGCGTCTCCTCGCGCATCACCGTCTTCGCGCTTCGTCCCTCACTCGTCCCACCCAGTGGAGCCTGGTTCGCATAGTTCGTCGTCAAAATCGTCGTCCGACGGTCGTTGTACCGGGTATTCAAGATATGCGCGACCGTGTCCCACACCCAATCCGTAGGCTTCGCCGCGCCCACTTCATCCAGCACCAGAACCTCGGCCTCAAACACCGGAGCCAGAATCTCGCGCTCGCTCTGGTCAACCTTCCGGTCGTAGGAGTTCTGCACCTCCTTCAGCAGGTCGCGATAGTCATAAAACAAACCCTTCGCCCCACGCTCCGCAATCAATGCCTGCAGAATTCCCACCGCAAGATGCGTCTTCCCCACCCCAATAGACCCCGTCAGCAAAAGCCCCTTGCCATCGGTCTCCACCGGATACGCCCGTACAAAACTCCGCGCCTGCACCACCGCCGCCTGCAGCGACCGGTCAGCCGAGGGCAGCACGTCAAAGCTCTCCAACGTGCAGTGGATATACCGCTGCGGAATCCGCGCCGCTGCCATCATCCGCTCCACGCGCCGCTCCTGCTGGCACACGCATCGCTGCGCCACACGCGTACCGTCCGCGCGCTCCACCACCCGCATCCCCGACCCCTCGCAGATCGTACAAACGTCAGCCATCCCTCTAGTATCGCAGCCTCCGCCACGCCGCCGCACCTGTACAAAACCGGCTTCGTCGGAGGGAAACTCCCTCCAGCGAAGCCGGTTTGCACTACCTGTATAGCAATCGGTTACAGCCGGACTACATCCCGCTCTGTACCGCCGCCGTCGCCTTGCCATCGCCCTTCAGAATCTCGGCCAGCGCTGTCAGGCGCTCCGCATCCTTCGGGTTCTTGGCGGTCTTCGCATCGGCAGCCAGCTTCGGCGACCACTTGTGCAATGTCTTCACGTCACTCTTGTCGATAGCACCCATCACCGTCGCAATATCCGCCGCCGAAAGCGCATCACCCCGGCCAAGCTGGTCGAGATACGCCTTCGCCGTCACGTACGTCTTCGGATACACGATGTGCGGCTGGTTCTGCACATTCAGCAACGGCAGCTGAACCTGCTTCGCCGCATCGATCTCGTTCTGCGTAACGAACTTGGTCGGTGTCAGTTCCAGCACGTCGATACCACGCGCCATCGCCGACCCGTAGATCGTGCCGTTGTACCAGTACGTCGACCACTGGCCGCCACCTGCACGCTTGATGCCGTCAATCGGTCCGCGGTCGAAGTATGCGATCTCGAACGGGTGCGTCCGGTCCGTGTAGTCCATGATCGAAACACCGCCCTGATACCACGACTGCACATGGATATCGCGCCCCGGAATCGGGATCATCGAACCGTTATGAGCCACGCAGTTCTCCAGCTCCGTCTGCGGCGCCGGCATCTTGTAGTACGACGTCAGCGTCAGCTTGCGGTCCTTCAGATGGAAGATCGCATCCGCGCCCCAGTTCATCGGGTCGGTCGCCAGGCAGCGCGGCTGACCGCCGCCACCCCACTCATCGCTAAACACAACGGTCGTGCCCTCGTTGTTGAAGTTCGCCGAGTGCCAGAACGCAAAGTTCGAATCGACCACCGCATCCACACGCACCGGATGCACCGGATCCTTGATGTCCAGCAGGATACCGTTGCCCGAGCAAGCGCCCGCCGCCAGGCCGATGTACGAGTACACCGTAATGTCGTGGCAACCGCGCGTCGCAGAGGTCGTCTGCGTGCCCGCTCCATGCGTGCCTCCGTTCCATAGGCCGTTCGCAGCGCCGGTCGTCGGGTCCTGGAAGATCCTCGGGCTGTTCACCACCTTGGCCAGCTCAGGATGCGCTACCGGCACCTTGATGATCACGATCGTGTAGACAGCCGAATCGGGGTTCTTGTCCGGGTCGCCGTCCACGCATCCCGCAAGTTCCTCCTTCGAGCGCACACCTGCCGAACCAGACACATAGATGTACACATTGTCCTTGTCCTTCGGGTCGACCAGCAGCGTATGCGTGTGCGATCCGCGGCAGGTCTGTACGTCGGCCACCTGCTTCGGGTTGGAGATATCGCTGATGTCGAAGATGCGAACGCCCAGCATGCGATCCGGGCTCGCCGGTGTCGGCGGACGCTGACGCGGCGCACCCGGAGCCGGTGGCGGCGGCGGCACATAGCCCGCAGGCAGCGGAATCCCCTGCGTGCCGCAGTCCAGGCGGCCATTCGTCGCCTCAACCGACATAAACAGCAGGTTCTTGTACACCGAAACGTCACCCTGACCACCCGGGCACACAATCGACGTCAGTAGCTTCAGCTTCGCCGGCTCAGAGATGTCATAGACGTTGATGCCGTTGTAGTTGCCGGAGAACAGATACTTGCCCTCAAACCCCAGGTCGGAGTTCGTGCCACCATAGTTCGCTCGAACCGGCGGTGGATCGCCTGGCTTGCGCGGCTCAGGTCGCCCATCCGGACCCATCGGCTCCGGCGGAGCAGCGTCATAAGCCTTGATTGAATCCAGATCAGGCGCAAACCCTGGAGGCTTCGGCAGCGTCTTCACCAGAGTCAAACCCATTGCAGCCGTGCCTGCGTCATACAGCCCTGCCTTCAATCCAATGCGCGGATCATCCGGCCCGGACCGCGGATTCACATACACCGTGCTTGGCGGCGCATTCGGGTTCTTCTCACCCATATCCATCTGCGCCACGCTCGTAGCGGGAACACCAAGTGCGAACGCAAAAGCAGTAGCCACTGCTATGCGCGAGGTCGATATCGAAACTCTTGGAATCATGGTTTTTCCTTGGGTGGTAATCCAGCCGTTGCTCCGGCTGTGTTGGTACTGCAACTTGTCGAACAACGCCGATCTACAGCAGCTTCTCTTGCCGCAGAACCTTCTTCATCATGTCGATCTCCGCCGTCTGCGTGTTGTCCACGTCGTTGGCAAAGTCGAACAGCGTTGCATCCTGTCCCGCTTCCGGCTGGTTGAAAAGATCGCGCACCATGGTCAGTGCCCCGCCGTGGTGCTGAATCATGCCCGTGAGAAAAAGCTTGTCGAACTCTCGCCCGCTCGCCTTGCGCAGCGCGGCCATCTGCCTCGGAGTCAGCATGCCCGGCATCGGAGCCATGTCATCCATATCCATGTTCGGATTGGCCTTCATATCCATGCCCGCCATCCCGTCCATATTCGGATCGTCAATCGGCAGTCCGCGGTCCGTCAGCCACAGCCGCATGAACGCCATCTCGCTCGTCTGCGACACGCTGATGCGCCGCCCGATCTCCAGCACCTTCGGGTCATGCGAGTGCGTCTTCACCAGCTCGGTCATCTCCACCGCCTGCCCGTGATGCATGATCATTCCCTGCATGAACTGCGTATCCGGCACCGTCGGCGGCATCAGGTGCAGCCCCGTCGTCTCCGGCGTCAGAATCTTGTTCGCATGACCCGGTGCCCCCGGCTGCACCACCGCCGGCGCGCCCTCAGGCGTCTGCTGCTGGCCCGGCAAAACGGGACAAGCCACGCACATCGTCACGACAGCACAAAGCCATGACCTCCTCGACATAAGGAAACCTCCACATATCCCTTGCCGGTCCTCACGCGTCCTGGCGAGTAGGTTCGGTTGGGCTAAATTTCGTACGGTTGAATCGTCAGTGTAGCGCAGCACGGCGCACCGGTGGAATATCTCCGCAAGAGAAAGTCTCAAATTCCCCTGCAATCCCCGTACTTCTACGGGGTCTCATCCGCATTCACGTCGCATATCAACGCGGCGCATAGAATCTCCCTATATCGCAACACCGAAGGAGCCACACCATGAAGGGATACGCCATCTTCATCCTTGAAAAAACCCTGGACCCCGCCGAAATGGCCCTCTACAAACAGAAGGTCGCCTCCACCTTCGTCGGTCACGATTTCAAGCTCCTCGCTGCCTACGGCCCTCAAGAAGACCTCGAAGGCGCACCCACCGAGGGCTCCGTCATCGTCGAGTTCCCCTCCGTAGAAGCCGCCAAAGCCTGGTACGACAGCCCCGCCTACGTCGAAGTCCGCAAGCACCGCTTCGCCGGAGCCATCTTCCACGCCACCATTGTCGAAGGCGTCTAGCGCTCTCGATGCCGTACTCCCTCACCCTACGCGGCATCACTCACACCTTCCCCGACCTCCGCACCCTCCTCGCGAAGGCCACCCCGCTGCGCTCCGGAGACCAGCTCGCTGGCCTCGCCGCCGAATCATCCGAAGCCCGCATCATCGCGCAGATGGCCCTCGCCGAAATCCCACTCACGGCCTTCCTCAACGACCTCGTCATCCCCTACGAGTCCGACGAAGTCACCCGGCTCATCATCGACTCCGCAAACACTGACGCAGCCAAAGTCGCCTTTGCCCCCATCGCCACCTTCACTGTCGGCGAACTCCGCGACTGGCTCCTCTCCGAAGCCGCCACACCCTCGCGCCTCACCGCACTCGCCCCCGGCCTCACACCAGAGATCGTCGCCGCCGTCTCCAAGCTCATGCGCGTGCAGGACCTCATCTACGTCGCCAGCAAGTGCCACGTCACCACCCGCTTCCGCACCACGCTCGGCCTTCCCGGCCGCCTCTCCACACGCCTCCAACCCAACCACCCAACGGACGACCCCACCGGCATCGCCGCATCCATCCTTGACGGCCTCCTGCTCGGCTCCGGCGACGCCGTCATCGGTATCAACCCCGTCTCCGACTCCCCGCAATCCGTCACCACCCTCCTCCGCCTCATCGACCACATCCGCCAACGCTACGCCATCCCCACGCAATCCTGCGTTCTCGCGCACATCACCACGCAGATGCAGGCGATCCAGCAGGGCGCCCCGCTCGACCTCCTCTTCCAATCCATCGCCGGCACCGAAGCCGCCAACAAGAGCTTCGGCATCAACCTCGCCCTCCTCCACGAAGCCCACCAGATGGCGCAATCCCTCAACCGCAACCCCTATTCCCCCTTGTCATTCCGCAGCGCAGCGGAGGAATCTGCATTTTCAGGCCCTCCCACAGATCTGTCATCTCGACCGGAGTCCTCGCAGCTTCATCGCGAGGACGCAGCGGAGAGACCTGCATCTCGGACCGGCGACGATTCGCCCTACCTAATCCCTAATCCCTATTCCCTAATCCCTAACCTCTTCTACTTCGAAACCGGCCAGGGCTCCGCCCTCTCCGCCAACGCCCACCACAACATAGACCAGCAAACCCTCGAAGCCCGCGCCTACGCCGTCGCCCGCGTCTTCTCTCCACTCCTCGTCAACACCGTCGTCGGCTTCATCGGCCCCGAGTACCTCTACGACGGCAAGCAGATCCTCCGCGCCGGCCTCGAAGACCACCTCTGCGGCAAGCTCCTCGGCCTCCCCATGGGCTGCGACATCTGCTACACCAACCATGCCGAAGCCGACAACGACGACATGGACACGCTCCTCACCTGCCTCGCCACCGCTGGCGTCACCTACATCATGGGCGTCCCCGGCGCCGACGACATCATGCTCAACTACCAGTCCACCAGCTTCCACGATGCCCTCTACATCCGCCGCCTGCTGGGCCTCAAACCCGCACCCGAGTTCGAACAGTGGCTCAGCACCGACCACTCCGCCGAACTCCGCAGCCTCACCCATCCCACCTTGCTTCTGCCCTGACACAGCGCCCCACACCCAACCGCCATCGACCGAGCTGCCCGGTAAAGCGCGCTGCCCACGTACAGGCGACATATTCGCCCTCTTCGCTTCGAGCAGCAAACGTATAGCGACATAGAACGCGAAAGAACATGCCGAATGCCGTCAGTGGCCTACGCGCCCGCCGCCTGAAATCAGTAGAGTTGGCTGAACGAAGCGCCAACTTACGAGAGCGGACGAGAGGTCCAGAATGAATCGAGTGCCATCTCTGGATGGACTGCGGGCGATCTCCATCTTTCTTGTAGTGCTGTCGCATCTTTTATTGCACGTCCAGCCTCGCAACACCCTTCAACAGAATCTGCTTTGGATCATCGGCAACGGCGAGACCGGTGTCTGCGCCTTCTTTGTCCTCAGCGGATTCCTCATCACCATTCTTCTACTGAAAGAGAAGCAGGCAAGCGGCAGTATCAGCCTTTCCAGGTTCTACCTTCGCCGTGTATTCCGTATCCTGCCGGCATTCTTGGTCTATATCATCGTCGTTGCCGTTCTCTGCAGGATCGGCACCATCTCCGTGCCTCGCTGGCAGTTTGTGCGCGCTCTCACCTTCACCATGGACTACGTCAATCACAAGAGCTGGTGGCTCGGCCATCTCTGGAGTCTTAGCGTCCAGGAGCGCTTCTACCTCATATGGCCCATCGTCGCCATCCTCTGCTCACGGAAGGCGCTGATCTGGATCTCGGCGGGCATCATCGTCTTGGACCCGTTCATCCGTGTGGCTGATCGCCTTCTTCTACCCTGGAGAAAGGACGAAATCTTCTACATGGGCCACACTCGGGCCGACATGCTGATGTTCGGTTGCCTGGTCGCCCTGCTGTACGAAAACCCCCGCTTCATCCGGATCGTCGAGGAACTCTTTCGCAAAAAAGGCCCCGCTGTCGCGGCGATCTTTCTCTTCTTGATCTCCCCGTTGCTCGTATGGAATGTAAGAGGACTCTACTTCCTGACGATCGGCTACACACTTCAGGGCATCTGCATCTCGTTGCTGCTGCTCTACGCCATTCGAAGAGCGAATACGCCCTTCGGACGCTTTCTGAATGCCCCCGCGGTTATCTGGGTGGGCGTGCTTTCCTATAGCGTTTACATCTGGCAGCAGCTGTTCATCGGGGCCGATACCTTCACCACACAGAGGAGCATACTGGGATTCCTGTTCCTGGCTCCCACGGCTCTCGCGTCGTACTATCTGGTCGAAAAACCGATGCTTAAAATCAAAGACCACTTCGAGAGGCGACGTGCACCCCTCAAGGTTCCTGTCGTAGCGCACACCATCCCATCGCACCCTTCATTCCATATAACGACGGCCGGCAAATGAGACGGTCCTCCGCGCGGTCGCATCGATGGATCATCCCAATAGAGACTCGACAGCTACAATAGAATCTGACGTCCTGTGATGATAAGTCTGCGGACACAATGCTACCGGTTCATCACATCCATACATCTTGTAGCGTCTCCACCCGAACAGCGGACAAGCCATTCTGAAGTCGCTCGCCTGACTGGTTGCCATCATCACCTGTCATTCTGGTAGTCGCTCCCCAGCGCCGGTTCTTATGCCCAGCAACCTCACAACGCCGCAGCTCACCACTCCAGCGCGACTCTCTTTGGGCAACGCGTCGCCCACCATCTCCACCGCCGACCATCTCCGCTTCCAGCTCGACCACGCACTAGCCCGCGATGCCGTCCACGCACAGCTCGATGTGGCTCTCCTCGAAGCTGGCCTCCGCGCCCGTAATCTGCAGCCGATCCACCTCCGCAGCGCCGCCCCCAATAGAGGCACCTACCTCCGCCGCCCCGACCTCGGCCGCACCCTCCACCCCGACTCCGTCGAAGCCCTGAGGAACTCTGTCATCCTGAGCGAAGGCTCGCAACTTCAACGGGAGTCGCAGTCGAACGACCCCGAGACCACCGGCCCCACCAAAGCCGCACAGCACCTTTCTCCCCACGAGACTTACCTTGCACGGCCACGCCGTATCGCCATCCTCATCGCCGACGGCCTCAGCTCCCTGGCCGTCGAGCGCCACGCCCTCCCACTCCTCGACGCCGCTCTTCCCTTAATGCCTACTCCCTGCTCCCTACTCCCTCTCGCGCAGAATGCGCGAGTAGCCCTCGCCGACCCCATCGGCGAACTCCTCTCCGCCGACATCACCATCCTCCTGATCGGCGAACGCCCCGGCCTCAGTTCCCCCGACTCCCTCGGCTGCTACATCACCTGGAACCCCCGCTCCGGCCGCACCGACGCCGAACGCAACTGCATCTCCAACATCCGCGGCACCGAAGGCCTCAGCTACACCGAAGCCGCCCAACGCATCGCCCACTACGTCCGCGAAGCCCAGCGCCTGCAGACCACCGGCATCACCCTCAAAGACCCCGACCCCACACGACAAATCTCCTAAACTTTGGTTTAGGAAGTTGCGCTGGTCGAGCGGCAGGTCCGTCACCTCGCGTCCTTTGTCATCTCGACCGAGCTTCACCCAAACTTTGTCATCTCGCCCGAAGCGGAGAGACCCGCAGTTGCCCCGCCCATACTCCATCATTCTGAGCGGAGCGCAGCGTATTCGAAGAACCCCGACACTGCTTGAGTCTACACACCTTCTCCCGCTTTTCAACGACACTGTGGGCACCCCTTACCTCCGCGAAACCTCCGACCCTCCGCGTTTTTTTCTGCCGTTCAAGCGGCCACCGCACTCAAAACGGAAACAGCACCTTAAGCTCACCGAACACTAGAAGACTAAAATCGTCGCATCATGATCCGTTGTGTGCCCTTAGCTCTGCTGGTCGCAAGCTTCCTCACAGCGCCTCTATCCCGCGCACAGTCCCCCGCACCCGTCCTCACCGCGGCACCCAACATTCAATACCCACCCATCGCCCGCGCCGCACACGTCAGCGGAGACGTCACCGTCACCTTTGCCATCAACCCGGACGGAACCACCACCTCCGTCCAGCCCGTCTCCGGCCAGCCCATGCTCCTTAACCCCACCGTAGACCGCATCAAGCACTGGACCTTCAGGACCCCACTCCCCCTCAACGCACAGACCTACTTCGAGGCCAAATACTCCTTCACCATCAAAACCAGCGACGACGACGAAGAGGACAACCTCGACACACCTCCTTATCTCCCGTCAGGCGATGTAATAAGGCTCGACCTGGGAGCAGCCGCCGTCACCGGCGACGTCCACAGCACCGACGGCTCACAAACCATCGACGTCACTGCAACCGCCGCCGCCAAGGCGCAGGACCGCTGCCCCAAAGACCTGCAGAAGACCCCACCCGATAAGACTGACTTCAACGACTATGTTGAACTCTTCCAGGCGAGCTGCGCCGCCATCTGTACTGATTACAAAGTTCGCATCTACCGCAGCGGCCGCGTCAGCTGGCGCGGCTTCGACCATGTCGCCGCCATCGGCGACCGCGAAGCCCTCATTGACGCCTCCGCTGCCGACGCTCTCGTCACCAGCTTTCAAAGCGAAGATTTCTGGTCAGCCTGCTCCGTCTCACTTCCACCCGACCCCAAGACCCGCGCCAAAGCCGACAGCGACGACGACTACTTCGGCGAATTCCTCACCGCCAGCATCGGCGGCGTTACGAAGACTATTACCGGAGGCTCCGTCAACGACACCTACGATTGGGCCATCGACCGCACCGCCGACACCCACCGCTGGCGCCACATCGAGCCAGCCAGCGAGCCCTACGACAACATGTACGAAGACCTGGCTACCCCCAAGCCGGGCATGACTATCCTCATCCGCGCCACATACCACTTCAACCCTTACACCGGCCAACAGACTTTCACGTATCTCGATAAGCTCCTCAAACGCGGCGAGTCCGTCGACGCAGCAGACGCCAGCGGCTGGACACCTCTCATGTACGCCAGTTACCTCGACTACTACCTTTCCGGCTCCGCCACTGGTGATCCCATCAAACTCCTGCTCGACTCCCGCGCCGACCCTAACCGCACCTCCCTCCACGGCGATACCGCGCTCATGTTCGCCGCCTACCGCGGCACGCTCCTTCAACCGCTGCTTACCGCAGGAGCCAACATCAACGCCCACAACGCTGACGGCGTCACCGCCCTCATGCTCCTCGCGCAGCAGATGAAGCCCGACGAATTGCAGGAAGCCCTCACCGCCGGAGCTGACCCAACGGCACACGACAACGCTGGCCACACCGCTCTCGACTACCTGAGCGCCGCCTCCTGCAACAAACCAATCATTCCTCTTCCTGCCCCTCGCGGAATGGTCGCACAGATCATCCCTAACCCCTCATCGCCCTGCCCCGACACCACCAACCAGTCCTTCCTCGCCAGCCGAACCCTCCTCCAGAAGGCCATGGCCGCCAAAGCCGCGCCACCTCAATAAGTCAGGGTGCCCCATTCATACCGGCAGCTTTATCGCCGGGATGAATGGGGTGACGAACCTCGACACGCCCCAACCTCTTTCCAAACCCGCTGCCCTAATTTCAGTGCACTTTTCAAGCATGATCGGACCTCCGCGAGTCCACCTCTAACCCCAATCTGCTCCGGACTTTAGATCAAAAAGTATCCCAGGGGAGGCCCCGCCTTCGACGCGAGTGATAAACTAGCTACAGCGCCTACAGCCCCGGGAGTCGGGGCCCAAGCCGTCAGCGTGTCCGGAACCTCGATGCAGCCGTTGCCACCAAACTCTGCAAGCGAAACCATTCTGCGGCGGGAGAGCTAGAAAGCAACAACATGCCCAAGACTGGAATT
>CAJCIM010000139.1 GCA_903970395.1 Acidobacteriaceae bacterium
AGCTCCGCCATCACCCTCTCAGCCACCAAAGCCGTTACCGAGATCATCACCCAGCTGCCCTCACCCAACGACTACGCAGGCCTGCCGCTGCTGCTCAACGCCAGCGTCACCTCCGCAACCACCGGTACACCCACCGGTACGGTCAACTTTATCGACACCGCCTCAAACGTCAAGATAGCCACAGCCCAATTAGCCGACGGCATCGCCGCTGGAGTCTATCTCGCTCCCGCTGCAGGCACTCACACCATCGTCGCCTCCTACCTCGGCGACGCAACCTTCGCACCCAGCACTGCACCCGCCGTCACCGCCATCGTCAAGCCCGTTCCCGACTTCACCGTCGCAACCACAGGCACTTCGACGCAGAACGTCGCCGCCGGTTCCATCGCCACCTACGCGCTCACCATCACGCCACAGAACGGTGCATTCACAGGAGCAGTCTCACTCGCCGTCAGCGGCTTGCCCTCAGGCGCAACGGCCAGTTTCGCACCCCCGCAGGTCATCCCTGGCGCATCTGCCGCAACCACCACGCTCAACGTCCAGACTCTTGCCCTTCCCACCGCGCAACTGCACGCGCGCAACCTGACCTTCCTCGCAATTCTGTTACTGCCTCTAATCCTCATCAACCGCCGTCGCATCGCACTCGCGCTTCTACCCCTCGCCTTTCTACCTCTAGCCATCTTCATTACCGGCTGTGGAGACCGCGTTAACCAGCCACCCACTCTCGCCGCAGGTAACTACACACTCGCCATCTCCGCCACCGGCACCAACCTTGCCGGAGCGCTCGTCGTTCACACCACCACTGTCACCCTTCAGATCGAGTAGACGCACACCCTACCGGTACCACCTAGCCGTACGCCGCAGGGCCTCATCCAGCGGAACCGTCACCTGAAGTCCAAGCTCCTGCCTCGCACGCTCCACCGACGGTACATAGCTGTTCAACGCCGCACCGGCGCTCGCAGCTCCCGCAATCTCTACCGTCAGCTCCGGAGCCAGCGTCGCCGCAGTTAACCGCGCCGCCTCGGCAATCGTATAGCCCTCACCCGAACCCACGTTGTACGCACGGCCGCCTTCTCCGCGCACCAGCATCGTCCACAACCACGCAGCCAGATCACTCATGTACATCCACGACCGCCGTGGCGTCCCATCACCGCTCACATGAAGAGCCTCGCCTCGCATTGCCGAACCAATAAAGTTGCCGATCGCAAAATGCGCATCCAGCGGCAGTCTAGGACCCACAAACGCAAACGGCCGCGCAATCACAACTGCAGGCTGCGCTGTATCGCTCTGCAGATACATCTCAGCCATCCGCTTTGAAGCCTCATAACTCCCCGGAGGCAACGGCGGCATCGCAAACGTCTCTGGCGTATGCTCCACCGTCGTCGACCGTCCGTATACCGCACCCGTAGAAACATTCAGCAACCGCGTAGCACCCATCGCTCGCGCACAGGAAAGCACCCGCTTCGCGCCGTCTATCACCACCGCAGCCATCGCTCCCGGCACCTCCTGCTGCTCTTTGCCGGAGTCCGTGGCGCCATGCACAAAGTGCGTATGCGCCACAGCAGGAAACTCGAAGCTGCGGATATCACCTTCCAGCAGCGTGATCGATTCATCCTCTGCAATCCACGGAGACCACCTCCGAAACCCCGTTGCATCGCGCGTCAGAACCGTTGCGCGCACGCCCAACCCAAGCTCACGGTTCGCCCACAGCAGCGACTCCAGCAGCCAGTGCCCAAAGAACCCCGTTCCACCCGTCACAAAGATCCGCGCCCCAGCAAGAGACGCAAAGCTCGCACGAGCCTCGCGCGCAACAGCTTCCAGATCATCACTCGGCAGCGGCTTAGAAATCACACCTCCAGTATGCCTTGTTCTTTTGAGTCCTCACCGCCATCCGCCGCATCCTAACCGCGGGGGGGGGCTAACACTTGGCATCAACCACACAGTCTGCACCTGCCAGCCGCCTGTCGCACGCCTTGCGAGCCATGCGTCATCGCAACTTCAAACTCTTCTTCGCAGGCCAGAGCATCTCACTCATCGGCACCTGGATGACGCGCCTCGCCACCAGTTGGCTCGTCTACCGGCTCACAGGTTCGGCGCTTTTGCTCGGAATCGTCGGCTTCTCCGGCCAGGTCCTCACCTTTCTCATGGCGCCCTTCGCCGGCGTGCTCATTGAACGCATGGACAAGCGCAAGCTGCTCGTCTGTACGCAGATGCTCTCCTGCCTTCAGTCGCTGGCGCTCGCTGCACTCACGCTGTCAGGCATCATCACCATCCACGAGATCATCGCCCTCAGCGCGTTCCAGGGCCTTATCGACGCCTTCGACATGCCCGGCCGCCAGTCCTTCATGATCCAGATGGTTGACGACCGCGCCGACCTAAGCAACGCCATCGCTCTTAACTCCTCGAACGTGAACATCGCGCGCCTTGTCGGCCCGGCGCTCGCTGGCTTCGTCATCGCTGCCGTCGGAGAAGGCTGGTGCTTCCTCATCGACGGCGTCAGTTACATCGCCGTCATCGTCAGCCTTCTGATGATGCACGTGAAGCCGGTCGCGGTGCAGCGCGCCGCCGTCTCTATGGTCGAGCAAATGAAGGAAGGGTGGAGCTATGTCAGCACCTTCCATCCCATCCGTACCATCCTTCTTCTCTTCGCGCTCATGAGTCTGCTCGGCATGCCTTTCATGGTGCTGCTACCCATCTTTGCAGCTCGTGTTCTACACGGCGGCCCGCACACGCTGGGCCTGCTCACCGGAGCCTCGGGTATTGGCGCATTAACCTCCGCACTCTCACTCGCCGTACGCAAGTCGGTACGCGGACTGGTGCGAAACATTCAGGTCTCCGCTCTGCTCTTCGGCGGCGGACTCATCCTCTTCGGCCTATCGCACTGGCTCTGGCTCAGTATGTTCCTCATGCTCTTTGTCGGCTTTGGCATGATGCAGGGCCTAGCCGCCAGCAACACCGTCATCCAGACCCTGGTGTCAGAAGACAAGCGCAGCCGCGTCATGAGCTACTACACCATGGCCTTCGTCGGTATGATGCCCTTCGGCAGTCTGCTCGGCGGCGCAATGGCAAACCGCCTCGGCGCCCCGCACACCGTCATCATCACCGGCGCCTGCTGTGTCCTCGGCGGCCTCTGGTTCACATGGCAACTGCCTTCGGTCCGCGAAGCGATGCGCCCGATCTACGAGCAAATGGGAATCATCCCTGCCGGGCAAGGCCTCAACGAGAACGCACGTTCATAGTTTTGTTCTTGCCCGTTTTGTTTGTCATTCACGAAGGCAATCTGCGTTTGCTTTTGCTGTTGTTTCTAAGGCCGCAACGGCTAGCTCCCCAGCATCTCCACAAACAGGTCAAACCCGCGATCCTTCGCAAGCGCCGCTGCCGTCTGCCCCTTGTTGTTCTGCAGGCTGACATCCGCACCATGCTTCACCAACAATCGTCCCAGCGGCGTCGCACCTTCTACCGCCGCGAGCATCAGCAGCGTCCACCCATTCTGGTTCACAAGGTTCGCATCGAGTCCCTGCTCCAGCGCCGCGCGTAACCCAGCTTCATCCCCACGCTTGATCAGATTTTGTGCGCCTCTATATGTCATAGCTACCTCGCCTCTCCAAATCCCGGCCCAAAGTAGCACCGCTCCACCACCATGCAGAAGATATGCTCCAGCGCCAGCTGCGACTCCTGAATATTCATCGTCACATCGCTCGGCACAATCACATTGATCTCCGCTATCTCACGCATCTTCCCGCCGTTGTTGCCAGTGTAGGCGACAGTACGAATCCCCATTGTCTTCGCCGCCGCCATCGCCTTCAAGCAATTTTTCGAGTTCCCACTCGTCGAGATCGCGAGCAGCACATCGCCCGGCAGTCCCAGAGCCTCTACCTGGCGCTCAAACACGTTGTCGTAGCTGTAATCGTTCCCAATCGCCGTCAGTATGCTTGAATCCGTCGTCAGCGCAATCGCGCGCAGCGCCGGCCTGTCCACCGTCAGCCGCGACACAAACTCCGCCACAAGATGCTGCGCATCCGCCGCCGACCCGCCGTTGCCGCAAACCATCAGCTTGCGACCGGACCGCATCGCCTCAGCAGTCACACGCCCAGCCTCCAGCACCGCGGCGTGGATCGTCTCATCCGCAATCACACGCTCCATCGTTGCGATCGACTGCTCCAGCTGCCTCTTCACCAAATCCATCATGCGAACGTCTGCTCCTCGAGCGCCACTGCATCCTGCCGCGGATACCCCGCAGGCTTGTCAAAGTTCAGCCGCTCCAGCTCCACCGCATACGGCCGGTGCTGCAGTTGGGTATAGATCGCGCCTACGTACTCGCCCATCACACCCAGAAAGACCAGCATCAGCGACTGCAGAAAGAACAGCCCAATAATCATCGGCGCTACGCCCACGGTGAACGTGTACCAGAACGCGATCTTCGCCGCCAGGTACCCCAGTGCCACCAGGAACGACAGCACTGCGCCCGCAAACCCCGCAAACGTCGTCAGTCGCAGCGGTACCTTGCTGTGGTTGATGATGCCGAGCATTCCAATGTCGTATAGCGTGTACCAGTTGTTCTTCGTTACGCCGAACTTCCGTGCTGGCTGGTCATACTCCAGCTTTACGATCGGCAGACCAATCTCCGCGATCATTCCGCGAAAGTACGGGTAAGGATCGTCGAAGCTCTTCACCAGGTCCACCACCTTGCGGTCGTATAGCCCAAAACCCGTAAAGTTCTGGATCGTCTCCACCGAACTCATCCGTTCCGCCAGCTTGTAATACTGCTTCCGCAGCCAAAACATCAGCGAGTTCTCCTCGCTCGTCCGCTTCACGCCCAGCACGCAGTATGCGCCGTTCTCCCACGCGGCAATCATGTCGGCGATCATCGGCGGCGGGTCCTGGAGATCGGCCACAATGCCAATCACGGCATCCCCGCGCGTCTGGCACAGCGCATGCATCGGCGACCGGATGTGTCCAAAGTTCCGCGCGTTCACAATCACCTTCACATTCGGGTCTTCGGCTGCGATCATCTTCAGCACCGCCACCGTGTGATCGCGCGACGAGTTGTCGATAAAGATGTGCTCATACTCGTACCGCCCAATCTGCGCCATCACCGCGCGCACCTGGTTGTAGAGGTTCAGCACATTTGCCTCTTCGTTATAGCAAGGCGTCAGTATCGAAATCGTCTTCTTGCTCAACTTGGTTTAGCTCCTCTCTACACTCTACCCTCTACGCTATGCACTCTACTTCTGCCGAAACGTCACATGCTTGTGTCCCAGGAAGCTGTACACCGTGGCAAAGCCCGTCAACAGCAGGCCGGACGCATACCCCGCAGCCACTTGCCCGTGCGCCGCATGTTCCATCCAGCGCAGAGGCGCACCCCGCAGATGTACCTCAACCCCAGCCACCATTGCATGGAGCGGAACACTGTACCGATGAAACACCGACTGCAGAATCCGCGTCACCGCCGACAGAGTAATCAATCCCGGAATCCATCCCGCGCCATACACCGCGAAGCACTTCAACCACTCGCGCAGAAAGTTTCCCTTCGTCCGAAACACAAAAAACTTGTACCCCAGGAACGCCACCGTAATGTTGATTGGCGTCACAATCACCGAAGCCAACACCACCGTCAGGTACAGAAACCTCTGCGGTAGCAGCCCGTTTAGCAGCGTCAGCGCAACCACATAGGTCACATACCCGAACACGGTATTGAACACACCTACGCACAGGTATCGGAGCATCTGCCCCGCCGGAAACAGCCCTGTCACCCGCTGCATCATTCCCTTGCGAGGCGTCGCCGCGGCCGTGTTCGTCGTCTCGCTCATACGGCAACGCTCTTTCGTGCTACAACCGTCGCCGCGCGTTGTTCCGCGCTGCGCATCCTTTGCGGAGGAATCGCATACAGCACAGTCTGCAACCCATCACCGTCATAAGCCCGCAGAAAGTACCGGTACTCTGTCTGCATCGAACGCAACAACAGCGGCAGCCGCCACACATCCGCCTGCGTGTGATAGACGCACACCGCCAGCACCGGCATATCGCGCTCGATCAGCCGCCGCGCACCGCTCAGCGCGTCATATTCAGCACCTTCAATATCCATCTTGATCATCGTCACGCGTTGATCGGCAAACATCTCATCCAGGATCCGGCACTCCACGTCGACACCCTCGTCCATCGTCGTAGACGTCGCAGCGCCGCTCATTGCAAACCGCAACGTGCAGCGTTCCGAACCCACCGCGCAGGGCATCGTTTGAATCCTCATCGCGACACTCTCCGGCAGCCCTGCAATATACGCCTCCAGCCTGCCCACGGAAACCGCATCCGCCTCTACCGCAAACACACCCGCAAACCGATCACCACTCCACGCCAGCATCTGCCGAATCGTATCGCCATCGAACGCGCCGCAGTCCACCAACACCTCATCGTTGCTGGGTTCCAACAGGTCAGCAGGGAAGTACGTCGTCACCGGCGCAGGATGTGGAAACCCATGTGCATCGCCCAGCGCCCGCCAGCGGACATTCGCGCGATACACCGCCAGCGACTCAGCATCCTCCCACAGAGTCTCTGCTTCCAGCACATCCGGCAATGCCTCATACAAGCGATGCGGCGGCTCATTCAGCAGTAGCATCGTCATAAACCTGTCGCCAAACCTCCAGAACAGTGGCGCATAACTCGACACCGCAACGCACCTCAGCGCCCGCAGCTTTGCCTCGGTATCCACATACCAGTGAAAGTCATTCCACACCGTCACAAAAAAAACCGCGCTTGTCCCAAACCTCTCCGCAGCCTCCGCGGGCGACGTCACCGTAATCCCCGCGACCGTCTCACCCCACCGCGCAGCGTTGCCGTCGCACACCGCCAGCGGCTCCACGCCAATCGAGCGCAGCGACTCCACCGCGCGCCGCCCCAACGTCCCCGCACCGTAAAGAACGCAGCGCCCCTTGTGCGCTTCCAGCAATGCCGTCAGCGCATTCGCCTCGCGCTCCCGCACCTCGGCGACCGACTCGATCAGCACCTCGCGCAGCGGCGTCTCTCTCGCCACTCTGCCGTCATCCATACCGAGTCTCCCCAAGGCTTTCACTACACCGGTGGCTTCAACAAAAACACATCGCGCCCACGCAACCCCCGCGCCGCAATCACCGCATCAGCAAACTGCCGCACCGCACCGCAGCCTCCCGTCAACGTGGCAACAAACCCGCTCTCACCGCGCCCGTGCACATACGCCAGGACCTCGGCAGCAGCATTCGCCGGACACGCGCACATCCCGGCAATCTCCATCGCAGACAGGTCATTCACGTCATCGCCAAAGAAGCACGTCTGCTCCAGCGTCACGCCTGCGTTCTCTGAAAACACACGCAACGCGGCAGCCTTGTCTCGTGTCCCCTTCGTAACATGTGCAATGTGCATCTTCTTCGCAAACAGATCCACCTGCGCAGCCGACTCTCCAGAGATCAGCGCCATCTTCACGCCCAGCCGACGCAACAGGCTCACTCCCATAATGTCCGCGAACGCAAAGCTCTTGCTCTCCTCGCCTGTCGTCGACCAAGTTAGTCGGCCATCGGTCAGCACGCCGTCCACGTCGAACGCCACAGCCTGCAGCGTGCGCAGCATCTCCTCATTGGCCATTAGACGTGCGCACCCACGCGCCGCAGCTTCTTCATCACCGGAATCTCTTCCTCATACACGCGCTTGATACCATCGCCCATCGACTGTTCGCACAGCCGAATGTCGCGCACCAGTCGCGAGATCCCATTCGGTTCCAGCGACGCCGCCTGGTCCGATCCCCACATCGCGCGATCCATCGTAATGTGCCGTTCTACGCAACACGCGCCCAGCACGCTCGCCGCCACGCTCGTCGGTATGCCCGTCTCGTGGCCCGAGTACCCCACCGGCACGCCATAGCGCTCGATCATGCTCGGAATCGCCCGAAGGTTCAGTTGCTCATACTTCGCAGGGTAGGTCGACGTCGTGTGCATCAGGATCAAATCATCCTTGCCCAGCACCGTCACCGCGTGGTCGATCTCTTCATACGTACTCATGCCTGTCGACGCGATCACCGGCTTGCCCTTGCTGCGCACATGCCGCAGCAGATGGTCATCGGTCAGCGAAGCCGACGCGATCTTGTACACCGGCGGATCGAACTGCTCCACAAAGTCCACGCTCGCCTCGTCCCATGGCGAAACGAACCAGTCGATCTTTACCTGCTTGCAGAAGCTGTCGATCTCCGCATAGTCCTCTTCATGGAACTCCAGCCCATGCTTCAGGTCGCCGTTCGTCTCGCCAAACGGATTCGGCCGCGGCGTCGCCAACTCGGCCGCTGTGTACACCACATCGATCGTGCGCTTCTGGAACTTCACTGCATCGCACCCGGCCGCTACAGCCACGGAGATCAACCGCTTCGCCAGATCTACGTTGCCGTTGTGGTTGATGCCGATCTCGGCGATCACGTAGCAGGGATGCCCCGCACCAAGCTCTCTGTTTCCAATCCGAACACTCTTCATCTTGTCTCCGACGCCGGGCCTTGGCCAGGGGTTTTCCTGCGCTCGCGGCACACCGTTCTTATCACTTCGGATTCTTTCAGGGACGCCATCCCCTGTCCACCCAGCCAAAGCGGTGATCCGTCCCATACCCTTTGTCGTCCTGAGCGCAGAGAAGGATCTGCTTCTTGGCCCCGCCATTACACCCGGGTGCCCATTCATAATCACAGTCTCATCCTCGGCATGAGTGGGATTAAAGATGCCACTCATGCCGAGCCTTTACCGCATATAACTATCATCCTTCGCAATCCAGTCCTGCCGCGGCGGCGCGAACAGATCGAAGTCCACCGTATCTTCCAGCGCCTCGGCGGAGTGCGGCATCCCACCTGGAATCACCAGGACCTCGCCGGCACGAACCACCCGCTCCTCTGGCGCGGCCTCGTCCCCCAGCAGAAACTTCAATGCGCCTTCGGTGATGTACGAGATCTGCTCATTCGGATGGCTGTGCCGTGGCACCACGCAACCCTTCTTCAGCACAATCCGTGCCAGCATCCCCTGCTCTCCGGTCACAAACTGCCGGGTCAACAACGGGTTCATCGTCTCTACGGGAATCTTGTCCCAACTCGTGTGCTGCAACTCATTCGCCATGCCTCCAGCCTACAACTCAAGCATCAAAGGCGTCTCCTTACGACGGACAATTCTTGCCCCCGCACACCGGCACCCCATAAGTCATTCCCCGTCAATGCCAAACGATCTTTTCCCACTCCATGAACACTTGACAGTAGTCGTATAATTAGCTCATACGGCAACGAAGTAAAGAACACAAAGTGACGAAGTTGGGAGTGCTCTCTTGTAACGGCGAAAGTCTGTACGTCAGGTGCCTCGCCCTATCCTGAAACGCTCCTATGTAGTTCTGTGCCGAATTAGGGTTCCACCCCTAAGCCCTTATTGCTGCGGATCTTGCAGCGCAAACCCGGGGTTTCCCCGATTGTTTCAGACGAAGGGACTGTATCGGATGGCGATGTTGAAGCGGCTTCAGGCCAACCCAAACCATGCAGCGAAGCTAGGCTTCCTGCTCAAAACCGGTCTGTTGCTGGCGCTCTGTCTCGTAGCATCGGCTCCGCTACTTGCCCAGAGTTCCGCAGTAACTCCGGAGCGCATCGCCGCCATCGAGAAGGCCACAGCCGCCGCTCAGTCCAACGCCGACAACGCCTGGATGTTGACCAGCGCCGCGCTGGTCCTCCTCATGAGCGGCCCTGGACTAGCCCTCTTCTACGGCGGCCTGGTCCGTAAGAAGAACATCCTCGGCACGATGATGCAGACCTTCGCCATGATGGCCGTCATCACGGTGCTCTGGGCCATCGTCGGCTACTCGCTGGCCTTCGGCGACGGCATGGCCTTCATCGGCGGCTTGCACAACGCCTTCCTGCAGGGCGTCGGACTCGCACCCGACCCCGCATACGCGGCCACCATTCCTGCGCAGACCTACATGGTCTACCAGCTGATGTTCGCCATCATCACGCCGGCGCTCATCACAGGCGCCTTCGCCGAACGTGTAAAGTTTTCCGCTCTGTTGGTCTTCATGATTCTCTGGGCGCTTCTGGTCTACAGCCCCATGGCGCACATGGTCTGGGGCAAAGGTGGCCTGCTCAACGCTGCACTCGGCGGCCGCTTCCCGTGCCTGGACTTCGCCGGCGGCACAGTCGTCCACGTCACCTCCGGCGTCAGCGCACTCGTCACGGCCATCTATCTCGGCAAGCGCGTCGGCTACCCGAAGCTGCCTATGCCGCCGCACTCG
Organism: Acidobacteriaceae bacterium; assembly: GCA_903970395.1. Taxonomy (GTDB): domain Bacteria; phylum Acidobacteriota; class Terriglobia; order Terriglobales; family Acidobacteriaceae; genus Granulicella. The sequence goes on from CAJCIM010000139.1 coordinate 10,258, forward strand.
GTAGTCCTCAGCTTCATCGGAGCCTGCCTGTTATGGTTCGGTTGGTTCGGCTTCAACGCCGGTTCAGCCCTCGCCTCCGGCTCTCTGGCCACCTCCGCCTTCGTGGCCACGCACTTCGCCGCCGCCGCTGCCGCCATCGGCTGGGGAGCTGCAGAGTGGGTCCGCAACGGCAAGCCTTCGGCATTGGGCGCAATCTCCGGTGCTGTTGCAGGCCTGGTCGCCATCACCCCGGCCTCCGGCTTCGTCACACCGATCAACGCCCTCTGGATCGGCCTCATCGCTGGAGTCTTCTGTTTCTTCATGGTCGTCAAGGTCAAGGCAATCTTCGGCTACGACGACTCCCTGGATGCCTTTGGTGTCCACGGCGCGGGCGGCACCCTGGGAGCCATCCTTACCGGAATCTTTGCAAACTCCGCCATCAACCCGATCCTCGGAGCGGGCAAAGCGACCGGATTGCTGGAAGGCAATGGCCGTCAGGTGCTCAACCAGTTCATCGGCGTAGGCATCGCCTGGATTGTCTCCATCGTCGGTACTCTGGCGATCCTCTTCATTGTTGATAACCTTATCGGGCTTCGCGTCAGCGAAGACGACGAGCGCGAAGGTCTTGACCTCACTCAGCATGGCGAAGAAGGCTATGACTGGGATGCCGCCTGATAGTTTGATAGAAACAGGGAATTGAGAAACGTATGCAAAAGATTGAAGCCGTCATCCAGCCGTCGAAACTCGATGCAGTGAAAGACGCACTCGTCGAGGCAGGAATCTCTGGAATCACGATCTTTGAAGCCCGCGGTCATGGCCGCCAGAAAGGTCACACGGAGTTCTACCGGGGGCGCGAGTATGCTGTAGATTTGCTTCCTAAAGTAAAGCTCGAGCTCGTCGTCACCGACGATCTCGCGGAGAAAGCCATTCAGGCCATCATCACCGCGGCCCGCACAGGCCGCATCGGCGATGGCAAGATCTTCGTCTCGAAGATCGACGAAGCCATCAGGATTCGCAACGACGAGCGCGGAGAGATTGCGCTGTAAGGGGGAACAGCGATAGACGACCAAAGCAGCAGTGGGGCCGGACTTCGCGGACAGTACGAACGGCAGCTAGCCGAGATTCGTCGCGGCTTTGAGCTGTCAGGCGACGGCCTGCGCGCGGCCTCGGCGCGTGCGGCTCTGGTCGACTCCATTGTGCTTCGCCTCTGGGAGACTGAACTCGCCGCCGAGCCCAAACTCGCGAACGGCATCGCAATCGCAGCCGTAGGTGGTTTTGGGCGCGGCCTGCTCTTCCCATACTCCGACGTCGACCTGCTCTTCTGCGTCGAAAAATCGCAGATCTCCATCGCCAAGCAGCCTGTTCGCAGGCTCGCACAGCATTTGTGGGACTGCGGTCTGCAGGTGTCGTTATCAACCCGCCAGCCGTCCGATTGTGATCGTTTCGACGTGACCAACCCGGAGTTCGGCATCGCGCTTCTCGATCTCCGCAGCGTCGGCGGCGATTCCGAGGTCTTTGCAAAGCTGCGCGACAAGGCCGTCGCCAAGCTCCGCCAGAAGGACGCAAAGGTCATTGTCGCAGAACTGGGACGCCTCACTCGCGAACGCCACACCAAGTACGGCAACACGCTCTTCCACCTCGAACCCAACCTGAAGGATTGTCCCGGCGGCCTGCGCGACGCCAACGTGTGCGAATGGTTGCGTTCCCTGCGCAAAGGTACTTCCGCTCCTTTTGGCACGGAAGTCCATGATGCGCTCGCCTTCCTCGCTGCTGTCCGATGTTTTCTCCACTACCGCCACGAGCGCGACGACAACACGCTCGACTGGCTCGCGCAGGACGCCGCCGCGGAGCAGGGAATCGGCATCGGACGGCTATCCGGCAACACGCAGCGCATCGACGCAGCTTACTGGATGCGCGCTTACTTCCGCCACGCCCGCGTCATTGAACGGAGTCTCCTCCGTGAAGCCGAGAACTCCGGCATTCGTATCGACACCACGCAGGAGGTTCGCCGCTTCAAGCTGCCGCCGGCCTCCGGCTACAAGCTCGAAGCCGGTCGTATCGAGCTTCTGGAGAGAATGCCGGCGAACCATAATCCTGCTCACGATCCCGAGATCGTTCTCGCAGCCTTTGGGACCATGGCACGCACGGGTGCGCTCTTTGCTCCAGAGAGCGAAGAGCGCATCGCCGACGCAATCCCTTTGCTCTCTGCCAATCTTGAAGAGGGGCCCGGTCTCTGGCAGAGGCTTGCGAATATCCTCATTGGCGAGCGCGCAGGCACCGCGCTGCGTTCCATGCACGCGCTCGGTGTGTTAGAGCTCATCCTGCCCGAATTCCACGGTATCGACGCGCTCGTCATTCGCGACGCCTATCATCGCTACACGGTCGATGAGCATACCTTCGTTCTGATCGACACTCTGCACGGTCTAGAGGTTGACCCCGGGCGCAGCGCTCCAGAATGGCGCGTCAAGTTCACAGCCATGGTCCGCGAACTCCAGAATCCGGCTTTGCTCTATCTGGCAGCGCTGCTGCATGACACAGGCAAGGGCCGCGCCGTCGACAGCCACGCCCTAGAGAGCGCCCGCATGGCACGCAGCGTTCTCGCCCGCCTCGAGATGGACTCCTACGATGCCTCTCTGGTTCTCCGCCTGATCGAGACCCACCTCGATATGTCCGCCGCGCTGCGGCGCGACATCTTCGACGCCGAGACCATTCGCGCCTTCGCCTCCAAGGTGCAGACGCATGAGTCCCTGCGCATGCTCACGTTGTTCACCTATGCCGATATCGCAGCCGTCCATCCCGACGCGCTCACGCCCTGGAAGGCCGAGAACCTGTGGCGTCTCTCGATGGCCGCCTCGAACCACCTGGACCGCAACGTCGATGAAGACCGCTTCCACGTCGCCGGCGTCCAGGAACCCGACGATGCGGAAGCATCCTCAGCCTCTTCCGCCGCGACTCGCGACAAACTCACGCGAGTGCTATCGCTCAACCGCGGGCAGGAGTTGGCAATACAAGGCTTCTTGGAAGGCTTCCCCGAGCGCTACGTAAGCACGCGCACTCCGGAGGCGATGGCCCAGCACTTTCAGATGACCCGGAACTTCGCTGCGGAGCCATTTCAGATCGCGTTTCAGCATGGACCGGTCAGTGAGATCACTCTCGTCACCCAGGATCGCCCCCGGCTATTCGCTGGAATGGCAGCGGCCCTCGCCGCATGGGGAATGAACGTCGTAACTGCCGATGCGTTCGCAAACTCCGCGGGCGTCGTCGTGGACACCTTCCGCTTTACCGACACCTTTCGGACGCTCGAATTGAACCAATCCGAACGAGATCGCTTTATCTCCAGTATTCGCGACCTCGTCTGTGGACGGGCCTCAGTCGAAAAGCTCCTTGGCGGCAGGCGTCGCACCCGCCGGAAGGAGCCTCGCGTTCCGGTGTCCACGGCCATCGAGTTCGACAATACGGCATCATCTCAAAGCACTCTTGTTCAGGTCATCGCGCAGGACATTCCCGGTTTGCTAAGAGCCATTAGCGCCACCTTTGGCACTCTGGGCTTCAATCTCGAAGTTGCACTCATCGACACCGAAGGCGAGATGGCAATCGACGTCTTCTACATCACCCTAGACGGCGTCAAGCTCGATGGTCAGCAGGAAACTCTCCTCCGTACCACTCTCGAAAAGGCCATCGCCGAGAATGCTGCCTCGATCTGACGTGTCAACCGGAACACCGTACAACAACCGTCCGTCGATCACAGGCTCCAATCGACGGCCGCAAACTAACGGCACGGTTTTTGCTTGATGGAACCAACCACCCGCATTAAAGGCGCATCACAAGTATTATTAAGACTTATGAGCCACGATACTCAGCAAACGGCGCACACGCAGGCCAGCAGTCCGCAGCATAACGATCGATACATCTTCGGAACCCTTGACAGCTTCGGCAAGAACCGCGACAAGATCGATGAGGTCAACTGGGGTGATGAGCAGCCTGAGGGGGTAGTTCTAGCTTCCCTGGATGCGGCTATCAATTGGGTCCGCAAAAACTCGGTCTGGCCCATGACCTTCGGGCTGGCCTGTTGCGCTATCGAGATGATGTCCATGGGCGGCTCCCGTTATGATATCGCTCGTTTCGGAGCGGAGGTGTTTCGCCCATCCCCGCGTCAAAGCGATCTGATGATCATCGCCGGCCGTGTTTCTCAAAAGATGGCTCCCGTAATTCGGCGGCTCTATGAACAGATGCCGGAACCAAAATGGGTCATCTCCATGGGCGCTTGTGCTACCTCCGGTGGGGTCTTCAACAACTATGCACTCTTGCAAGGTGTCAATCAGGTCATTCCAGTTGACGTCTATGTGCCGGGTTGTCCTCCGCGTCCAGAGCAACTTTTGTACGCAATCACGCTCTTACAAGAAAAGATTCAGTCAAGCAAGGGAGCGGTCAGGCAGACTCTCAACTTGGAATAAGCTTGCTGGCGCGAAAGCTTAACCGTGCCAGCTTCGCGAATCTGCGGCAGATCCACACTTGCGCAATCCGGCGTGTGGTTCTGTTTCAGATCATGCATTATGTAATTCGTCACCCCTCGGATTTTCTTCTGGACACAGGAGTTATCTGCGGTAAACTTTCTGGGAAACCGTACTGACCGCACTGTCATCTCACAGGTGTCCCATCTGACCAGGCGGCTTTTGTAACTTTAGTTTTATATTGTGGAGGATTGTCGAATGTCTTATCGCCCGTTACGCAATATCAGCCGGTATCTGCTGGCTGCATGTGCGCTCAGTTTAGGAGCTGCAAGCCTGAACGCGCAGACCGCTCCCAGTACCACGCAGAATGGCCCCAATCCTTCGCGGGTGGATATCTTTCTGGGCTACTCCTACTTCGGTGCTCACGGTCAGGTGAAGCCTCAAGGAGTACCTTATAGTTCGGTCAATGAAGGTGTGATCGGCAGCGGTGCTTACTACTTTAATAAGTATGTCGGCGTCGAAGGCGTATTCATCGATAATCCTGACGGCAACAATGATGGTTTTCAGGCCGGATATGCTGGTCCGATCTTCCGCGCGCCGATGCAGAATTTTACTCTGTTCGCGCATGGGTTGGCCGGTGGCGTCCGTAGCGCTGGTCCTAATAACGATGGGCCTAACGCCGGGGCAAACTTCTACGCGGAGCCCTTCCAGTGGGGTCCTAGCTTGATGGTTGGCGGTGGCATGGACTACGACCTGCCCTGGTTCAACCACCGCTTCGGTCTTCGCCTCTTCGAGGCGGACTACCGCTACATTCATGAAGACTACGGTCCGGCCAACGCAATTCCCGCTGGCCCTCTCGGCGGTCGCGCAAATATCGGCGCAGCTGAGCTGAGTACAGGTCTTCTTCTTCACTTCGGCAGCATCGTTCCTCCGCCACCGGTCACCTACTCCTGCGCGGTCACGGCGCCTACCGGAACCATCTACCCGGGCGACCCTGTAACTGTGACGGGTACGGCCGCAAACCTCGACCCCAAGAAGACGGCCTCTTACACCTGGGCCGCCGACTCGGGTAAGGTCTCAGGCACCTCCAACGTTGCGGCTTACGACACCACCGGCCTCTCGGCGGGCACCTATAACATCAAGGGGCATGTGTCCGAAGGCAACAAGCCGACGCAGATAGCAGATTGCTCGGTTCCGGTCACCATTACGGCTCCGCTGCCTCCGACGATCTCCTGCTCGGCCAATCCTTCCACGGTCAAGCCGGGTGATTCCTCGACCATCACAGCTACGGGTAGCAGCCCGCAAAACTATCCGCTCACCTACAGCTACTCGGCCACCGCTGGTTCGATCAACGGCAGTACCTCAACCGCCACTCTGTCAACCTCTGGCGCAGCGCCCGGCACGATTACGGTCACCTGCAATGTTGTTGACAGCAAGGGCATGACGGCTTCGCAGCAGACCACCGTCACCGTCGAGGCTCCTCCGCCACCGCCGGCACCCACGACCCAGGCTCTGTGCAGCATCTCGTTTGATCGCGACAAGCGGCGTCCGACGCGCGTTGACAACGAGGCGAAGGCTTGCCTCGATGACATCGCCCTCACGGCGCAGCGTCAGGCGGATGCCAAGCTGGCTATCACTGGCAACTCTGAACCAGTGAAGGTCGTTGGCAAGTCCACTCCGAAGAAGGAAGAGAAGGCTGCTGCTGAGACGTCCAAGCATGCTGCTGAGCGCGCCGTCAACACGAAGGCGTACTTGGTCGACGAGAAGGGTATCGATGCCTCGCGCATCGCGGTTTACACCGGCAATGCCGGCACCAACACCGCGACGACAACCCTGATCCCGGCCGGAGCTACTCTGGACACTACCGGCATTACCCCCGTGGACGAGAGCGCTGTCAAGGCGATTCCTCGCACCCCGGTAAAGAAGCACAAGAAGTAAATCAACAAACAACCAAAGGCCGGCTGGGAAACTCCCAGTCGGCCTTTGTATTTCCGCTGACTGAATTGGCATGAGCTAGCCTGTTTAAAGGAATGGATATGTTCCATTTTGGGTTCGTCCAAATCGCAGGCTTGCTGTCAACCCCATCATGGCAGATTGCCAACATAAGTCGATGAAATGAAAGGGTTAGGTAGCTAGATTTAAAAGCACTTTCTCGGAGGGGGACTTTTATACTGGTAATAGGGGGAAGTAAGGATCTCATCCCTTTTTACCTGCATCATGTAACCTTTTTATTTTCTTTATTATAGATGTAAGCCGCTTCGAATCATGTACTTAGGGTCGAGATACCCCCGTAAGTCGTTGATTCTCCGTGGCGAGCCTCGTGGAGCGCGGGGGGGGGCACCCCCAAATAGCCAGGGACCTTTCGGTGTGCATCGAGACGTACCAGACTCTATGCCATCACTGAGTCTTTGGCGCCACTTTGCGATAGCCTGATTCTAGAAATACCTCTGTCTCTGAGAAGGATGAACTTGCGCGTTCTAAGACTGCTGACCTTTGCAACCCTGTTGTTCTGTCTCTCAGCTCCGGTTTGGGCTGAGGTGACATGGTTCCCCCTCGGCCCCTTCGGTGGAGACGCTCGCTCTTTTGCAACCGATCCAAAAGACCCAAAGCACATCTACCTCGGCACTGCGACCGGTTGGGTCTACGACTCGCACGATGGAGGCGCAACCTGGAAGCGTATTGCGCAGATAGCCCATCGCAACGATCTGGTGATCGACCACATCCTGCCTGATGCGACTGATTCTCAGCGTCTGATGGTAGCGGCTTGGAAGGTAGATTCTCCGGACGGCGGTCTCTGGATATCCGACGACGGTGGAATGACCTGGTACGCGCAGGCAGAGATGCACGGTCAATCGATCCGAGCTCTCGCCCGTTCCTCGTCCAATCCTAACGAACTTGTCGCAGGCACGCTTCGCGGCGTCTATCGTTCCCTGGACGACGGTACGCACTGGAAGCAGATTAGTCCTGAGGGCAGCACCGAGATCCATGAGGTAGAGTCAATAGCGATTGATCCGGCGAATCCCGAAGTCATCTATGCGGGTACCTGGCACCTGCCGTGGAAGACTACAGACGGCGGTGTGCACTGGGCAAACATCAAGCAAGGCATCATCGATGATTCGGATGTCTTCTCGATCATCGTTGACCCGGCGGATCCGAAGATCGTATATGCCAGCGCATGCTCTGGCATATATAAGAGCGTCGATGCTGCAGGCAAGTTCACGAAGATTCAGGGCATCCCTACCACCGCGCGTAGGACGCGTAAATTGGCTCAAGACCCAAAGCATCTCAATACTGTCTTCGCAGGGACAACAGAGGGTCTCTATCGTACGCTCGATGCCGGAGAACATTGGAACCTGCTGACGCCTCCAGATCTCATCGTCAACGATGTGTACATCGACCCAGCGAACCCCGATCGTGTTCTACTCGCAACGGATCGTGGTGGTGTGCTGGCCAGTGACAACGCAGGCGAGAGCTTCCGAGCGTCAAACACCGGGTTCTCATCAAGACAGATCACCGCCTACGCCGCAGAGCCACACAATCCCGCCAGCCTCTACGTGGGCGTTGTAAATGACAAGGAAACGGGAGGCGTCTTCACCAGCCGTGACGCAGGCGTCACGTGGGAGCATGAGAGCGCTGGCCTCGGCGGGCGCGATGTATTCAGCCTGGCAGCGACGCAGGACGGAGTCATTCTCGCTGGCACTAACCACGGTATCTTCCGTCTTCAGGAAGGTTCATGGGTCGACACCGGCCTATTGGTGAGTGCTTCACGCCCGGCGCCTGTTCTGGTCGGTGCAAAAGCCAAAACTGCAGCTAAGACCGCACATCCACGTCCGGCCGCCCGTCCTGTTGCGGCTAAATCCGTGGAACACCTGGACGAGTTGGTGTATACGCTGGACCCTCAGGTAAACGACATCTACGCAGGCACGTCGAGCGGTCTGTTGCGGGCCGATGCCTTCGGCAACAACTGGTCTCGTATGCCGTCCCTCAAACTGGACGACGTTCGCTATCTCTCCATCGAAGGCCGCACTCTGCTGGCCGCGAGTCTGAAGGATATTGCAATCTCGACCGATGCCGGTCAGAGTTGGAAACCTGTGCCGCTTCCGCCCACGCTGGATCAGGTTTCGGCCCTGTCGCTCGACGATCACGAGACAATATGGGTTGGCGGTCGAGAAGGGCTGTTCCGCTCGTCGGATATGGGAGCGACTTGGCAGCAGACCCGTGACCTCGATCTCAACGATGTTGACTCACTCTACTTTGATCGTGCAGAAGACCGGTTGCTGGTAACGACGGCACAGTCAAATTTTGTATTTAGTGTGCATCTGCCCGACTACAAAGTGCACTACTGGAATAGCGGCTGGCGTCTCCGCTTCGCCCGCCCTGTCGGAGATCATCTTGTTGCCGCGACCCTGTTCGATGGCATGGTAGTCCAGCCGCGGATGGTGGACTCTGCCGTTGCTCCGATGAAGCTGGAGAATTCGGCGTCACCACCGGCAGTCACCGCTGCGGCGAACCCGTCCACAACTACGACAACCGAAAAGCCGTAAAGTCCTCATTGGCAGTTGTGGGCGGGTGTCTTCAACGAGCAACTTCCTATCTGCAGCGCTAGAATATAGATATGGCCGCAACCGAAGCAGTTACCAGCCCTCGCCACAGCTTTCAGACCGATGACCCAGCGCTCGCACCGATCGCTCGCAAGGTGGAAAATGGCGAGCGCCTTACCTTCGATGATGGAGTGACGCTTTACCGTACTGGAGACATCCTTGCGGTCGGTTGGATGGCGAATCTGGTGCGCGAGAGAATGCATGGCAATCTCGCGTACTTCAACGTCAATCGACACATCAATCCAACAAACGTCTGCGTCGCCAGCTGCCGTTTATGCGCCTTCGGTCGCAAGAAGGGTGAGGCCGATACCTACACGATGGCACTTGAAGAGGCCTGGGAGACCGCAGGAAAAGGGCTGACGGAAGCTGTCACAGAATTTCACATCGTCGGTGGTTTGCATCCCGATCTGCCGTTTGAGTACTTTCTCGATCTTGTCGCCGGCCTCAAACAGCGCTATCCGCTGGTCCACATCAAAGCGTTCACTATGGTTGAGATCGCGTTCCTGGCGAAGCGTGGCAAAGTCTCCATTGAGGAAGCGATCCGGCGCATGGTAGCCGCAGGCGTAGATTCGTGTCCTGGTGGCGGAGCCGAGATCTTTGCGGACCGCGTGCGACACATCATCTGCGATCATAAGATCGACGGTTCAGAGTGGCTAGATACAGCACGTCTGGCGCACAAGGCAGGTTTGCGGTCCAATGCGACGATGCTTTACGGTCACATCGAAAACAACGAAGACCGCGTTGACCACCTGCTGAAGCTGCGTGCGCTGCAGGACGAGACAGGCGGATTCCAGACGTTCATTCCACTCAGCTTTCATCCAGACAATACGGCGCTTGGGCATCTGCCGAAGTCGACTGGGATGACCGACATTCGACAGATTGCGATCAGCCGCTTGCTGCTGGACAACTTCGCTCACATCAAGAGTTACTGGCAGATGGTGACGCCAAAGATGGCGCAGATCTCGTTGCGCTTCGGCGCCGACGATATCGACGGGACCGTGGTCGAAGAGAAGATTTATCACGATGCTGGAGCGAAGACGCCACAAGGGCTTCGTCGACACGACTTGGAGCGGTTGATCACAGAGGCTGGCCGCGTGCCGTTTGAGCGCGATACGTTGTATCGTGCGGTGACGCGCAGCGAGAACAGTTTCACTGTCGCCGTTTAGCTCAATTGCAACTCCGTTCCTACAGCCCGTCTGACCTGGATGCGATGGTCGCGCTCGATGATGTGTGTTTCGAGGCGGCATTCCGATTCTCGCGATCGGAGATGCGGCGCTATGCAGAGGCAAAGCGAGCTCGCGTCGTGATTGCGTCTTCCGGTGAGATGCTCGCCGGATTTTGCATCTTGCATATCGAGAGGCTCCCAGGTGAGCCAGTCGGGTATCTGGTGACTCTGGATGTGTTGCCCTCGCAGCGACGGTTTGGGCTGGCCACAAAGCTGATGTTCGCAGCAGCGGATTTGGCACGTTCGGACAGTTGCCGGTCGATCATGCTCCATGTGTACACTGGCAACGCTCCAGCCATCGGTTTCTACGAGCGTCTAGGGTTCGAGACCATTGGATCGGTCGAGGCGTTCTATGGGCCGGGACTCGACGCGTTGGTGATGCGTGTTGCGCTGCCATTGCCGGGGTCTCCTCCCCAATTTTTGGCATAAGATCAGGAGTCAATTGGAGTTAGACTCGGATCCCCTTTTTGTTTGCATTTTAGGCATCAGATCCGGCTTACCTCGCTGAGAAAGAGCTGTGAGACGCGACGATGAGCCGGGTTCTTCTTACATCTTCCTTGCGGTGTCAATCGGCGCATCGCCGCTAGGGAGGATCAGGGGCGCGATGGAGTGAGTAGAGCCTCGTAGCTGCGGTTGAACCGGAGAACTGCAGCCCACTCGCCGTGGTGGTTCGTCTGGAAGACGATCCGGCCGCCGAGGAGTTGGGCGATCTCTTCGGGGGAGAGGTCGTGGTTGCTGGCGTACTCGCGACCTCGGGGGGTGTTGGGATGTGTTTGGAGGTAGTGGCGGAAGTGGGGTTCGAGGAAGTGTGTCGTGAAGACGATGGCGGTGTCGTAGTCTGCGGTGCCGGTGTGGGCTGTGTCGTCGATGATGGTCTGGAAGCTCGGGCGGGTGAAGTCCTCGATAGAGACGCCCCTGATAGGCCGGCTGACGTAGCCGAGGTCGGGATTAAATAGATCAGCGGAAACAGGCCACGCGGTGAGGACGGTCGCGCTGGGATAGTGAGTGGAGACGTAATCGATAGCCTGCTGATGGACAACAACCATGTCGCGGTAGGTGAGGTTATCTTCGGGTGCGAACGAGGTGGGGGGATTGAGCCACAAGGCGCTGATGAACACCGCCGCAGTGACGACCGTGAAGGCCGGCCAAAGTTTCGTGCGTTCTCGCCAAGTAGCAACGCAGAGAAGCAGGATGAGCGGATAGATGGGGAGCAGGTAGCGTGTGAGAAGGGCCCCGCCGAGGACAGAGAAGGCGAGCCAGTTTGCGAGAGTAAGGATGGAGACCGCTCGAAGGGTTGCGGAGGTTAGGCTCGCGGTTGAAGTGGGCTCAGGTGCTGTAAAGGGGACGAGAGCGTCGGGGTTCTTCGGCTGCGTGCTGCGCGATACGCTCAGGATGACAAGGCTTCGTCTGGTTGGCAGGAAGAGGCTGGCAAGGGCGAGGGTGATGGGGAGCCAGATCTGGCGTTGCCAGAAGAGATGCAGGAATCGGTAACGCAGAGAAGTGAGGACGTGGCCGACGGTGAAGTTGGCGGTTGCGTTGTAGCGGAGGTACTCGGGGTTGCCGAAGGTGAAGCCGGTGACGTGGTGATGGTAGGCGTACCACACGAGGAGCGGCAGCAGAGGGAAGCTAAGTGCGGCTACCCAGCGGAGGTGGTCGCCGCGGTTGGGGCGGTCGCGGAGAACGAGGCATAGCTCCAGCGCAACCAGGGTGGCGGGTTGGACGATCGAGGTCTCTTTGGAGAGTGCTGCCAGGGTGAAGAGAAGGGCTGTCAGAATGTATCGGCGGTTCCGACGAAAAGCAGGTTTTTTGCGATGCTCAGGATGGCAACTTCTATCTGAAGTGGCGAGTAGATAGACGCAGAAGGCCCAAAGGGTGAAGGCGGCCGCGAAGATGTCGGCGTGGGCGAGGGTGGACTGAGCGAACCAGATTGGATAGACAGCTGTGAGCAACGTAACGGCGAGAGCTGCGGATGGGCTGATCAGTTTCTGCGCGAGGCGAAGGACGGCGAGCAGGCCGGCCGCGGCGAAGGCGCAGACGATGAGGCGTGTGGCCAGGATGTGGAACCCGGTGATGTGCCAGAGTGTACCGAGGACCATGTTTGGCAGCGGTGGGTGGGCGTTTGTGAAGTGCGGGATGAGCCAGCCATGACGGTAAAAGTCCAACGCAGCAGGAATGTAATAGCCGCCCTCGTCCCAGAAGTAGGGCAGATGCAGGAGGGTGAGATGACCGACTACGACGGCGGTGTAAAGGATGGCGAAGAGAAGCCAGCTGGGGACATTGATAAGACGGGTTGCGAAACGCTGCGCCAAAGAGAGCATACCCCGGGAGACTCAAGGTTAAAGAGGCTGCTGAAGAAGTCGCCGCAGCTCCGAAAGACGTACCTCAGGGGCTAAAGCCCTGTTGCAATCAAACTGCTTAAGGCACGGGTAAAACCTGTGCCCCTAACGGAACAGCCCTTATAGCACCCCTCAAAGCCCAGGGCTATCAGCCTCTACATTTTGTAATTTGAAATCCCATCTCAAAAACGATCGGGTATCCAGAAGCCTGCAACTAGTGAGGTGAATCTAATGGACGGGGCCATTTGAGGATACGTTGTAGCGTTGCACTTCGGCCTGAGATCCGTCCAAAGAGATAGAACCGAAGGTCTGCTCGTACTGTGCAACATTGTGAGCTAGAACATTGAGCAGAGCCTTGGCCTGCTGTGGACTTAGATAGACACCCTGGAAATTTTCCACCTGAACCTCGTCGGGTGTGGAGTTGCCGAGTGTGCCGAAGATGAGCATGACGTCCCACATCGAGAGACGAACTTGAACGCTGTTGGCGTAGGAGTCGCGGTAGTCGGCGGTCTTATTCAGGGTGATGCGGGGCTGTTCGGGGCGAGGCTGCTGACTCATGAGGGCTGCTTTCACAGGCTATATGTTGGTGCGGGAGAGGGGACTTGAACCCCTACGCCTTACGGCACAGGCTTCTAAGACCTGCGTGTCTGCCATTTCACCACTCCCGCTATGGGATTAAGCCTACCGAGGTTGGTCGCGCAATGCAATCCGGCGTAGGATGCGCACATCTGAAAGATGGAGAAAGCAGATGAGTAAAGAGTAGAGGTGAGGGTAGGACGGTCGATGAAAGGTGTGAAGTTGCGACGGATGCCACAGTAGTGCATCCTATATGAGGAAAGTTGATAAAGGGACACTCAACATGGCAAACGAGTTTGTAAGTGTGATCAAGCCGAACGGCGATAAAGCAGTAGAGGGCGAAGTTCGTGGAAGGTCGTATCCTGTTCTTCCCGTTAGGGATACGGTGTTATTTCCACATGCGGTACTACCGCTGACAGTAGGCCGAGAGAGCTCGATCCAGCTGATTCAGTCGCTGGGCGAGGAGAAGACGATTCTGGTCGTGGCGCAACGTGACGCACATCAGGATGTGCCCGATGGCGGGGATTTGTATGAGGTGGGGACGCGGGCGACTGTGCATAAGGTGGTGAAGATGCCCAATGCCAGCTTGTTTGTATTCACCGAGGGTACAGAGCGGGTGAAGCTGACCCGGTTTACACAGACTCAGCCGTTTTTGACAGCGGAGTTTGAGCCGTTGGGGGACCTGTTACCTGCAGAGTCTCCTGAGCTGGAGGCGTTGCAGCGCAGCGTACTGGGGCAGTTTCAGGAGATTGTGAGCGCGTCCTCGACGCTGTCGGACGACCTGCAGACAATTGCGTTGAACATCGATGAGCCTTCGCGGCTGGCGGACTTTGTTGCGGCAAGCCTGCCCTTTCTGACGACAGTGGAGAAGCAGGATCTTCTGGAGAACGGCGACGTACGGTTGCGGCTGGAGACGATTAACGGGCTGCTGGCGAAGGAACTTGAGGTGCAGCAGCTGCGCAACAAAATCCAAAGCGAGGTGCAGGACTCGGTGCAGCAGTCGCAGCGTGACTTCTATCTGCGCGAGCAGATGAAGGCGATCCAGAAGGAGCTTGGCGACCTGGACGACACGCAGAAGGATGTCGCGGACCTGAAGGAGAAGATTGAGGCCGCGGGCATGCCGGAGGAAGTGAAGAAGGATGCACTGAAGGAACTCGGAAGGCTGGGCCGGATGAATCCGGCTGCGGCGGATTACTCGCTGACGCGGAACTATGTGGAGTGGCTTGCGGTGTTGCCGTGGTCGAAGGGTTCGGCCGGCGAGGTTGATATCAAGAAGGCGGCGACGTTTCTCGATGAAGATCACTACGGTCTGAAGAAGGTGAAGGACCGCATTCTGGATTACCTAAGCGTGCGGCGGCTAAAGCCGGACATGAAGGGACCGATCCTTTGCTTTGTCGGACCTCCGGGCGTGGGCAAAACCTCGTTGGGCCGCTCGATTGCGCGGGCGCTGGACCGCAAGTTCAGCCGCATCTCGCTGGGCGGTATGCATGATGAGGCGGAGATCCGCGGCCATCGCCGCACTTACATCGGCGCGTTGCCGGGACAGATCATCCAGCACCTGAAGAGGGTTGGCGTGAACGATCCGGTGTTCATGCTGGATGAGATCGACAAATTGGGCCGCGACTTCCGTGGCGACCCGGCGAGTGCGTTGCTGGAGACGCTTGATCCTGAGCAGAACAATACGTTCCGCGACAACTATCTCGATCAGCCATTCGACCTTAGCAAGGTGCTGTTTATCTGCACGGCAAACCAGCTGGATACGATTCCGGCGCCATTGCTCGATCGTATGGAGATCATCGAATTGACGGGTTACACCGAAGAGGAGAAGGTCAACATTGCGGAGCGATACCTGGTGCCTCGGCAGATCAAGGAGAACGGGATAGAGCCGAAGGAAGGTCAGTTGCCGGTGGTTGAGTTTCCAACAGAGAGTGTGGCGTTGATTGCGCGGCATTACACGCGGGAGGCCGGTGTACGCAAGCTTGAGCAGCAGATTGGAACGATCTGCCGCAAGACGGCGCGCAAGGTGGCTGAAGGGATAACCGAGACGCTGGTGGTTACGCCGGCGGTGGTGCATGAGTTCCTGGGCGGTATCAAGGTACGTGTAGACACGGAGATCGCCGAGCGTACGAAGCGGCCGGGCGTTGCGGTTGGACTTGCATGGACTCCGGCGGGCGGCGATGTGTTGTTCATCGAAGCGAACCGGATGAAGGGCAAGGGCGGCTTCACGATGACGGGCCAGATCGGCGACGTGATGAAGGAGTCGATGCAGGCGGCTCTGACCTGGGTGCGCTCGAACGCGGCATCGCTTGGGCTGGATGAGGACGTGCTGAAGGACATTGACCTTCACATCCACGTGCCGGCTGGTGCGATCCCGAAGGACGGCCCGAGTGCTGGCGTGACGATGGCAACCGCGCTGGTTAGCCTGTTGACGGACAAGCCGGTGCGTCCGCTGCTGGCGATGACGGGCGAGATCACACTGAGCGGCAATGTGCTGCCCGTGGGAGGCATCAAGGAGAAGTTCCTTGCGGCCAAGCGCGCTGGAGTGCTGGACGTGATTCTGCCGATCGATGTGAAGACGAATGTGGAGGAGGACCTGACAGCCGAGCAGATTGCCGGCGTCAACATCCACTACGCGACTCGTATTGAGGACGTGCTGGCAGTGGCTCTACCTAAGAGCGCTCGCGAGGCGCAGCGTGACGAGATCGTGCGTGACGAGCTGCTGGTAGCCGCGCAGTAAGAGGTTGCAAAAGGCCCCGTGTTGGTGATGCAAATACATCGCCAACACGGGGCCTTTTGTTTTGCATGGCGCTGGATGTGGTAGTTACTTCTTGGCGAGGAGGTATGCGTGATAGCCAGCAAACTCGTATTCGACGGAAAGATAACCGGTGTCGTCTCCGAGACCGTTGCCGGAGAGGGAGATGCTGCTGATCTGGTTGCCGAAGTCCTTCTTAGTCCAGTAGGCAGCGAGGCTGCGCTCATTGTTGGTGAGTGAGAGCATGAACTGATTCTGCGAGCGGTGGGTGGCTTTGACGTCGAGGAAGTCGAAGTTGTCGGAGGGATCGCCGTAGCCTTTGGAGAGATCGGTCTTCATGGCGGTGAAGGCAACTTTCATCTGGTGTCCGGCCGGGTCGGCTTCGATGTCCTTACCAGTAGCGATGAGTTTGACGAGGCCGGTATCTTTGCCGACGATGAGCAGGAAAGAGTCGAAGGTGGGGTCTGGCTTGGGAGCAGCTGCGACTTCGAGAATGTCACCCTGCTGCTTGAGGATATTGTCCTTGCCGACGGCAGCGATGATTTGGTCGCGGGTTTCGCCAGCATAGAAGCCGAAGGTGGAGGCTCCCTGATCGGCGGGGGTGCCGGATTGGACTGCGGCTTGGACTGGGGTAACAACCGCTGTAGGCGCCTGCTCTGCAGGCGTTGCGGCTGCTGCAGGTTGTTCGGCTGCAGGCGGGGCAGCTACGGGAGTGGCCGCAACCGGCGGCGGCATGGGTCGCGGCGCGGCGTTTGGAGTTGGAACTGTTACCTGGTGCGGCGGAGCGGCAGTGACTGTCGTGGGCTTGGTAGGTGGAGTAATGCTGGGTTTTGCCGCGCTGCTGGTTGTTGACTTTGCCGGAGGATTATCCGGCGGCGGCGGAGGCAGAACGATGGCATGAGGGGCAGGTTTAGTCGAGTTCGTGTTCACAATGGCCGGCGCGCTGGGACGAACATTGGTCGGCGGTAGCACATAAGGCTGTGTGGGCATCGGTGTATCGGTGCCGCTGGCCGCAGGTGCTGTGGACTGGTTGGCGGGCGTAGTGGTTGTACTGGTGGTCGGTGCCTGGGCCTTCATGCGAGGGTGAAGCTGTGCTGCACTGAGGCAGAACGCGAGCGTGAGCAGGCTCCTGGAGAGTGTTCTGCGGCGGTTTTTACAGAGAGGCATATCGGAGAATTTATCCGCAAACGAGAGTGCAGGCAACCCAATTCAAGGAGCTGCGACGGAATCGCGAAGACGTAAGGCAATGACGAGGGTTATCCTCAGAAACGTGAGTAATGTAAGCGGAAAGCCCGGACTGGAAGAGGATGTGCGGCTGTTGCTGATCGATACCTGTGGTGAGGGTGCGGGTGTCGCGGCGAGTGTTGGCGAACGAGTGTTGGCAAGTGTGTCGCTGCCGCGCAGTGGCGGCTCGGCGGAGATTATTGGTGCGATCGAGCGAGTATTAGCGGATGCCGGCTTCGCATTGGCAGAGCTGAACGGAGTTGGTGTGGTGAGCGGGCCCGGGTCGTTTACAGGAGTACGTGTCGGCATGGCTGCTGCAAAGGGATTGGCCGAGGCGGCGCAGCTGCGGATGATCGCGGTTTCGCGAATGGTGGTTCTCGCAGAGACTGCAGATACAGTGGATGCATACGCTGTTCTTGATGCAGGCCGTAGCGAGTTCTATGTGACGGAGATGAAGGATGGTCACGCTGGGCAAGAGCGCCTGGTTGATCTGGATTCTTTGCGGGCGGAGACTCGAGGTCGTGGGGTGGTGGTGGCGGAGGAGCGCGTTGCGTCGCGGCTGAGCGAGTGTGCGCCCGAGGTTACATGGCGGTTACGGCCGTTGGGTGTGTCGGATGCGCTGCGACCGCTGCTTCGTATATATCGCAGAGATGCGTTGGGGATGTCGCTGACGGATGCGACGTATGTGCGTAGGGAGGGTGATATCTACAAATCGAAGGTCGCCGAGGACAATGCATGAGTTCTGTCTACGCGATTCGTGTCGCCGATGGTGGCGATCTTAATGGGATACTGAACCTGCAGACTGCCTGTACGCAGGTGGTGAACTGGAGTGAAGGATTATGGAGACGCCTGCTGCAGGACACGGCAGACAGCGTTGGCCAGCGTTGTGTGTGGGTTGCCGAGGCGGAGCGGGAAGTTGTGGGGTTTTCCGTAGTGGGTGGCGCTGCGGAGTTTGCCGAACTGGAGATGGTGGTGGTCGCAGCTGGGGTTCGTGGCCACGGTATCGGTAGAGCGTTATGCCGCGATGCAATGCGTTGGGTAGCGAAACAGGGTGTGACGGTCATGGAACTTGAAGTACGTGCTTCCAATCGAGCGGCACTGGCGCTGTACGAGTCGCTGGGCTTTGCACAGCAAGGCGTGCGCAGAGCGTACTACCACGAGCCAGTAGAGGACGCTATATTGATGGCGTGTGTGTTGCAGGCGCGAGAGTTGTAGCTGTCAAAGGTATAATCCCGGTTATGGTTCGGGATGGATATTTTTATGGGTTGGCTCTGCTGGCTGTGGCTGCAGTGGTCTGGTACACGACACACATAACTGTGCTGGTTACAGTGCCGGTGTTGCTCGCGGCGTTTTTTCTATGGTTCTTTCGCGATCCCGCGCGTCGCGTTCCGGCTGAACCTGGCTTAATTGTCTCTCCAGGTGATGGCAAGGTGGAGGAGACAGATTGGATTGAGACAACTGCTGGCACCCGTTTGCGAGTGACGATTTTTCTAAATGTCTTCGACGTGCATGTGAACCGTGTTCCTGTGGGTGGAGTGGTGACGCTGGTGGAGCATCGCGAGGGATTGTTTCTGAATGCCATGCGGCCAGACTCCGCGGTGCATAACGAGCAGACACTGATTACGATCGATGCGGGTGGGTATGAGGTGAGCTTCAAACAGATCGCCGGATTGCTGGCGCGCCGCATCGTTTGCAATTTGGAACCCGGCGACCGCGTGGAACGTGGACAAAGGATGGGGCTGATTAAGTTTGGATCGCGTGTGGATGTGCTAATGCCGGCCGATGTGGCGCTGCGGGTAAAGGTTGGCCAGCGGGTGAAGGGCGGCAGCAGCGTGCTGGCGGCGATGCCGGCAGGGAAGATTTAATGGTGTCGGCCGAGATCAGGAGTCAACGCCCGCCGGCACGTCGCGGGATGTATGTGCTGCCATCTCTGTTTACAGCAGGCAATATTGCGATTGGCTACTACATCATCATGCAGTCGATCCGCGGCTCAGGGCTGGCGGACCCGCTGAACCAGGTGTACTTCGACCATGCCGCCGTGGGCGTGGTTCTAGCTATTCTTTTCGATGGCCTGGATGGACGCATTGCGCGCATGACAAACACAGCGAGTGAGTTTGGCCGCGAACTGGACTCACTCGCAGACGTGATTACATTTGGGGTTGCGCCCAGCCTCCTCGCCTATCTATGGGGTGTGCGTCAGGTCCAGATGGGTGAGTACCCGATTGTGCATGATCGCCTGCTGCATTTCGGGGTCGTGGTTTGCTTCCTGTTCCTGATTTGCGGTGCGTGCCGACTTGCACGCTTCAACATCACAACGAATCCGAAGCCGCGTAACCCGGGCCGACCTGATCGCAAGTACTTTGTCGGTATGCCGATCCCAGCGGGTGCTGGCGTGATTGCTGCTGTCATCCATTTTGAGAGCGGTTCGCCTGTGTACAGCCAATGGCTCGCTATCGTCTGGCTTGGATTGGTGGCGTTTACCGGTTTCTTGATGGTCAGCAACTGGCGATTTTGGAGCGGCAAGGAGATCGACATGGGTGGACGCAAGCCGATGCGGTTTCTGGTGATCATTCTTGTGGTGTTGGCCGTGATGTACGAATGGCATCGTTACGCTCTGATGGTGCTGGCACTGGGTTACCTGATGAGCGGTGTGCTGGCGCGGGTGGCGTACTC
>CAJCIM010000140.1 GCA_903970395.1 Acidobacteriaceae bacterium
TCAACGAAACGGAGATCACCACCATGTACCAGAACAAAGTCACCCTCATCGGCTTCCTCGGCAACGACGCAGAGGTTCGCACCAACAACGACCGCAGCCTCACCACACTCTCTGTGGCAACCAAGAGCTCCTACAAGAAGGACGGCAAGTACATCGAGCACACCGAATGGCACCGTTGCGTCGTCTTCGGCAAGCTCGGTGAGTTCGCCAGCACGCTCAAGAAAGGTGCGCATATCCAGGTCGAAGGCGAGTTGCGCAGCCGTGAGTACGAGCCGAAGAAGGTCGGCAAGAAGCAGCCGGAGAAGAAGACCATCTGGGAGATCCGGGTGAACTCGATTCTCAAGCTGGATCGGGCCGCCAAGGCCAGCCGCGAAGAGCAGGAGCAGGAAGACGCTCCGTTGGAGGAAGCGGCCGCATAGGCCGTTTCCTTGTCCCTTCACAGGAAGCTCGGCTGACGCCGGGCTTCCAACCTGTCGAGGTTTCGCAATGAACACTCAAATCGCCCGCGAGTTCCTGACCCGTTGCTTCGCACCAGGAGAGACCATCGCCTTGCTGTTGCGGAATGAATCGCCCGCGAAGATCGCGCAGCGGATCGTGAAGATGGAGGTCGCCGCCACACCTCGTTATCTCGGCTGGCTCGCCCATGAGAACCACCATGGAGCGAACGTCTATGTCGCCGCCAATCCGCTCCGTCCGTACAGCCGGAAGCGGACGAAAGAGAGCATCGCTTCCGTCCGCCATCTATATATAGATATCGACAAGGACGGTGACGCCCGTTTCGCTGCGCTCCGTGCGTCGAAGATCGTGCCGACGCCGACTGTCGTCATCTCGACTTCAGCGGGCAAGTATCAGGTGCTCTGGCGCGTTGAAGGCTTCGACTTCTACGAGCAAGAGACATCACTCAAGCTCCTCGCCATGGCCTTCCATGGCGACTCCGCCTGCACGGACTGCAACCGTGTGCTCCGGCTGCCAGGCTTCCTCAATCGCAAGTACGATCCCGCCCCGACGGTGACTGCCGAGTATCTTTCGGAGGCGACCTATCAGCCGGACGACTTCCACCTCCAGATGCTTCCCGAGGCCGCGATCCTTTGCTGCGTTCACCCCCAGAGGACACGCCCGAATGTTCGCACCCACTCTGAGGACGATTGGGCGTGGGTTCTACGGGAGCTTGAGCAGGGGAAAGATGCCCATAGGCTAACGCATGAGCTGGCTTCGCGGCGCTCCGATAAACCCAATCCCGCCTACTACGCCCAGCGCACCGTGGACATGGCCTCCGCCCGCCTCTGGCTAACGGATGGCTTGTCCATCACCGACGTTGTCACTCGGCTTGAGGCGCGTAGGAAGGCGGAGATTTCTGCTGCCTCTTGCTCCACTCGGGCGCGGGAGATTGCGGCCACAGCCGAACGCATAATCGCTCGCACGATGAGCGCCTAACTTCATTTTCAATCTGCAACCCAAAGGAGAACCCCAATGCCCCTACTCGAAGTCATCCAAACCAAACAGATCAGCGCCTCTATCCGGCTCACGGAAACGACTGCGACACAGGTCGATCAGTATGCCGCATTCATCCGTGCATCCGCTGACGATGTCGTCGAGCAGGCACTCGGCTATGTCTTCGGCAAAGACCGTGACTTCCAGGACTTTCTCAAGTCCCCGGAAGCGAGGCAGGTCGCAGCAACGCTTCGCATCCGCAAAGCGCCTGCTCCAGAGGCAGTCGAGCCGTCCGCAAGGAAGCCTGCAAACGGTGTGCCATCGTCCTCACAGACTCCGGCTTCTGTGGCGGGGATGAAGGCATGATCCTCCATCCAAATCGCTGGCAGTACCACAACGGTGCTGCGCACCGGAAGAATGTAGACACTCCACCCCTGCGAGGGTCGTGCAAAGCAGCGAAATGGTTCCAACGGGGAACGTGTCGAACATCAACGACTTAGAAAGGGTGCAGGTTCCAGATGCAACCATGACGGTTGCATTCGGAACCGACCTGTCACGGGTGATTTCAATGAAGCTGACTTCCGATATTTCGACGACCGCTGGCTCCCGCCAAGGTCGCGATTCAAGAAGCGAAAGTTTCGCTACGCGGTTCACGAGGACCGAGCTGGCGATCCTCTCGCGGGCTGCTGCCAAGGACGGATTGAAAGTACGTGAATGGGCTCGCGAGGTCCTTTTGCGCGAGGCGCGCCGCTCCGAAGACCCGCTCTTCACCGAACTCATCGCCACTCGGATGATCTTGCTGAACCTGCTCAAGCCGCTGGCAATGGGTCAAGTCGTCACACCCGAGGACTTCACACGCATCAGTGCGACCGTGCGCTCCGACAAGCGCAAGGTCGCCCATGAAATTCAACAGCAGTACATCACCGTATCACCGAAGGAGTTGTAATCATGGCGACCCAATGGGGACGAAAAGAGACAATTGTCTGGCCTCCGCATGTGCCGATGCTGAGCTATACAGCCGTTGCTACAGCCCTGCTATGCACTTGTCTGTTCGTCTGGCAGCGGTTCACGTTTTCCTTGATCGCGCTCCAGAGGAGCTACATCACCGAGTACATCCGCTCCGATATCGGGGCCAAATTCAACGCCCAAGAATCCTACCGGCTTCTCTATTTGGGAGGCGGGAAAGGCAAGCCGCGCCTGGCATTTCCAGTAGACTTCGTCCCCGGCGAGACTACGCTTCCGAATGGCAAGGTCGTCCCCGTTGCACTCTCGGAGCTGGCGATCGCCCAGGGGTACCGTTGGTTCTACCGTGGGCCGGAACAGAAGCTCGCAGACCTCTCTCTGAACCGTTGGCTCCGCCTCACGGTGTTCGAGGACAAGGGCCTCTTGGGTCTCTTCGCCATCAGCTTCATTGAGGGAGGAGTCTGCCTAGCAACGATGCTCTGGTTCGCCGTCCCATACGACATCAGGCGCTTTAAGCAGATGAAGTACGGGCGGATTCTTCGCGGGCCGCAGTTGCTTTCGCCAAGCGAGTTTAACCGTCAGCAGAAGGGCGACGGCATCGGTTTCAAGACGACTGAGCTGGGCAAGATGATGAGGATTCCTGCCCGCAAGGAAGCGCAGCACTTCCAGATCATGGGCGACACCGGCGTCGGCAAGACGCAGCTCATCGTCCAGATGCTCTGCCAGATTCGGGAGCGTGGCGAGTCCGCCATCGTCTACGATCCTGCCTGCGAATACCTCCAACGGTTCTACGATAAAGGCCGCGGCGACATCGTTCTGAACCCATTGGACGAGCGGTGCCCGTACTGGGGTCCGGCTAACGAGATGGCCTCGAACGCCGAGGCGGATGCTATCGCTGCGTCCCTCTATCAGCCTGCGACTGATGCTAAGGACGAGTTCTTTCACCAAACACCGGCACAGATTTTCGCCCACTTGTTGAGGAAGGGGCCGACACCCCATCAGCTTGCGGAATGGATGGCAAGCAGCGAGATGCTGGAGCAGATGGTCGCGGGTACGGAGATGTCTTTCTACATCGACCGGAAGGCCGGCCCGCAGCGTGCAGGCGTACTTGCTTCGCTCGGTTTGGTGGCGAAATGCTTCCGCCTCTTGCCCGAGAAAAACCAGACCGACCGGACTTGGAACGCCCGAACATGGGCGAAGGAACGCAAGGGTTGGATATTCATTACGTCGCGTCCACCCGAACGTGAAACGCTTCGTCCGTTGCACTCTTTATGGATCGACCTGCTCGTCATGCGCCTGCTTACCGCGCCACAGCCGGGACAGAAGCCTGTATGGTTCGTGATCGACGAGTTGGCGAGTTT
>CAJCIM010000141.1 GCA_903970395.1 Acidobacteriaceae bacterium
CGTTAGCTGTGCTTGAAGGTGAGGGTTAGGTCAACCTGGTGGGTGTCTGTGGTGGCTGCGCGGTTATAGCCGAAGGTGTAGGGCTTGAGTGAGGCGATGCTGGGGTGCTCGGCGAGGAAGTTGAGCAGGTAGGGCTCGTTGTAGACATCGCCCGGCTTGAGAGCCCAGGCGGCCTCGAAGTCCTTGCGGGCTGCGGGGTCGAGGCCCTGGATGTTGATGCTGCGGACCTTGTACTGCGGACCGGAGGCGACGTTGAAGACGTAGCTGGCGGCCCCGGTCTTGGAGTCGAGGGTCCGGGTGGAGCTGACGGCGGCTTCGATGTAGCCCTGACCGTAGTAGGCGGCAAGGATTGCCTGCTCGGTGCGCTCCTGCGCGGAGGCGTTGGGGACCTGGCCGACGTGGAGGGCTGAGAGCTTCTGGAAGGCGGCTTCGCTGAGTACCGGTGTGGGCGTCCAGGCGACGCCGCGGACGGCGTAGATGGGACCGGGGTCGAGGCGCGCGGAGAAGTCGACGTAGACGGTGTTGCCGCCTACGCGGCGTTTGCGCTGGATGTGCCAGAGGCGTGCGCCGATGTAGCCGGCGTCGCGTTCGGGAGCGAGTAGGATGTCAGAGAGCGTGGTGCCGGCGTCGCCTTCGTTGTAGGGAATCTTGAGGGCGGCGTTCTGCGCGGCGAGGGTCTTGTTGACGAGGGCCGGTGGGATGTCGAAGACCTGGGCCTGTTCGAGGACGACGTTGGGTGCGGTCACGCGGAACTCGACTGCGGTGTAGGGGTGGGCCTGCGTGGGTGCGACGGTGGTGTGGGTGAGCAGGGCTTCGACGTGGCGGGCGGCTAGTTCGCGTTCGAGCACGGTCTGGATCTGTCCGGCGAGGTTGAGACCATCGCTGAGCGGGATGTAGCCGTGGTAGTACGGGATGGTCTTCAGCGCGGCGTCGATCTCGGCGGATGTTAGCCAGACGATGTTGGCGAAGCTGACGTGCGCCAGCTGGCTGGGTGGCATGGGGGTTAGCGCGAATATGGCTGTGCCGACGTTGTTGGGCGTGTCGTAGGAGGCGCTGACGTTGGCGAAGAGGCCGGTGTTGATGAGCTGGTTGGTGGCCTTCTGGAGCGCGTCCTGGCTGGGCTTGCTGCCGATGGAGAGGCCAGTGAGGTTGGCGAGCTCAGCCTGCGTGAAGGGGGCTTCGCCCTGGAAGACTATGTCTCCGAGGGTTCCGGGTGGGGGCGGAGGCGCGGGTGCCGCTGCGACCGCTGGCGTTGGAGCAGGAACGGGCTTGGGGGTGATCGCCAGAGAGCCGGGGGCGGCGGTGGGCACGGCGACGATGGAGGGCCTGGCTACTGGCGTGGGTGCGCTGGGAGTGGGCTCCGCGACGATTGCCGGGGCTACCGTGACGGGAACGGGGGCGGCAGCGCTGTCTCGCGACTTGAGCTTGGGAGCGGGCTTGGCTGGCTTGGCTACGGGCGCGACGACTGCAGCTGGTGCCGGTGTTGATGTCGGCTTAGTGACGACCGGGTTGGCGAGGGGTGCAGGTGCCGCGCCAGGAGCGGAAGTCACTGCGGGAGCTGGTGCTGGGGTGAGGATTGCCGGTGCTGGCTTGACGACCGCAGGCGCAGGTGCGACGGCTGCCGGTGTTGGCGTGACGACTGCCGGTGCGGTTCGAACGACTGCCGGCGCTGGCTTGACGATCGCCGGTGCAGGTGCGACGACTGCCGGTGCTGGAGCGGTTTCGACGGGCTTAGGGGCGACTGCAGGCTCAGCTGGCTTGGTGATGTGGGCTGGAGCGGGTGCGGGCGCGACTTCGACGGGTTTGGTTAAGGGAGCCAAAGCTGGAGCTGGGGCTATCGGCGCTGGGGTTACGGGAGCTGCTTTGGCCGGTTCGGGTTTAGGCGTGACGGGCAGGTGTTTTGCGGGGACGACCGGCTTCGTGGCCGGGGTGACGACTGGAGCGGGTGTTGCTACTGGAGCCGGAGCCGGTGCTGTAGCGGGTGTCGCTTCGGCTGGCGGCGCAAGCAGGATGGCATGGATCTTCTCGCCCGAGAGCGCAGCTGCTGGCGTGGGCTTTGCCGTTTCCGGAGCCGGCTTTGCGGGTTTGCGCGCAGGGACTTTGGCGGGCGGAGGCTCCTTCACCGCTGTAGCGGGTGGAACTTCTGTAACGGGAGCCGGAGCGGGCGTCGCGACAGGAGCAGGAGCTGGCGTCTCGACTACGGGAGCAGGGGATTCTATGGCCGGTGCGGACTTGGTCGCGGGCTTGAGGGGAGCCTTTGGTGTCGGCTGGGTGGTCTTGGGAGCGACAGCCTTCTTTGCTGGTGCAGGGGCCGGAGCAGCTACGGCAGGCGCCGGTGTATCGGAGGTATCGTCCGGCGGCAGCGGGAGGCTTGTGATCGGATGAATTCTGGACTGCGGTACGTTCTGAGAGAGCGAAAATCGCGGCGTCAGGACCGCGAGCAGGCACACACATGCAAGAGCCGGTATCAAGGAAAAAGTGCAGCGCATATTGAGCCAAGGGTACGGGCTATGCTGCGCGTTTGCAATCGGAAAACCGCTCGTTTAGGGGCGTCGATTCGCTTTTGAAACGAAGGTAATGGTTAAGTCCACGAGATGTGTGTTTGGATCGGCAGATGCCTGGTAGCTACCTACGTAGTTATTGAGTTTGAGTAACGCAGTGTTGTTGTTGAGGAAGTGCTGAATATAGGGCTCGTTGTAGAGATCGCTGGGTTTCATGCGCCAGCCGGAGTCGAACTGTTGGCGTGAGTCGGGGTCGAGGCCGACGATGGTGATTGTCTTGAGGTGATACTGCTCGCCGGGGACGGCGGCGAGGTCGTAAGAGACTGTGTGCGCGTTGGTGTCGAGCGTCGGCGTGACGTGCAGATAAGCATCCATGTAGCCCTGAGCGCGATAGGCGGCAAGGATCTTTGCTTCGGTAGAGAGGAGCGTCTTCTGCGAGGCAATGTCGCCGGGATGAAAAAGTGCGTCGTGCGTGAAGTCAGCGGCGGAGTAGACGGGTGTGGGTGTCCAGTTGATGGTGCCGAACTTGTAGAGATCGCCGGGAGTGAGCTTTGCGGTGACGATGACGCCGCGAACGGAGGCGGTGTCGGCCCAGACGCGCTGCAGGTCGTCGAGCTTTGCGGTGGTGTAGCCGGCGTTGCGTGCTGGGGCAAGCAGAAGGTCATCGATGGTGAAGCCGGTGGCGCCTTCGTTGTAGAGAGGGCTGGAGCCTGTGCGCAGGCTTGGACGAGCTGCGGAGAGGGCGTCGGCATCCTGCGTCGCGATGGTGATGTTGAGCGATGCGATCGCGATGCGTGGGGCGTCAATGGAGAAGTTGACGACGCGGGTGGGGTGTTGCGTAGTGGGTTCGACGGTGGTGTGAGAGACGGTGGCGTTGATGCCCTTGTCTTTGAGCAATGCAGCGAGTGCGGACTGTACGGAGTCGGCGAGGTTGCCGGAGTCGGGCACGAGACCGCGATAAAGCGGGACGCGAGAGCGGAGCTCATGGTCGAGTTCTGCGGGTGTGAACCAGACGAAGTTGGCGAAGCTGGCGGGGAGCAGCTTGTTGTCTGGCGTGGGCTTGATGGTGAAGCGAACCTGCCGCGTGGAACCTTTGCCGCTGCCGGTCATGGCAACGGAGTCGAAGAGGCCGGTGTCGACGAGGCGCTGCGAGCCTGCCTGGACCTCGTTGTCGTTGAATAGTTGCCCTGCTTGCAGGCCGACGACCGATGTGAGGTCGGCGTCAGAGTAGGGGGCCGCGCCGGTGAAGAAGATCTTTGTGCTGATGGCCTGGGTGAAGCCGGGGAGAGTGAGACACAGAAGGGACGAAGCGAGAAGAACTCTGATAGCGGGGTGCATCAGTAGCAGATTAGCAGGGGACAAGGGATAGTGAAAGACGAAGCCCCATGCTGTGTGCATGGGGCCTCGTGAGGCGTGAGGTGTTGGTTAGGCGAGTTGGACTTTGCTTGTCCAGGGGGTGGCGGACTGGAGAGCTTTGTTGACGTTCTCGATGTTCTCGACTCCGGTGGTTTCGAGCCAGTGTTTGAAGGCGTCGGCGCCCTGCTTTGCGTAGATGGGGATGCCGTCCTTCCAGGTGGCGCGGCCGCAGAGTACGCCGTTGTAGGCAACGCCGGATTCGCCGGCGAGTTCGAGGGTCTCGATGAATACGGGGTTGGAGACGCCGGCGGAGAGATAGATGAACGGCTTCTCGGTGGATTCGCCAACGGAGCGGAAGAGGCCGAGTGCTTCGTCGCGGGTGTAGGCGGCTTCGCCCTTGAAGGCCTTGGTGCCGGAGACGAACTCCATGACGATGGGGACTTCGACCTTGAGGACGTCGACGCCGTAGCGGTCCTTGGAGAACTCCTTCATAGCGCCGGCGACTACGGAGGGCTTCTTCTTGGCGTAGGCCACGGATTTTTCGTCGGCGCCGTTCTCGTCGTAGCCGACGAACTCAAGGAAGAAAGGGATGTCGTTGGCGCGGCACTCGTCGCCGATGCGCTCGATCCAGGCGTGCTTGATCTCGTTGATGTGGGGCTTGTCGAAGGGGGTGTAGTAGAGCAGGATCTTGAGGCAGTCGGCGCCAGCCTCTTTGAGGCGGCGGACGCTCCAGACGTCGAGCAGGTCGGGCAGGCGGCCAGGGGTGTTGGCGTCGTACCCGGTCTTCTCGTAGGCGAGAAGGAGGCCCTTGCCGTTCCGCTCCTTGGACGCGGGCAGGCCGAACTCCGGGTCGAGGAGTATGGCGGAGGCATGGCGTGTGAGGACGTCGGTGACGAGGGTCTTGAAGACTTCGAGGTCGTGACCGGTGGCCTCCGAACCGCGCTCCTTGGCGAGGGACTTCTGCAGCGAACCGCGCTGATCCATGGCTGCTGCGGCGATAACGTTGCGCGCATCGGAGACGGCCTTGAGGCCGGCGAGCTTTCCGGGTGTGAGCTTCATGATGTTTCCCCTGAGAGATTTGTTCCTGTGCGGAACGGATTGCCTTCGCTAGAGATTGTACAGGCGAAGAGTGAAGCGATGTCTGGCTTTGCTACATAGAGCCGAACCGCTAAAGCTTGCAAGGAAAATGCCGACAAGATAGTTGCGTCGCGGAGTCTGCAGATGGCTGGAGTGGCGCAAGGAGATTCCATGCAAGTTCGCTCGATGATCCAGTGCATCATTGCTCTCTCTTCTCTGATCACGCTCGACGTCTGCATCGCAGGGTGCGGACAGACTGCCTCAGTCCCAACAGATAAGACCTTTGCAACGGGCAACTGGCAGTTCGTTGCGGCCGCACCTAGTTCCACAAATCCGGGAGCGGCCATGCTGCCTTCTTTGTCGGGGGCCTTGACTGGGACAAGTTCCAACCTTAGTGGAATTCTGCATGTGGATGTGGCGGGAGCATGTGTCGCAAAGAGCGAGGTGATAAAAGTCTCGGGTTGGACCGATCAGTTCGGGCTGCTGACTCTTAATGGAGAAGTCTCCGGCGGGACACTCACGATCCAGGGATACATGGCTGCCGATGGCAAATCGCTCGTTGAGCCGGGCTATCAGGTTGCAGGGGGAACTTGTGCTGTGTGGACGGTCGCGACCGCGCAGTACTTCGACCCCATCAACGGCACGTATTCCGGAGCAGTAAAAGACACGAGTGGCATGCAAAGCACACTTACGGCGAATCTATCTCAGTCGTCGACGCCGGACTCGAGTGGCAACTACAGTTTGACGGGAACCGGCCAATTCAAGGCAAATCCTTGCTTCACAGCGCCAGTCACCGTCACGAGTTCCGAGGTAACGGGAGGCGATTTGCAACTTACGTATGTTGACCCATCGACGCAGGGTACTGTGGCGATGACGGGGTTGATTACGCCGGATGGCAAGACTCTGACCGTCACAAATTGGCAGACTGCAGGTGCATGCGGAAGCATCAGCGGAACCGGGCAATTAGCCCAGACGCAGCCATAGCGCGAATATTGATGTCGTTACGTGGATATGGGCCTGGTAGACCACCGCGCCAGGCGTCGCTGCAGACGGCGATGCCTGGCGCGGCGTTTTTAGATGACTTCCGGGATTCTCAGGCTCGGAGTCGGTCGCGGAGGCCGGATGCGAGTTCGACGACGTGTCGAAGTTTGGGTTGCTGTGCGGGGCCGGCTTCGCGGAGAGCGAGCTGCGATTCGAGCAGAAGACCGGCGAGCGCGGAGGCCAGTTCGTTGGTGAGGCTGGCCGTAGCAGCGGCACGGGCCTGGGCGCGGTCCTGAGCGCGGCGGGTGAGTGCAGAGCGGACCTGGCGGACGATGCGGTCGGCGTTGGAGAGGACGAAGTTGACTTCGATGAGCAGAGCACCGGCAGCGGCCTTGTAGAGCTGCTCCACAGCGTCAGGATCGGAGGTTGTGAGGCTCTCTTCGAGCACGATGAGGGCGTATTCGTTACGGCGCAGGCTGGCAATGGCGGAGCGGCGGTTGGGGACGACCTGGACTTCGGCGTCGAGCTGCATCTGGAGGGCGGTGGCGACGTGTGTGGCGGCCGACTCCGGCGCGATCAGCAGAATGGTGGTGGACATGGTCTTCTCCAAAAAGGTGTTGCAGCGAATCAGGGCTGTTGCGTAGAGGGCTTATTTTGGCGGAGACCTGTGATTGCAAGAGTCTGTGTCGTGGAGGCTTCGCTCCTCTTTGGGAGCCTTGAAAGAGCGTGCGTGGCGGCGATGCCGCCCGCAGGATGGATGGCGATTAGAGGAGGTCGTCGTTGAGACCGTACTCCTTGAGCTTGCGGTACAGAGTTGTCTTGCCGATCCCGAGGAGGCGGGCGGCCATGAGTTTGTCTCCTTTGAGTTCGCGGATGGTGTTGAGGATGGCCTGTTTTTCAAGCTCGGCGATGGAGAGCACGACGTGGGGTTCGGCGGGCGGGGCAGTGCCGATGGTGGTGGTGGTGGTGGGCGCGTGCAGGGCAGCCTCGCTGCGGTGATGCACCTGCTCGCGGTGGTTCTGCAACTGGGTGGGGAAGTCGCCGAGGTGAAGGATGGGTCCGCTGGACAGGGCGCAAGCCCGCTCGATGGCGTGCTCGAGCTCGCGGATGTTGCCGGGCCAACTGTACTCCATGAGGAGGCGTAGGGCGTCGTCGGCGAAGGTATAGGCCAGGCCGTTGTCGCGTCGGATGCGGTCGAGCACATGCGCAGAGAGCAGCGGGATATCGGCCATTCGATCGCGCAGTGGCGGGATGTGCAGGTTGACGACGTTGAGGCGGAAGTAGAGGTCCTTGCGGAAGCGTCCAGTCTCCACCATAGAGGGAAGGTCCCGGTTGGTGGCGGCGAGGATGCGGGCGTTGATGGGCGCGCCGGTGGTGGCGCCGATGGGGCGAACCTCGCGTTCCTGCAGGGCGCGGAGCAGCCGTGTCTGGAGCTCAAGTGGCAGCTCGGCTATCTCGTCCAGGAAGACGGTGCCACCGTCGGCGGAGGCAAGCAGGCCAGCTTTGCCAGAGGCAGAGGATCGGGTATTTTCCGGACCAGCGCCCTTGGCGTAGCCGAAGAGTTCGGCCTCGATGAGAGAAGGAACGATGGAGGCGCAGTCAACGGTGATGAAGGGTTTTTCCGCGGAGGGGCCGTTGCCGTGGATGGTGCGTGCGACGAGCTCCTTGCCTGTACCGGCCTCGCCGAGGATGAGGACGGGGTGGGTGGTGTTGGCGACCTTGGAGAGGATGCGGTAGAGCTTCTCCATGGCAGGCGAACTACCGATGAGGTTGCCCATGCCCTTGCCGGATCGAAGGCGCTCGCGGAGGGAGCGGGATTCGGCGTCGAAGGCGCGTCGGTGGGCGGCGCGTTCGAGGACGGTGGAGAGTTCCTCAAGCGAGAATGGCTTGGTAAGGTAGTCGCCGGCGCCGATGCGCATGGCCTCGACCGCCGAGTTGACGGTGGCGAAGGCGGTCATGACGACGACGACGGTGTCGGGTGACTTGGAGCGGATCTCTTCGAGCAGGGTAAGGCCGCCGCCGCCGGGGAGCTTGAGGTCGAGCAGAACGAGGTCGACGGGGTTGCGGGTGAGGACGGCGCGGGCAGCGGGTACGGACTCCGCGATCAGGGTAACGAAGCCGAGGGAGGTGGCAATCTCGGCGCATGCGTGACGCACCGGCGGATCGTCATCGACGATGAGCAGATGCATCTGCGGGAGTTGTGAGTCCACAGCGCTGGAGGACAAGGGTTGGCGTCCGTTGTTGCCGCGGGTGAGCGCGGCGACATCGGGATTGGTGATGGGCCTAACCTTGGCCGAGGCAATGGATACAGGAGCCTTGGGGAGAAGGCGTACAGGGGTCTTGCGATCTAGCATGTGACGGCTCCGAGCCTCCGGTTGCCGCGGGTGGTGGTAGCCCCCGCAGTCTCAGTTTGGTCTGGTGGTGATATCGCAGGCACCGGCCATTGGATGGAGATGATGGTACCGCGACCGGGCCGAACGCGCAGAGACAGAGTTCCGCCGCTGGAGGTGACAAGGTCGTGGATGATGCGATGGCCGAGTCCGTGACGCGCGCCAGCCGGCAATGGTTTTGGCGAGAGGAACTTCGCCGCGGTGGTGACGGGCATTCCGGGGCCATTGTCCTCCACGGTGAGGCGGAGGTTGCCGGCGATGGTGGCGAGCGAGACGCGGATCTGTCCAGCGAGTGGGCGCGGGCCTGCGAACTCAATGGCCTGAGCCGCGTTGCGGACCAGGTTGACAAGGATGCGTTCGAGGGTTTCGGCGGGAAGAGATGGGGTGGGGAGCGAGCGCGGGGCCTTCAGGGTGACGATGGCCGACCGGCCGGCCACGGCTGAGAGCAGAGGCCCAATCTCGCGCAAAATCTGGGCCGCGTTGGGAGCCGCAGCTTCGAGCGGAGGTGCGGGGGAGCCCGAAGTCGTGATCAGGTTGTGCACCAGGCGGTCGCTTCGCTCCGCCAGTTGGCGCAACTCAGTAACGTAGTGCTGGTGTTCGGGTCGAAGTACCCCCTCAGCGCTTAGAAGGTCACAGTAAAGGCCTAGAGCAGCAAAAAGGTTACCGGCATCGTGAGCAAGACCGATGCCACTAGCGACACTGGATGAAACAGACGTACGGGAAAGCTTTTCTGCCGGTGTGGGGTCGGCAGGAAAACTGGGGGCCTGTAACGGATCCCGTGCGGCGCGAATACTCTGCGTGTGTGCCTGCATGGTGTTCTCCGAAATTTTTTTCCGGAATCAGGACGTCACGGTTACTGTCTGTGCGACCAGTTCCAGGTTGTTCCAAAGCAGGAGCGCTTCTAAGCTCTTATTTTTCATTGATGTCGGCTCTGATCAAGTGGTACGGGGGAACAGCCTAAGCCCCTCTCGGTCAATTGATAATGGGTGCCTGATGAGAAAGTAACATAGGTAAAGAGACGAAATATCTGTAAATCGAAGAGAAATGTTCTTTAACGGTAACCAGAGTGCTCCCGATGGGACGCAAAAGTAACATACCGGGAAAGTGTCCCAAAACGGAAGAATTTGAGTCGAAATGGGCAAAAACTTGCAACGGATGATGACTGAAACCGTGGAGCTGCAGGTTCTATGATGGGCATAGGCTGAAGCCCGTGCATGAGCATGAGAAGAAATGAGGAATATGGAGCAGTTGTTTCGTAGTGGAGAGCGTGGTGCGGCGGAGGCCAGGCCGCTGAAGATGACGCCGGGGTTCGTGGCGACGGCCGAGGGGTCGGTGTTGATTGAGGTGGGGCATACACGAGTGCTGTGCAATGCGACGATCGAGAGCGGCGTACCGGGCTGGATGCGGAATTCGGGGCGCGGGTGGGTGACGGCAGAGTATGGAATGCTGCCGCGGGCGACGCTGACGCGGTCTCCGCGTGAGGCGGAGAAGGGCAAGATTGGCGGACGCACGCATGAGATTCAGCGGCTGATTGGGCGGAGCCTGCGCAGCGTGGTGGACATGAAGCTGCTGGGGGAGCGGACGGTGATTCTGGACTGCGATGTGCTGCAGGCCGATGGCGGCACGCGGACGGCAGCGATTACCGGAGCATGTGCGGCGCTGGCGATTGCGCTGGGGCGGCTTGTGGATGCGGGGACGATCAAGCAAAACCCGTTGACGGCGATGGTGGCGGCGACGAGCGTCGGGGTTGTCGACGGACGCGTGCTGCTGGACCTGGACTACTCGGAAGACTCGCGTGCCGAGGTGGATATGAATGTGGTGATGACGAGTGAAGGCGGGCTGGTGGAGACGCAGGCGACGGCAGAGAAGGGAACCTACTCGCGCACACAGTTGAACGAGATGCTGGATGTGGCCGAGGCGGGGATTCGTGAGCTGTTGGCGGCGCAGAAGGTTGTGGCGGGATTGAAGTAGTCTTTCGCGGAGGAGTGGCATTACTGAGCGCTGATCACAAGGAGAATCGAGATGGCATGTCATCACTTTGACGAGGTAGCGGCTGAGTTGAAGAAGATTCCGAGTGCGCGAGTGAGCTATGCGCGAGGCTGTTCTGAGTGCGTTGAGATGGGGTCGGGATGGGTGCATCTGCGGGAGTGCCTGGTGTGCGGGCATGTGGGATGCTGCGACTCGTCGCCGAATAGACATGCAACCAAGCACTTTCATACGGCGAAGCATCCGGTGATGCGGTCGGTGGAGCCGGGCGAGAGCTGGGGATGGTGCTTTGTAGATGAGGTGATGGTGGAGCTTTGAGGCAGAGTGTCGTGAGTAGAGTGTAGAGCGTAGAAAAAGACGTGTGGCGGCGCTGGTATGCTGGAGGTACGGTTACGACCGAGGAGATGAGATGTCAGAGAACGAAGGTGTAGTGCATATTACGGTGAAGCCGAATGGTCCGCTGCGGGTGGAAGGGCACATTGTGCTGAAGGACGCCGACGGTAAAGAGTGGGACCTGACGGGCAAGCCGGCGATCAGCCTGTGTCGCTGCGGGTTGAGTGAGAAGCGTCCGTTCTGCGATGGGGCGCACTCGCGGCAGGGATGGCTTTGTAACACGAGCCCTGAAGGAAACCTGACGGGACTGTAAGATTCGGCAATGAGCGAGAGCCTTCGGTCGAGAGACTGAAGGCTTTTGTGTTTTCATCGAGAGATAGTTCAGCAGGGTCAGAGATTTCAGAACAACTGTTCAGGACACAGGAGCGGACGCATGCGTGGAGTCGGATTGGTGTTGGCGGCAGGAATGATGATGGGCATGGCGGGAGCGCAGACGAGTACGCCTGCTCCAACGCAGCAGCAGCGGGACGCGCGGCTGGCGGAGGCGCTGAAGGACTATCACGGGCCCGACTATGAGCGTGCCGAAGTGATGATTCCGGTACGCGACGGTGTGACGTTGCATACGATTATTCTGCGGCCGGTGGGCAGTGCGAAGAGTGGGCCTGCGCTGCCCTTCCTGATGACGCGCACGCCGTATGGAGTGGATGGAGCGACACCGACGTGGTTCAAGCTGGGCAAGTCGGAGCTGGCGACGAGTGGTTACATCTATGTGGAGCAGGACATTCGCGGCCGGTATACGTCGGGCGGAAAGTTTGTGATGAACCGGCCGGTGGTCGAGCACAAAACGAAGAACGATGTGGACGAGACGACGGACACGCGCGACACGATCGACTGGCTGCTCAAGAATGTGCCGAATAGCGAGGCCAAGGTGGGGGTGCTCGGGATCTCGTATCCGGGATTTCTGGCGATGATGGCCGGGATCGACGCGCATCCGGCGGTGAAGGCGATTAGCCCGCAGGCTCCGATGACGGATGTGTGGATGGGCGATGACTTCTTTCATAACGGCGCGTTTCGCGAGGGGTACGGGTTCACGTATGTGCAGGAGTTAGAGGCGCAGAAGACTGAGGTGGTCTCCGAGTCGAAGGAG
>CAJCIM010000142.1 GCA_903970395.1 Acidobacteriaceae bacterium
GCCCGCGACTCGTGAGATCGAATCCTATTGGTACCCCGTGTGGCTGGCTTATCCAGCCGGCATGCTGGAGGGATCCAAGTTGCTCGATGCTCCGCCCCACCATGTGAGCGCGGAAGAGACGATCGAGATCTCCAAGAGCTACGAGTTCCTGGTGCTGTTTACTTCGACGGTAGGCTGGTCGGGCGATCATGGATTGGCGCGTGCCATCAAGAAGGCTAATCCGACGATCAAAATCTGCTTCGTTGGGCCGCCGGTTACTACCGATCCTGACCGCGCTTTGAATGAGTGCGAGGTGATCGACTTCATCTGCCGCCGCGAGTTCGACTACTCGGTTGTGGAGTTTGCCAATGGCAAGCCGCTGAACGAGATTCTCGGTATCAGTTACAAGGACCAGAGCGGCGTTATTCAGCACAACCCTGACCGTCCGCAGGTGGAAGACCTTGACGCGATGCCGTGGGCGACCAAGATCTACAAGCGCGATATGGACGTGACAAAGTACAACGTCCCCTTCCTGCTGCACCCTTACATCTCTCTGTATTCAACACGCGGCTGCCCGGCGCAGTGCACGTTCTGCCTGTGGCCGCAGACGCTGAGTGGTCATGCGTGGCGCAAGCGCTCCACCGATGACGTGGCGGCAGAGATGGCGTGGGCCAAGGAGAACTTCCCGTTTGTGAAGGAGTTCTTCTTCGACGACGATACGTTCAACATTCAGAAGGCTCGCACGATTGAGCTGTGCGAAAAGTTGAAGCCGCTGGGCATCACTTGGAGCTGCACCAGCCGTGTGACCACTGACCGAGACACCCTGAAGGCCATGAAGGAAGCCGGCTGCCGCCTGCTGATCGTGGGCTTTGAATCAGGTGATCCGCAGATTCTGAAGAACATCAAGAAGGGTGCAACCGTAGAACGCGCGCGCGACTTCGTGAAGGATTGCCACGACCTGGGGCTGATCATTCATGCGGACTTTATCCTTGGCCTGCCCGGCGAGACGAAGGAGTCTATCCGCAACACGATCAACTTCGCCAAGACGCTGGACTGCGAGACGATTCAGGTT
This sequence comes from Acidobacteriaceae bacterium, assembly GCA_903970395.1. Taxonomy (GTDB): domain Bacteria; phylum Acidobacteriota; class Terriglobia; order Terriglobales; family Acidobacteriaceae; genus Granulicella. Next base: position 1,052 of record CAJCIM010000142.1, read on the forward strand.
TCCGTGGCTCATGCGTATCCCGGTACGGAGTTTTACGACTACGCAAAGCGCAACAACTTCATCACGAACGAAAAGATGGAGGACGGCGGCGGACATCAGATGGCGCATATCGAGTACCCTGGCCTGCCGACCGAGTACGTTATGGAGATGGTGCACAAGTTCTACGACGAGTACTACTTCCGTCCCAAGGCTGCGTTCCGCGTGGTGTGGAAGGCCGTAGTGAACCGCGACGTACCACGCCTCTACGTAGAGGCAAAGAGTTTCATGAAGTTGCGCTCTCAGCGGAACAAGGCGGCCCGCGCGAAGAAGGAAGAGAACGCTCTCAAGGCGCAAGAAAGTGTCAGCATGAATGCGTAGAGCTTAACGAAGCAGCGAAGAGGGCCGGCTGTTGCCGGCCCTCTTCTTTTCTAAGAACACAAAGTATGAAGCGCCTGCAATAACTGAAGCGTCTGAAGAACAAGGGCGCTATGTGAGATGGCGCGATGGATTGGATGGATTGTGAAGCACAAGCTTAGACCTTCGCAGTATGCAGTACTGTTGGCGATCATGCTCACCGCCTCTGTGGGTGATTCCCTACTGGCGCGCGGGATGGCACAGGTGGGTCCTGTAGATCTTCATCACCTCGGGTTATTGTTCAAAGCGTTGCTGAATCCTTATGTCGATATAGGGATTGTGCTGCTGATCGGTTTCTTTTCCGCGTATACGACGGCGTTGAGTTGGGCTGACCTGACGTTCATTATGCCGGCGACCGCGTTCGGATATGTGGTGATTGCACTGCTTGGCAAGGTATGGCTGCATGAGCAGCTGACGTGGTTGAGGTGGCTGGGGATTGCCTGTATTGTGTGTGCGGTGGGGTTTGTGGCAGGTGGACCATCGCGGACGGAGCACGCCGATCTCGATCTGATGGACTCAGGAGTGGGGAGATGATGGGGGTACATGCGGCACTGCATGCGTGGGCAGCGATCCTGTTTGTTGCGGTGATTGCCGTAGCAGGCGAGGTGTTGATTGCAAGCGGAATGCATGAGCTTGGGGACTTGGATAACATTCGCGCAGTGCATGGCCTGGGCGGCACCATTGCGGCCGTGCTGACCAATATGAGGTTTGTGGCGGGCGCACTATGCATGGCGCTGAACTTCTTCGCAATGCTGTTTGCACTGAGCATTGCTGAGCTTTCACTGGCAGGGCCGGCGATTGCGGGGCTGACGTACATCGGCAATGCCGTAGCCGCCAAGATCTTTCTTCGCGAGAATGTGAACCGACGCCGGTGGATCGCAGTTACGTTTGTGACGATTGGCGTCGTGTTGCTGACCCGCTAAAGCAGGAGCTTCATCAGGCCGCTGGGCATGAGCTCTGGAGCCATAATGATTTGCACGCGATAGCACCGGCTACAAGTCGTAGGGCTTGCGCCTGAGGAGCGTGTCTCTAGCACCGGACTCGGCGAGCGCGACGACGGCGGCTAGGCCAGCAACGCCGCCGCCGATGATCAGAACATCTGCGTTTTGCTGGTGTTTGTCATCCGAAGAGCCTTGCGGCGATGGACTGGAGAACTCCAGCGCCGAGGATGAAGAGTTTCTGCGATGTTGGTACGGAGACGCGTTTGCTGAAGACTGCAGCAGGGTCGACGGCGATGCGATCGAGCAGACGATGGTAGATGCGGACGAGAACTCGCATGGCGGGGCGCGAGTCGGCATCGAGCAGCGGTATGAGTCTGTCGGCGCTGAGGTAAAGATTCTGCGCAGTGAGTTCAAAGCCACGGAGAAGCGCAAGATCGTTGGTCTGGAGCGCCGCGCCGTTGACGAGGGCAAGAACGCGCTCGGGGGTTACGCCGTTTTCACGGAGCTGGTCGGCGGAGAGGTAGATGCGGCCGCGCTCTGCGTCTTCCTTGACATCGCGGAGGATGTTCGTTAGCTGGAAGGCGATACCGGTATCGATGGCTAGCTGCTCGGCGCGCTTATCGGTGTAGCCGAAGATGCGGATGCAGACGAGGCCGACGACAGAGGCAACGAGATAGCAGTAGTGGTTCAGCGCGGCGAAGTTTTCGTATATCTGGAGGGTGCGGCCATCGACCTGTTGCAGCAGTACGCCTTCGGGCTGCGGCAGGAGATCGAGTGTAGTGCCGGCGACGAGCTGCTCGAGGAGATCGTCGGTGATGCCAAAACGTTGCTGCGTGTCGTTGACAGCGAGGAAGATTGGGTCGTCAGTTGCGGTTGTGCGGGAGGCGCGCCACGCTGCGGTCCAGGCGGCCATCTGCTCTCGACGGTGATCGAGTGACATGGATTCGTCATCGCTGAGATCGTCGGCCTTCCGCATGAAGGCGTAGATCGCGCACATGGCGTCCGACTTATGCTGTGGCAGCACTCGGAAGGAGTAGTAGAAGTTCTTAGCCTCGCGCTTTGCGATGGTGCGGCAGGCGGCGTAGGCGGCGACAAGCTGCGCGGTTTGTACCTCGTTCATGCGTATTTCTTTCTTGGCTGAAGGCTTGAGGTTATCTTGCCCCAGAGAGCGTGGCGAGTAAGGCGTGGTGTGTATATACCTGATCCTGCTGGGAGGCCGAGATGAGGTCGTCGAACTGCTGCATCGGTAGCTGGCACCGAGCGATGGTTCGCCGCAGAGCGGCGGAGACCGGGTGTAGCAAGAGCTGCGCCGTCGCGAAACACTCGTGCAGCATGGCACGCCACTTGGACAAGAGGCGGGTTGCGGTTGCGGTGTCGGCAACCTCGTCACCAAGATCATCTGAGGTGCGACAGAACGCGTAGACGCACTCAAAGTGTGGGCGCAGGCATAACGGCGGGAAGAACGTGGCAGCGTGGAAGTTTTCGTAGTGCTTCGTCGTTAGCGTCCCGCCACACTGCTGCGTTTCTGCAAGCGACGGGCGCTGTGGAGGCGTACGGTAGACATCAGGCGCGTCGCTCAAACCTCCGGGCGCGATCACGGTGGCGGTGCTCATCCCGCCTCCATTGCAGCGACTTGCGGAAGCGCTTCAATCCGTGTGCTCTTGGGGTAGATCGCGGTCTTGATATCGGGTGCTGTCCCTTCGCTGGGGCGCGTCAGCATGCGGCGGAAGACCTCGGGAACGTCTTCAAGAGGCGCGGAACCGGTGAGGAAGTCGTCGCAGAAAAAGCGGCCGGAGCGAAGAAGATCGAAGGCGCTTCTCGCGGTGGAAGGTGTGTGATGAAAGCTGGCCTTCAAAGTCAGGTCCGAGTAGTGAATCAAATTCGTGTCGAAGGCGACGGTGGTGCCTGCTGGTGGGCCACCGAAGAGGTTTACCAGACCACCTTTGCGAGCCATCTGCACGGCCCACTGCCAAGCTTCTGGGGTGGCGACGGCCTCGAAGACGATATCAGCGCCACGGCCTTCGGGAGTAAGTACGCGGGCAGCTACGATGGGGTCTTCGACATCAGCGAGACGGATGACCTGAGCTGCGCCGAAGTGCTTTGCAGTGGCGACCTGGTCCTTGCGCTTGACGACGGCGATGACGTTGAGGCCCTGAAGCGATGCTGCGTGAATGAAGAGCAGACCGATGGGTCCGGCACCGAGAACGATGGCTGTCTTCCCTGCCGCAGCGTTTGACTCCTCAAGGCCACGCATCACGCAGGCCAACGGCTCGGTCAGTGCGGCGTGCTGGAAGGGCATCGAATCGGGCAGCGGCAGCGTGTTCTTCTCGACGATGCGGGCTGGGACGCGGATGAACTCCGCGTAGGCGCCGTTGTTGAAGAGCAGGTCGTCACAGAGGTTCTGCTGGCCTGCCTTGCAGAAGAAGCATTCGTCACAGGGGGCAGAGTTCAGAGGTACGACGCGGTCGCCGACTTTGAAGCGGGTGACGCCCTCCCCTGCCTCGACGACTGTACCGGCGAGCTCGTGGCCGAAGAGACGGTCGAGCGTGAGCATTTTGGCGTGGTAGCCGCGGCGGTAGACCTTGAGGTCCGTGCCGCAGGTAAGAGCTGCACCTACGCGGAGCACCAGCTCGCCCGGACCAGCTGACGGCAGTGAGACCTGCTCGATACGAAGGTCTTCTTTGCCGCGGAGGACGGCCGCGGTCATCGTACTGGTTCCGTTAGGGTAAAGCTGATTTCCCATCGACTTATTTTCGCATCTTTTCATGTGGCAGCGACGACAGGTGACAAGCGTGGGAACCTGCTCAACTCTCTGCGACGCGAGGCGTAGTTTGGCGCATCTGATACCCTGAGCCATACGTCTACACATGCCACTCGCCTCTCCAGAAGCGTTAGCCAAGAAGATCGTCAGTTCGGTGCAGGAGTACTCGCTACTCTCTGCGCGAGCCGTCGCGGACCTGTTCTCGACGCCGCGTTACATCGCGGATACTTACACACAGATGGACTCGATCGGCTTTGGGTCGCTGCCTATCGTAATTCTGACTGGCTTCTTTACGGGCTGCGTACTGGCTTTACAGGCTGCAGTGACGCTGAAGGAGTTCGGCGCGGTAAATATGACTGGACGGCTGGTCTCGCTTTCGATGGTGAAAGAGCTGGGGCCGGTGCTGACGGGGCTCATGGTCTCCGGACGAAATACTTCGGGCATGGCCAGCGAGCTGGGCTCAATGAAGGTGTCCGAGCAGATCGATGCGATGCGCGCGCTGGGCACGGACCCGGTCCGAAAGCTGGTTGCGCCGAGGCTAGTGGCCTCAGTGGTGATGCTGTTCTTCCTGACCATCATTGCGGACGCCTGCGGGATGGCAGGCGGCGCTGCGGTCTCCGTGATCCTGCTGCGGCTGAATGCCGGAGCGTTTCTGCACTCGTCTTACATGGCACTGCAGTATGGCGACATCGTCGAAGGGCTCGTGAAGCCGCTGTTCTCCGGGTTCATCATCGCCACGGTAGGCTGCTACTACGGGCTGAAGACGACGGGCGGAACGCGCGGCGTCGGTCAGTCGACGACGCAGGCTGTAGTGGTGTCTTCGGTGTTCATCATCCTGGTGGACTTTCTGGTCACGCAGCTGATGATCGGGATCTTTGGACGGTAGCCGATGGCGGAGTTTCTTAGCGAAGCGACGATCAAGGAACGGCTGGACGCGGGCGTGCCTATCGTCGAGTTCGACCATGTCTCCATGCGGTTCGACGCGAATGAGGTGCTGCGCTCAGTTAGCTTCAAGGTGGCTCATGGCGAGACGAGGGTCATCCTTGGTCCCGCGGGTGTGGGCAAGAGCGTACTGATGAAGCTAGCGAACGGGCTGCTGATGCCTGACAGCGGCGAGGTGCGCGTGCTGGGACGTTCTCTGAATGAGATGAACGAGTCCGAGATGTTTGCCATGCGCGCTCATGTCGGCATGGTGTTCCAAGAGAGCGCGCTTTTCGATTCGATCAACGTGGAAGACAACGTCGCCTACCGGTTGGAGGAGGAACATGTCCCTCCAGCAGAGATCCACGCCCGCGTAGTGGAGGCCCTGCAGTTCGTAGAGTTAGAGAAGGCGATTGCAAAGTTCCCTCCTGAGCTGAGCGGCGGCATGCGGCGACGAGTTTCGATTGCGAGGGCGATCGTGAGTCGGCCACAGCTCATTCTGTACGATTCCCCTACTGGCGGGCTGGACCCTATTACGTCGACCACAATCATCGAACTGGTGGTAAAGCAGCGCGATGTGTCGCATACGACTTCGCTGCTGATCACTCACCGACTGCAGGATGCGTTCACGCTGGCGACACATCACTTCGACCAACAGACTGGGCACATGGAGCCGATACCGGATGGCGGGATCGACCCAGGAACGAAATTCCTGGTGATCAACGAAGGCCGGGTCGTCTTCGATGGGACGACCCAGGAGCTGGTGCGGTCCGACGATCCCTGGCTGAAGGCTTACCTCAGCTAACTGGCCGCGTGCCCCTACCCAGATTCCGGGGTAACATCCGCAGGAATAAAGGGTTAGGGGGATACCCCTTTATAGGGTAGTGCGCTGCTGACGCTTGTTATCCCTACTTTTATTGTATGCGTGGTGTCAAGACCTGCGTCTCACGCCAAGGGCGCGAAGTTAGCCAATTTTCGCCACGGGAGCGTCGCTGCTAGCCGACGGCGAGGGTGCGGTGGAAAAGATCCAGGGCGAGGCCAAACATGGAGCGGGCCAGTTCGGGATCGTAACGGACACCTTCATCGCGGAGGAAGGCGTGGGCGCCGTTGACCTCGTGCCAGTTGAGTTTGGTTTCGACCTCGTTGAGGCGGTTGAGGACCTTCATGCGGCCTTCGGTGGGGATGTGGGGGTCCTGGCGGCCCCAGACCATAAGGAGTTCGCCTTTGATCTCGCCGGAGCGGGCCATGGAATCGTCGTTCATGCCTTCGCCGAGTCCGCCTTTGTGGATGTCGGTGGCATAGAAGCAAACGGCGCCTCGGACCTGTGGGTTCATGGCGGCACGAAAGGCGAGATGGCCGCCCATGCAGATGCCCATGACGCCGAGTTTGCCGGAGCAGTCTTCGCGCGAGGCGAGGTAGTCGAGGACAACGCGGGCGTCGTCGTCATATTGCTTGACGGGCTTGGTGGTCTTGAGGGCATTGCCGCGGTCGGAGCCGGCCTGATCGTACTTGAGGACGGAGCCGAGGGGCTCGTACTCGTGGTAGACCTCGGGGACGGCGACGATGTAGCCGTTGCCCGCGAGTTGGACGGCGGCGCGATGTATTGGAGCCGTTACTTGAAATATCTCAGAATAGAGAATGATTCCAGGGTACTTACCAGAAGCTGCAGGACGCACCAAATGGGTGCGCATGGGGCCAGACGGGGTGGTGAGGTCCTGGTATTCGGTGTCGATAACGATCATGGGGGTAGTGTACCGCCGGTGGGAGCGATTTGGCGTATCTGCAGGGCTGAAGCTTTGGGGAGCCTGATTTGTGGCGTGTTGAGATGACAGGCTTTGGAGGCGAGTCAGGCGAGAAGCCGATCCTGGCTACGCGCGGGATAACAACACTAGAGAGCGTCAGGCGGGGTTGGCACGGAGGAGGAGGCAGGTGATGTTGTCGGAGCCGCCGCGGGCGTTGGCCAAGTGGATCATGCGGGCACAGACGTCGTCCGCTGAGTAGGATGTGGATTCGGAGACGATAGCCGCCAGGTCATCGGGGGTGAGGTGGCGAGTAAGGCCGTCGGAGCAGAGAAGGAGCGCGTCCCCGGGCTGGAGGGTGGCGTCGTAGAGGTCGGGGGTGACGTCCTGATCGACGCCGATGGCCCGGGTGATGACGGACTGGAGGCTGGAGCGGGCGGCCTGCGCTTCGGTGAGGCGGCCGCACCGGACCTGCTCGGCAAGGTAGGAGTGATCTCGCGTCAGTTGCGTGGCGGTGAGTTGCTCGGCTTCGCCATGCTGGAAGAGGTAGGCGCGGCTGTCGCCGACGTTGAGGACCGTGATGAAGTCGCCTGCGATGCGGGCAGCGACGAGCGTGGTGCCCATGCCGCGCAGGGCGATGTCAAAGTTGGCGCGGGCAAGGACGGCACGGTTGGCGGCAGCGGCGGCGCGGAGGAGTGAACATCGGGTGCACTCCAGGCTCGCGGCGTTCATGCTGAGTAGTTCCTGCCGGGCGATCTGGAGGAAGGTGTCGACGGCGATGCGGCTGGCGATCTCACCGCCGGCAACTCCGCCCATGCCGTCACAGACGACATAGAGGCCAAGTTCGTCGTCGACGCCGAAGGTGTCCTGGTTGCTGCGGCGCGCCCGACCAACGTCGGTGCGGGCTGCGGCTTCGATCTTCGGCAGGACGATCATGCAGGGCAGGACCTCTGAGCGCGGAGTCCATAGCAGCGTAGCTATGGACATTGGCCGCGTTTCAGTATAACGGGTGTTTGGATCCATGCGAAGAGGGTTGCGGGAGGAGTTTTGTGGCCTAACGCCTTACAGAGGCGAACTAACCCGGGCCTTCGGCGTGGGCTGGGATATGGCCGGGCCTTTGGCCGTCAACAAAAGCAACGGCAACGACAGAAGCAGATTCCTTGCGGAGATGACAACAAGAAGAGCAACAGCAAGAACAACGGCAAAAGCAAGAACAAAAGCAACAGCGGATTCCCTACGGGAATAAAAAAGACACAGATCGGCCATTTATACGAGAGTTTGGGAGGCCACTGGGAGGGAGAAAGAGAAAACCGAGCCTTCGCCTAGCTGGCTGGTGACGGCGAGGGTGCCGTGGTGGGCCTCAAGGATGGCGCGGCTGATGGCGAGGCCCATGCCGGTGCCTGAGGTCTGGCGGCTGGCGGCGTTGGCGCGGTAGAAGCGCTCGAAGATGAGCTCCTGCTCGGAGATGTCGATGCCCTGGCCGTGGTCGGCGACGGAGAGGGTGACTGCGCCGGGCTGGCGCTCGGCAGAGATGAAGATGGGCGTGCCCGAGGGGGAGTACTTGGCGGCGTTTTCGAGCAGGTTGATGAGTACCTTTTCGATATAGCCGGCGTCGGCCATGACGGGTGGGAGCTTGGGGATGTGCTGGTGGAGGTCGTGGTTAGCGAGTGTAGCAGCGCAGGCGCGGACGGCGGTGTCGACAACGGTGACGAGGTCTGTTGGGGCGAAGGTCATGTGCACCTCCTGAGCGTCGAGCTGGGCCATCTCGACGGCTTCGGAGACGAGGCGGTTGAGGCGGTCCGACTCCTCGTCAATGATGGTGACGAGCTCGTAGTGCTCGGCGGGACCGAGGGGCGGCGCGGGCTTGTCCGATTCGCCGAGGCTTGGGCCAGCGGGGTCGTGAAGAAGCAGGGTGGTTGCAGAGGCCTTGATGGCGGTGAGCGGGGTACGGAGCTCGTGGGTGATGGAGTCGATCATAAGGGAGCGGAGGCGCTCGCTCTCCTTGGCGGCTTCGGCGCGGGTGACGTTGTCGAGCGCCTGGGCGCGGTCGAGGGCGATGCTGACGAGGCCACCGATGGCTTCGAGGGTGTCCGTGGAGAGCCTGACGCCTTTGATGATGAGGAGGCCACGGGGACGAACACCGACACGGATAGGAATGCGTGACTCAAGTGAGCCGAAGTGCGTGGCAGTAACGGTATCGGTGACGGTATCGGCGCCGGGTAGGGTGAGGGCGTGCTGGCGCATGCTGATCTCGTCCATGGGGATGGCGTCGGGATCACCGGCGAGGTAGCGACGGTCGCCGTCGAGCAGATAGAACACAACGGCGTCGGAGTGAGTGACGAGCATGACAGCGGGCGCGACGGCGTTGAGCATGCCAGCGACGTTTTCGGTCTGGAGGAGCTCGCGGCTAAGGCTGTAGAGGATTTCGATCTCGTGCTGGCGGAGGCGGGCGTCGTCCGCCTCTTCGCGGGCGCGTTCGGATAGGCGCGAGCCTACAACAGAGGTGGCGAGGAAGGCGAAGAGCGCCAACCAGTTCTGGGGATCGTTGATGACGAGCGTGCCGATGGGCGGCAGGAAGTAGTAGTTATAGAGAAACGTGGCCGCGATGGACATGGCCACGGCGTAGCGCAAGCCCCAGCGCGCGGCGAGAAAGAGGATGTACAGCAGGAGCGTAAGAGCGACGGTGGTCTGATTGACATGCAGCTTGAGATGGCAAGCGGCTACAATTCCGGCTAGGACTAACACTGCTGTCGACCACTTGAGTATTGCGACGAGGCGTGGAGAGTTCACAAGGAGATACTACGACGTTGGGGAATGCTGAAGCACCCAGGAAGCGACCGGAGGACTGGCTCGTTGCGGCCGAGCCGGAGAAGACGCGCGGGCGCTTCAAGGTGTTTCTGGGCTATGCGCCGGGCGTGGGCAAGACGTTCAGCATGTTGAGCGAGGGCATACGGCGGCATGCGCGCGGCGAAGATGTTGTGATTGGATATGTGGAGACGCACGGGCGTAAGGGGACAGCGGAGCTCGCGGTCAAGCTGGAGCAGGTGCCACCGCGCGAGATCGACTACAAAGGGACGCCGTTTCATGAGATGGACCTGGATGCGATTCTGAAACGCCGCCCGCAGGTGGTGCTGGTAGACGAACTGGCGCATACGAACATTGAAGGCAGTCGATTTCCGAAGCGCTATGAAGACGTCCTACTGCTGCTGGAGAACAACATTGACGTATTGAGCACGATCAACGTGCAGCATGTGGAGAGCCTGACGCCGAGGATCCAGAGCCTGACGGGCATCCCGGTGCGCGAGACTGTTCCGGATTGGGTGCTGGACCGCGCGGATGAGATCGTGATCAGCGATCTGACGCCGGAGGCGCTGGCAACACGGATGCGGCGCGGGGATATCTATCCGGTGGAACGCGCGGAGCGGGCGCTGGCAAATTTCTTTCGTCGCGGCAATTTGATTGCGCTACGCGAGATGGCGCTGCATCGTGTGACGCGCGCTGTTGATAAGACGCTAGATGATTATGTGAAGAGCAAGCAGCTGGGCGCGCACTGGGCGGTAACGGAGAAGGTGGCTGTGTGCATCAGCGCAAGCGCGCAGGCTAGGGATTTGATTGCGCGCGGGGCCCGGCTGGCAGAGGGGTTGGGTGGCGAGTTCTATGTGATCCACGTGCAGAGCGAGAGAGATGAAGACCCAGAGCGTAAGCGGACACTGGACGCAAGCCTGCTGTTTGCGAAGAACCTAGGCGCGCATATTGTGCAGCTGACGGGAAAGAATATCCCGGCGACGACAGCGGCGTTTGTAAGCGAAAACCGGATTACGCAGGCGATCTTCGGGCGGTCGGCGCTGAAGGGACTGAAGAAATGGCTGTATTATCTGGCTATTCAGAGGTTTATGTCGGCGGCGCCGCATGTGGACCTGCATATTGTGACCCAGGAGAGCCGTTAGGATGCGGATTCTGATCGTGGACGATGAACGGCAGATCACGCGCGTGTTGCGGACGTCGTTGCAGAGCAGCGGGTATGAGGTTTCGGTGGCGAACAACGGAATGGAGGCGTTCAACCTGTTCAAAAGCTTTGCGCCAGACCTGGTGATTACCGACCTGTCGATGCCGGAGATGGATGGGCTGGAACTGACGCGGGCGATTCGCAGGGTGTCCGAGGTGCCTATTATCGTGCTGTCGGTGCGAGAACAGGAGCCGATCAAGGTCGCGGCACTGGATGAGGGCGCGGATGATTATGTAACCAAGCCGTTCAGCATGCAGGAGCTGCTGGCGCGGGTGCGCGCGAACCTGCGCAAGGGGCTACGCGCGGAGCCCCCGCCGGCGGTGCTTTCGGTGGGCGACCTGCACATCGATACGGCGACGCGGAGGGTAAAGGTGAGGGGCGTGGAGACGCATCTGACACCGAAGGAGTTTGACCTGCTGCTGCAGCTGGCGGGCAGTCCGGACCATGTGCTGACGCACCGGCACCTGCTGCGGAGCATATGGGGGCCGGCGGGCGAAGACCAGCCGGAGTATCTACGCGTACTGGTGGCGCAGCTGCGCAAGAAGCTGGACAGCACGGATAGCTCACGGTACATCGAGAGCGAGCCATGGGTCGGATACCGACTGAGGGGTACACCCACAACTTCTTAACGCCTTCTCTACGGACTTCCAACGGGGATGGGATTTGTACTGAGACCTGCACCATTTTGAGGAGAGGTCCACATGGTACGAAGTACGATCCTGAGTTTGACGTTATTTACAGTCAGCTCTTTTGCACTGGCACAGATCAGGGCCCTCGAGCCAGCCTCCACGCCGTCCCAACCAACCGTCCATACGACGGTTGCCAGTGTTTCGACGACGTCTTCGTCTTCCAAGGACAGCAGCAGCAACGCGAGTACCGAGCCACAGAGTTCACAGAGCCAGACAGCAACGCCAGCGGCAGCACCTCAACCATTGGACAACAGCTTCTTTCATCGCCTGGGCCGTGCTTACGCTGCGGACTGGGCTGGCAACGGACCGGGGACAGCGGTACCGCAGGAGCCTCGGCGTGGAACGCCTGGACCGATTCCCTCCCCTCCGTTTCCGGCGAGCGACTGGCCGATCGGCGGCACACCGATCATCGGTGCTCCGGATGGGCAGACGTATCCGTTGATGCAGGCGATCGATGCCAACCAGGACGTCAACAAGATCTATGGTTGGATCGAGGTCGGCGCGAATGGGTCGACCAACAACAAGACGAATGCGAGCAAGGGCATTGCCGCGAATGCGCCCGCTGCGTATGACGTGTACTCCAACACGGTGCAGCTGGATCAGCTAGCACTGTACTTCGAACGTCTGGAGAACACCGCACAGAATGATTATTTCGACTGGGGCTACCGCGTCACGGCTCTCTACGGAACGGACTACCGGTTTACGACGTCGCACGGCATCCTGAGCCAGCAGCTGCTGGTGAAGAATTCGCAGTATGGGTTCGACCCTGTGATGTTCTACCTGGACTTCTATCTACCTCATGTGGGAGAAGGCACAGTGGTGCGCGTTGGCCGGTACATCTCGCTGCCGGATATTGAAGCGCAGCTGGCGCCGAACAACTACACGTACTCGCACTCGATTTTGTACACGTACGACTGCTATACGCAGGTCGGTGTGAACATGACGATGAAGATCAACAAGAACTGGACGGTGCAGGGTGGTATCTCGCCGGGCTGCGATACCGCTCCCTGGACGACCGATTCGAAGGTTACCGGCAATGCGTGCGTGGTCTACACGTGGCACAACGGCGGCGACGCACTGAACACATGCGACAACACAATCAACGACGGCAAGTATGCCTATAACAACCTGACCGCGTATTACGAGACGTGGTACCACCGCTTCAGCGCTACGTGGCACACCGATACCGAGGCCTGGTACCAGTACATGAGAGATGTGCCGAATATGTACTGGTATAACGGCGGCTACGCGAAGACAGCCGCGCATCCGTGGCCGGAGACCAATGGCGCAGGTGTGAACCTGAACTTCGGCGCCGTATGCCAGGACCCGCGGTTACCGGCGGCGCAGCAGTCGTCGCGATGCTTTGCACCGGATTGGGCGATCACGAACTATGTGGAGCACAACTTCTGGCACAACACGGCTTCGCTGAACATCCGCAATGAGTATGTGGATGACATCAAGGGCCAGCGCACGGGCACACCCGCGGCGTACGAAGAGCACATGGTTGGCTCCGACTTCTGGGCCGGTTCGACGCTCACGTTCCGTCCGGAGCTGAGCTACACCAAGTGCTACAGCAAGTTCACGACGCTGGATGGCAAGCCTGTGTCGTGCACGGACATCAGCGCGGGCAGTTCCATCGCCAGCGATACACAGGAGTGGCAGGCCAGTTCGCCATCCGCGGCGCTGGCGACAGGCCGCGGCAAGACGCAGTCGCTGACGGTAGCGGCTGATCTGATCTGGCACTTCTAAACCAAACGGGGGCGGATGCTACTAGTCCGCCCCACAACACTTACGCAATATGTTTACGCAAGATACGGATGCATCTATGGCAGATCTACTTTCACTCTTGATGCTGGCACTCCTCTTCCCGACCGCGCTGCTGTATGTGGCAGGTTGCGACCGCTTGAAAGGCGGTCCCCGGTGATAGAGAACGCTGTTTCGCTCGTCCTTTCAGCCCTGCTGCTGATTTACCTGGTATATGCGTTATTGAAACCGGAGAAGTTTTAGATGTCTCTCAACGGCTGGTTACAGATTCTCCTGTTCATCGTGTTGATCTTGCTTTTAGCAAAGCCGATGGGCAGCTATATGACATGCGTATTCGAGCGACGCAGGACGTGGGCAGACCCCTTGCTCGGGCCAATTGAACGATTGTTGTACCGCATGACAGGAGTCGATGCGGACCACGAGATGCGGTGGACAGAGTATGCGCTAGCGATGCTCGTCTTTAGCGGAGCAACCCTTGTACTTACGTACGTGGTGGAGCGACTGCAGGCTGTACTACCGCTGAATGTACAGCATCTGCCAGCGGTAGCGCCGGACGTGGCGCTGAACACTGCGATCTCCTTCACAACGAACACCAACTGGCAAAGCTATGTGCCAGAGTCGACGATGAGCTACCTGACGCAGATGCTCGGCCTAGCGACGCATAACTTCTGGTCGGCAGCGGTCGGGCTGGCGCTGGCGATTGCGTTTGTGCGCGGTATTGCACGGCGAGAGAGCAAGACGCTAGGCAACTTCTGGGTCGATCTGACTCGCGGAACGCTGTGGGTGTTGCTGCCGATCAGCTTTGTGTTTGCGATTGCACTGGTGTCGCAGGGTGTGGTGCAGAACTTTCGCCCCTATGACAAGGCGACGCTGGTAGAGCCACAGACGGTGACAGGCACCGATGGCAAGGCACAGACGGTAACGACGCAGACGATCGCGCAGGGCCCGGTCGCTTCGCAGGAGGCGATCAAGATGCTGGGAACCAACGGCGGCGGATTCTTCAATGCCAACAGTGCCCATCCTTTTGAGAACCCGACTCCACTGACGAACTTTCTGCAACTGCTTTCGATCTTCGTGATTCCGGCGGGACTGACGGTGACGCTGGGACAGATGGTGGGTTCGCCGAAGCATGGACGTGCGGTGCTGGCGGCGATGACGATCCTGTTCGCTGTGGGCGTGGTGACTTGCTACTGGGCTGAGGCACAACCGAATCCACTGATGCACAACGTAGACCAGGCCCACACGCAGATGCAGCCTGGCGGCAACATGGAGGGCAAGGAGGTAAGGTTCGGCATTGCGAACTCCGCACTGTTTGCCACGGTGACGACGGATGCGAGCTGTGGCGCGGTGAATGCGATGCACGACTCGTTTACGCCGCTGGGCGGGATGGTGCCGATGGTGAACATCTTACTGGGTGAGATCGTGTTCGGCGGTGTGGGCGCTGGTCTCTACGGGATGCTGGTGTTTGTTGTTGTCGCGGTGTTCATCGCCGGGCTGATGGTAGGACGCACGCCGGAGTACCTGGGCAAGAAGATCGAGAGCTACGACGTGCAGATGTCGATGCTGTACCTTTTGATCTTCCCGCTGATCATCCTGGGCTTTGCAGCGGTGTCTGTGCTGATGCCAACGACAGGACTGAGCGTGCTGGCCAACAAGGGACCGCACGGGCTGAGCGAGGTGTTGTATGCATATGCGTCGGCGACGGGCAATAACGGGTCGGCGTTTGCGGGTTCGAACTGGAACACGCACTGGTACAACTACTCGATTGGCATCGCGATGTTCTTTGGGCGGTTCCTGATGATTATTCCGATGCTCGCCATCGCGGGAAACCTTGCGAAGAAGAAGATTGTGCCGGAAAGCGCTGGCACGTTCCCTGTGACGACACCCTTGTTCACAGTGCTGCTGGTGAGCGTGATTGTGATCGTCGGCGCACTTACATTCTTCCCTGCTATCAGCCTGGGACCTGTGCTGGAGCATCTGCTTCTGCACGCAGGACACACGTTCTAAAGACACTGGAGAGAGTATGTCTGCCGTAAGAGAGTTGAAAGGACGCCGCTCGCTGTTTGACGGAGCGATTGTTCGCCGGGCCAGCGTGGATGCGCTACGCAAGCTGGCACCGCAGTTGATGATGAAGAACCCAGTGATGTTCGTAGTCGAGGTGGGAAGCGTGCTGACCAGCGTGTTGCTGATCACCGACACGCTGCGCCACACTGGACACTTCAAGTTCGACCTGCAGATCACGCTGTGGCTGTGGTTTACCGTGCTGTTCGCGAACTTTGCCGAGGCGATGGCTGAAGGACGCGGCAAGGCGCAAGCAGATGCTCTGCGTCTTGCGAAGTCGGAGACGACAGCGTATCGCGTGAACAAAGCCGGGGTCGTTGAGGAAGTACCCAGCTCGCAGCTTCGCGCGGAGGATGTGGTGCGCGTGGTTGCAGGGCAGATGATTCCTGGCGATGGCGAGATCGTCGAGGGTGTTGCGTCGGTGGATGAGTCGGCAATTACGGGCGAGTCTGCACCAGTGATTCGCGAGGCCGGAGGCGACAGGTCGGCGGTGACCGGCGGCACGCGCGTGCTGAGCGATGCGATCACCGTTCGGATTACGTCGAACCCAGGCGAGACGTTTCTGGACCGCATGATTGCGCTGGTTGAAGGCGCCGAGCGGCAGAAGACGCCGAACGAGATTGCGCTGAACATCCTGCTGGCAGGCCTGACGATCATCTTTCTGCTGGCGGTTGTGACGCTGCAGCCGTTTGCGATGTACTCGGGTGCGCCGCAGACGATCTTTGTGTTGATCTCGCTGCTGGTGTGTTTGATTCCGACGACGATTGGTGGACTGCTGTCTGCAATCGGAATTGCAGGCATGGACCGGCTGGTGCAGCACAATGTGCTGGCGACCAGTGGGCGAGCTGTCGAAGCAGCCGGTGATGTCAATACGCTGCTGCTGGATAAAACAGGCACAATCACGATTGGCAATCGGCAGGCCTCGGAGTTTGTTGCCGCGCCAGGTGTGAGTGGCGAACAGCTTGCCGATGCGGCGCAGCTCTCTTCGCTGTCGGATGAGACGCCAGAGGGACGCTCGATCGTTGTGCTGGCGAAGGAGCAGTTTGGACTACGCGGACGTGAGCTGACCAAGATGAATGCGGAGTTCATTCCCTTCTCCGCGACGACGCGCATGAGCGGCATAGAGGTGGATGGACGCAGCATCCGCAAGGGTGCGGTGGACGCGATTGCTCGTTATCTCGAAGAGCATGGTACGAAGATGCCAGCCGAGGTGCGAGACACCGTGGAGCGTGTGGCACGCAGTGGCGGCACGCCGTTAGTGGTTGCGGAGAACGGTCGAGCGCTGGGTGTGATTCATCTGAAAGACATCGTGAAGGGCGGCATGAAGGAGCGCTTCGATCAGTTGCGCGCGATGGGTATTCGCACGGTGATGATTACAGGCGATAACCCACTGACCGCGGCAGCGATCGCTCGCGAGGCTGGCGTGGATGACTTTCTTGCCGAGGCGAAGCCGAAGGACAAGATGGATCTGATCAAGCGCGAACAGGCTGAGGGCAAGCTGGTTGCGATGACAGGCGACGGGACAAACGATGCTCCGGCACTAGCTCAGGCCGACGTAGGCGTGGCCATGAACAGCGGCACGCAGGCTGCAAAGGAGGCCGGCAACATGGTCGACCTGGACAGCAATCCGACGAAGCTGATTGAGATCGTCGCGATTGGCAAGCAGTTGCTGATGACGCGCGGCGCTCTGACGACGTTTTCGATCTCAAACGACATTGCAAAGTACTTTGCGATTATCCCGGCGATGTTTGCAGGGGTGTTCCCGGTGCTGAATGCGTTGAACGTCATGCACCTGCACAACGCAGAGTCGGCGGTGCTGTCGGCGATCATCTTCAATGCGCTGATTATTGTGGCGCTTATTCCGCTGGCGCTGCGTGGGGTGTCGTACCGCCCCATGTCGGCAGCTGCGTTGCTGCAACGCAATCTTCTTGTTTATGGATTGGGCGGCGTGATCGTTCCGTTTGTCGGAATCAAGCTGATCGACATGATCATCACCGCAGTTGGGCTCGCGTAAGGAGAAGTACGTATGAAAAAGCACATCATTACCTCAATTTTGTACACAGTGATTACGGCGGTTTTGCTGGGTATTGTGTATCCGCTGGCGGTGACGGGCGTGGCGCGAGTGCTGTTCCCGAAGCAGGCTGAGGGCGAGCTGATTACTCGTGACGGCAAGCTGGTTGGGTCGGCGCTGATTGGGCAGGCGTTCACAGGAAAGGGCTATTTCCATAGCCGGCCTTCGAATGCGGGCACCGGCTATGATGCCAGTGCGTCATCGGGGTCGAACCTTGCGGCGACCAGTAAGGCGTTGATTGATCGCACGCAGGCGAGCGTAACGGCGGAGGAGAATGGGACGCCTGTTCCTGTGGATCTGGTGACAGCATCGGCGTCTGGGCTTGATCCAGACATCTCTCCTGCCGCGGCTCTGTACCAGGTACCGCGCGTGGCGGCACAGCGGAACCTCCCACCGAAGCTTGTGGAGTCGCTGGTGCAGCAGCACATTGCGCAGCGGCAGCTGGGTTTGTTGGGCGAACCGCGCGTGAATGTGCTGGAGTTGAACCTGGCGCTGAATGCGATGGCGGCAAAGGACTGATTTCTCTGCACGGCAAAACGAAATTAAACACTTTGCACTAGTTGAATTGACTCAGTTCGCTTCGCAACTAACTGCGGGTGCATAATCTCGTTATGGCTGAGAAGACTCCCCCAACAGCATCGATACCCGAAGAGACCAAACCGGCGGCCGACAACGGCCAGCCGGTTGGCCGCTTAAGCCGACGGTCGTTTCTATCGCACCTGGGCGCGGCCGGTATCGCAGCGACCACGACTCCCCTGCTGGCTTCGACGCCTGCTCCTGTGGCAGAGCCGCCAGTTGCGGCCACACCCCTTGCCGAGGGAGTTGTCGCAGTGACGTTGAAGGTGAATGGGCAGTCTCATCCGATGACTCTTGATCCACGGACGACGCTGCTGGATTGCCTGCGCGAGAACCTGGACATGCCCGGCACCAAGAAGGGTTGTGACCACGGGCAGTGTGGCGCGTGCACGGTGCATGTAAACGGCCGGCGCGTGAACTCGTGCCTGTCGCTGGCGCTGATGCATGAGGGAGATGAGATCACCACGATCGAGGGCATCGGTCAACCAGACCATCTGCATCCCATGCAAGCGGCGTTTATTGAGCATGATGCCTATCAATGCGGGTACTGCACGTCTGGCCAGATTATGTCAGCGGTGGCGGTAATGAAAGAGCCGGTGGGCCCGACAGATGATGACGTGAAGCACGCTATGTACGGCAATATTTGCCGGTGCGGCGCGTATCCGAACATTGTGGCCGCGGTGCAACAGGCGCGGCGTACCGTGTAACTGCGGAACTCGGCAACCTAACGCGAGATCAAGCAAAACGCACAATCACACGAACGGAGTTCCCGATGGAAGCATTCAAGTTCAGCCGCGCTGCAACGGTCGACCAGGCTGTCGCGGCACATGCCGGCGCAACCACGGCCATTGCCGAAACCCGATTTGTGGCGGGCGGTACGACGCTGATTGATCTGATGAAGCTGAGTGTCGAACGTCCGAAGGTGGTCGTAGACATCAATGGACTGCCTCTCGACAAGGTAGAGGCGACGCCTGAGGGTGGTTTACGACTGGGCGCCCTGACGCGCAACGCCGATGTGGCAAACCATGATGTAGTGAAGCGCGATTATGCAGTGCTCTCCGAGGCGATTCTGTCCGGAGCTTCACCGCAGCTTCGCAATATGGCGACAACGGGCGGTAACCTGCTGCAGCGTACACGGTGTCCGTACTTTCGCGATACGGCGCATGCATGCAACAAACGCGAGCCGGGTTCTGGCTGCTCAGCGATTGGTGGACACAACAGAATGCTGGCAGTGCTGGGTGTCAGTTCAGACTGCATCGCGACGAACCCTTCTGACCAGAACGTTGCGTTAGTTGCGCTGGAAGCGACTATCGATATTCAAGGACCGTCGGGCAAGCGCAGCGTGCCCGCTGGACAGTTCCATCTGCTGCCGGGAACGACACCGCATCGCGAGACGGCGCTGCAGCCTGGAGAGATTATTACCAGCGTGACGCTACCGAAGCCGATTGCCGGAAGCAAACAGTTCTATCTGAAGCTGAGAGACCGCGCGGCGTATGAGTTTGCGCTGTCGTCGACGGCTGTTGTGATTAAGCTAAGTGGTGGCAAGATCGAGCATGTGCGGATTGCGCTGGGCGGCGTCGGAACGAAGCCCTGGAGGGCGCTAGAAGCTGAGCATGAGCTGACCGGCAAGAGCGCCGATGCGGCGAACTTCCGCATAGCCGCAGAGGCCGCGATGCGCGATGCGAAGCCAGCCAGCGAGAACGGATACAAGATTGAGCTTGCCAAGCGCTGCATTGTGCGTGCGCTGACAAACGCCACCGTACAGGCATAACCGCGCGGCCCGCGCAGGAGAGATAGCCCCATGATGTTCAGCGAGTTTCTCGAATTTATCCAGGCGAACGAGGGTGCACCAAATGGCAAGCCCGCACCAACGACTGAGCCGTCCGAGATCATCGGCACAGCGCTGTCGCGCGTCGACGGCCCGCTGAAGACGACGGGCACCGCGAAGTATGCCGCGGACTACAACTTCAAGAACATGGCGTATGCCGTACCCGTTTGCGCGACGGTCGCGAGCGGGAAGATTCGCAGCATCGACACGAGCCGCGCGGAGAAGATGCCGGGCGTGGTGCTGGTTATGCACCACGGGAACGCTCCGCAGATCTTCCGCAACGGCAATGGTGGACGCAACAGCGAGAACCGTCCCCCGTTTGAGGACGACGTGGTGAGCTACTGGGGCCAATATGTGGCGCTGGCAGTGGCGGAGACGTTTCAGCAGGCGCAGGCCGCTGCAGCAGCGGTGAGCGTTACCTACGATGCGGACAAATTCAATGTGTCCGCTTTGCTGGACGACGCTATGCCCGAGATCGGCCAGCCCGACGGACCCAAAGTTTTGAGCCATCGAGGTGATTTTGAAGCAGCGTTTGCGTCCGCACCGGTGAAGGTGGATGCCGTGTACCGGACTCCTGTCGAAACACATAACCCGATGGAGATGCATGGGACAGTTGCTGTGTGGGACGGCAAGCGGTTCACGTTGTATGAGAGTTCGCAGGGCGTGATAAACCACATGAACGTGCTGTCGCAGATGCTGGGCGTGCCGAAGGAGGACATCAATGTGATCTCAAAGTTCATCGGCTCGGGATTTGGCGGCAAGCTGTTTCCGTGGCCGCACTCGGCGCTGGCGGCTACGGCGGCGCGGCAGTTGAACCGGCCCGTGAAGCTGTCGGTGAACCGCAAGATGATGTTTTCGAATGTGGGGCACCGTCCACGCACGGAACAACGTATGCGATTGGGTGCGACGCCGGACGGCAAGTTGCTGGGACTGGCCCAGGACTATCGGAATCACACTTCTCTGCATGACGACATCCGCGAGAACTGTGGCGAGGCGACACCCTTTCTCTACAGCACGGCAAACCTGCGGGTGAGTTCGGCGCTGGTGAAGCGCAACGTGGGCACGCCGACGCCGATGCGCGGACCGGGCGCGGTGCCTGGGCTGTTTGCCCTGGAATCCGCGATGGACGAGCTGGCGATCGCGTTGAAGATGGACCCGGTCGCGCTGCGTCTGGCTCTGGATACACAGACGGATGAGAGCAATGGAAAGCCGTTCTCTTCGCGCCACCTGAAGGAGTGTCTGCAGGTGGGCTCGGAGAAGTTTGGCTGGGCGAAGCGGACGCCGGAGATAGGTTCGATGCGCGGCAAGTCGAAGGACGGCGACGACGTGATTCTGGGCTGGGGCGTTGCGTGCGCGAGTTGGGGCGCTAGCCGCGGACCCAGCCAGGCTAGCCTGAGCCTGCTACAGAATGGGCGCGTGCGGGTAAGCTCCGGCACACAGGATATTGGCACGGGCACGTATACGATTGTCGCGCAGGTGGTGAGCGATAAGACCGGAATTCCGATAGACCGCATCGATGTGCTGCTGGGTAACAGCTCTTTTGTGCCGGGACCGACCTCCGGCGGATCGACTGCCACGGCGACGGTGGTGCCATCGATTGCAGATGCCGCGAACAATGCCATAGCAGCGATGCTGCAGATTACCGGGAGCGCGAAGAACTCACCCTTTGCGGGCAAGACGCCGCAGGATCTCGCAATGACCGAGGGCAAGGTGCACCTGAAGGACAAGCCTGCGTCCAGCGGTGTTCCTTTTGAGGAGATTTTGAAGGGTGCCAATTTGGCGAGCGCGGACGGTGCGGGCAAGTCGGGCGGACTGGGCTCGGACACCAAGGCGCGCGATTACTCCACGCATTCGTTCGGCGCACAGTTTGTCGAGGTGGAGTGGGACCCCGGTATTGCGAGGCTGCGTGTGAGCCGTGTGGTGTCCGTCGTCGACGGGGGGCGCATCATCAACCCGAAGACGGCGACCAACCAGATGGCCGGCGCTATCGTGATGGGCGTGGGTATGGGTCTCTTTGAAGAGACCATTTATGATCCGCGCAATGGTCACGCGATCAACGACAATTTTGCGGACTATGTTGTGCCGACGATCGCGGACACCCCTCAAATCGATGTGCACTTCCTCGATATCCCCGATCCGCAGATGGGCGAGTACGGCGCGCGCGGAATCGGTGAGATTGGGCTGGCGGGAATCGCCCCGGCGATCACAGCTGCGGTGTATCACGCGACTGGGGTGCGCGTTCGGGAGCTGCCAGTGCGGATAGAAGACGTGCTAAAAGCAAAGGTGGCTGTGTAGTAGCGAACTTCAATGCTATAGGGCGCAAGTGAGCTATACAGGCTTTGCATCGGGACCGCAGTCATGACTGTAGTTATGCGATATCAGGACCTGGCACATTAGTACTTCGGTCACAGGAACCTTCTTTTGTCCCTTTATGGGAGAACATGGCCTGTCATTCAAGATATAGTTCCCTAGAGATCATCAGCATTACTCTGCGACCGCATTACGGATGGATGTCGTCTGGTACGTCGTTAGGTGTTGAGACTCTTGGAGCATCTTCAAATGAAGAACTTTCAGAAGGCTTTCTGTTGCGCCTTCTTTTTCCCAGTCTTGGCTATGTCAGGATCAGTTTTCGCTCAAACCGGTCGAGGACCGGTGCCGTCGCGCATTGTGAACTCGGTCGATAACGACCGAGTCACGCGGCTGGAGGGCAACACGCACCCATTTGCCCGGCCAGAGTTCGACCAGGGTATGGTCGCGGCGCAGATGCCGATGACCCACATGCTTCTGGTGCTGCAGCGAAGCCCGGAGCAGGAGACCGCTCTCGATCAGTTGATGGCGCAGCAGATGGACCGCTCTTCAGCCAACTATCACCATTGGCTTACGCCGACGCAGTTTGGTCAGCAGTTCGGAGCGTCCGATGCCGATGTGACCCAGGTGACGGGCTGGCTGCAGTCGCAGGGACTCACTGTAGATAAGGTGAGCACCGGGCGCGTGACGATTGAGTTCTCTGGCCCGGCATCACAGGTGCAGGCCGCGTTCCATACCGAGATCCATAACTACCTGGTGAACGGTGAGGCGCATTTTGCCAACGCAAGCGATCCGTCGATCCCCGAGGCGCTTACGCCTGTAGTTGCGGGCGTCGCTTCGCTGAACAACTTTTTCCCTAAACCGCAGTTGCGAGAGGGACGCCGAGTACACCGCGATCCCCGGACGGGAGCGATTACCCCTGTAGATGACGGTGCCACTGGCCCGGATGCGGATTTCACACGCACAAACTCTTCGGGTTACACGATCCAGGACGTAACGCCCTACGATTTTGCCACTATCTATAACCTACTGCCGCTCTGGAACAGCACCCCAGCAATCAACGGTGCGGGGCAGACCATCGCGATCGCCGGTGAAAGCGCCATTAACACGGCGGACGTTACGGCCTTCCAGGCGGCCTTTGGATTGCCGAGCAACACACTGACCTCTATTTACCCGAACGGCAACCCAGGGATCGACAAAAACAATGTCGAAGAACAGGAACTGGACGTCGAATGGGCTGGCGCAACGGCGCCGGGCGCGACCATCGTGCTGGTGGCGGAGGCCACGCCCAGTTCAGGAAGCACAGCTGGCTTCCAACTGGCCGCACAATATGTCATCGACAACGTCGAAACTGTGAAGGCGACGATCCTCAGTGAGAGCTACGGGAATTGCGAGCAAAGCCTGGGCACGACCGGCAACCAGGCGCTGAATACGCTGTGGCAGCAGGGGGCGGCCGAAGGCATCAGCATCTTTGGCTCAGCTGGCGACGAGGGGTCTGCGGGTTGTGATTCATCCAGCGTGCACTCACTAAACCCATCGACGAAGGGCCTAAATGTGAACGGCATATCGTCGAGCCCCTACATCACGGCAGTCGGCGGTACCGACCTCAACTGGCAAACGGCCACTTTAGGTTCCGCAGGTGCCACCTCACCCTACTGGAGCACAACCAATGCCTCCGGAACTCAGGCAACAGCATTGGGTTATATTCCTGAGGTTGCGTGGAACGCAACCTGCACTGACCCCTACATGGTGACCTTCTTTTCGGCGGCTAGCGCCGAAGCCAACTGCAATTCACTGGCCAAGATGACAAATGGGTTGAGTAACCTCGCCTACATCACTGGCGGCTCAGGAGGCGTAAGCGCGTGTACAACCGTCTCATCGAGGGGCGTATGCTCTGGCGGTTATGCCAAGCCGTCCTGGCAGAGCGGTACCGGAGTGCCAGCCGATGGCAAGCGTGACGTGCCGGACGTATCCCTCTTCGCAGGTTCGGGACTACCTGACGGCATCCCCGGAAGTTCTTACCTGATCTGCTTTTCGGGAACGGGTGGCGCCCCTTGCACTTACAGCAATTCCTCGGATGTGACGTTCCAGGAGGTCGGCGGAACCTCGGTATCGGCACCGGCGATGGCCGGTATTATGGCACTGATACAGCAGAAGATGGGTGGGCCCCAGGGTCTGGCCAATCCGATCCTGTATCAACTGGCGGCGGCGGAGACGAACCTGGCAGCCTGCAATAGCAGCACGGTGACGAATGGCAACAGCTGCGTGTTCTATGACACAACCAGTGGCACGAACGCAATGGTTTGCACCAGCGGCGATCCGAATTGCACTGTCAACACCGCCGGGGATAAGTATGGAGTTCTGAGCGGATATTCGGCGGGCACGGGCTATGACCTGACGACGGGCCTTGGTTCCGTAAACGCCTTCAACCTTGTGAAGGCGTGGTCTGCAGTTCCCTCGCCTACGATGACGTTTACCATACCGAACAAGACGTATGGGGCAGCGCCGTTTACGGTGGCCGCATCGTCGAACTCTACAGGCACGATCACGTATAACCTCATCTCCGGTCCGGCGACGATCTCCGGAGCAACCGTAACGATTACGGGGACGGGGACGGTTACGATCGAAGCGTTCCAGGCACCTTCCGGCGGATTCCTGGCCGGGTCGATCACAACGAGTTTTACGGTTTCGCCAGTAGCGACGAGCGTCACCTGGTCGCCCTCTACAACAACACTGTTTGCCGGTAATGCGATTGGCACCGGAATTCTCGATGCAAGCGGCAGCGTTGCGGGAACGATCGCTTATACCGCTACCCTGGGCAGCGGAACTCCAACGACGATCACATCCACTTCTACGCTGGCTCAGGTGGGCGTCTATACACTGACTGCGACGCTGACACCCACAAACATCAACGACGCGACGAGCAGTACGACGATCAACCTCACGGTGACGTCGGCGTATATCTGGGCGGTGAACCCGGCTGGATCGATCAGCGAGTTCTACGGCAACTCCCCGGTAACGAGTTCCGCTGTGAGCGGCGGCGGTATTGGAGCGGCAGTCGACAACGGCAATAATCTGTGGACGATCAATGCTGGAGGCAACAGCCTGGCTGAATTCAACAGCAGCAATGCGCTGATCAAAGCCGGGATCACGGGAGGTGGTATCAGCGGAGCCACAAACCTCGCGATCGACGGCAGTGGCGCGATCTGGCTGGTCAACTCAAACAACAGCGTCAGCGTAGTAAGCAATGGTTCGGCGTTCACACCCAGCACGGGGTATACGGGCGGCAACATGAGCTCGCCGAGCGCAGTAGCGATCGATATCTCCGGCAATGTTTGGATCAGCAACTCAGGCAACAACTCGGTGACGGAGATTCTGGGAGCCGCGGCTCCCGTAGTGCCGACGGCCACCGCAGTAAAGAACGGCACCCTTGGAGCGCGTCCATGATTCTCTTCTCAAGACAGCGAATGGCACTAGCCGCAACAGCCCTGACATTTGCCCTGACGGGTTGCGGGGCAAATATGATCTCGTCGTCAGCCACGCAGGGTTCAGCTATATCCGCAGGTGTGCCATTGGAAGGCACCGTCTTCGGCGGACAGCAACCTGTCAGCAACGCAACGATGCACCTGTATGCCGTCAGCACCTCTGGCTATGGCGCGGCGTCGACTTCCCTGCTTACAAAGACGGTAACGACTACGTCCACTGGGTCATTCAGCATAGCGGGGGACTACACCTGCCCGACTGGCGCACTGGTGTACATCGTAGCCACACAGGGGAACCCCGGGACAGCGAGTGCAACGGCCAACAACAGCGCGCTGGCGATGATGGCCGGCCTCGGTACATGCAGCAGCATCGCCGGAACCAAGATCTCGATCAATGAGCTGACGACAGTGGCCTCGGTGTGGGCTCTGTCGCCGTTTATGACCTCGTACTCGGCTGTGGGCACAAGCGCGACGAATGTTCAAGGGATCACGAACGCATTCGCGACCATCAACAATATAGTTACCGTCTCGACCGGCACAATGCCGGGACCTACGTTACCGACGGGCGCAACGCTGCCGACGACACTGATCAACACCATCGCGGATATTCTGGCGACCTGCATCAACACGGTGGACCAAACCGGTGGTGGTTTCAGCTCAGACTGCAGCAGCCTTTTCTCGTACACGCCCAATACAAAAGGCACGCCTACAGATACGATCCAGGCGGCGATCAATCTGTCTCAAAACCCGGCGGAAAGCCTTACTTCCCTTACCCAGCTGATCAGTGCAATCGGCGCGCCCTATCAACCGGCGTTGAGTTCTCCTCCGACATCGTGGACGCTTGCGATCAACTACGTTGGTGGCGGCCTGAGCAACCCGAAGGCTATAGCAACGGATGCAAGCGGCAACGTGTGGGTCGCCAACAACGGCAACAATAGCGTGACGAAGCTGAGCGATATCGGTGCTGCGAGCTCCGGGACCAATGGCTTCACGGCAGGCAACATCAGTGCACCGACCGCCATTGCGATCGATGCGGCGGGAACCCCGTGGATCGCGAACAGTACCAACACGCTTACACACCTAACGGCGACGGGAACGCTCACAAGCTTCGTAACAGGGGGCGGGCTGAACGCACCTTCGGGGATTGCTATCGATTCCAACGGAGATATCTGGGTTTCGAACGCGGGCAATTCGACGCTGAGTGAG
Source organism: Acidobacteriaceae bacterium (assembly GCA_903970395.1). Classification (GTDB taxonomy): domain Bacteria; phylum Acidobacteriota; class Terriglobia; order Terriglobales; family Acidobacteriaceae; genus Granulicella. The sequence goes on from CAJCIM010000142.1 coordinate 27,797, forward strand.
TTCACATCGGGTGGCACGGCGCTTTCAACCACTACAGGTTATACCGGCGGCGGACTCAACCTGCCGAAGGCGATCGCTGTAGAGTGATAGCAAGACCATCGATAACCAAAAAGCAACGGCGCATAGTTAGTGTCAGATTCTGTATGTATGGGGCGAGCTATCTGCGCGAGAGGATGCTGGGCGCGTATGCGTCGGGCAAGGGGACGCTTGGTTTTCGCATCATCAAGTTCATGAACAGCTTCCGCAAGCTCGGTTACATCAGCTACAACAGCCGTATCCATATTCATGAGGCACTATCGTCTGCCGGACCAAGGCGGACGTGGCTCGTCCTGGTCGATCACGAGCAAACTGCAGCACACAGGAAACGACGTGCGAAGACCGTCTAGGTGATCTACAAGTCGCCGCAGCTATCAGAAAACGATTACGGCTGAGCCATTCTCTGTCTCATCTTTGACGGCCAGCAATGCCAAGTTTGCATCTTCCAACGCAAACTTGGTCACTCATGGTTGAATCTTCGGGTCTTGTGCGAGCTTGAGGAAATCATGCGCGTCCTCTCGGGTCGTGTTGGCGACGCCGCGTATCTGCCGTTCGCCCCACAAGAGCTTGTCGTAGTCGAAGGCCGGCATGCGATCGATATGGATGGCATGCCGGCCACGACTCCACCTTTCCGCAAACTGGCAAGGGCATCGACGACGACTTTGCCAGCTGTTGTTCAGTCCCCCAGCTAGATGGGTTGGATTGAGTTTGAATCGTTGTGGTTCTTTTGTCCAGATGGCACAGATGTATTCGTAGGGTGTGAGTCCCTTGAGGGTCTTGAGTCGTTTGGCGAAGTTATAGGCGTTGACGAAGTCGGCGAGATGCTGTCGGAAGCGTTCGTGTGTTTGGTAGTAAAAGCGTTTGACGGTAGCTTCCTTGAGAGTTCGATTCATGCGCTCGACCTGGC